>WLDB01000099.1 GCA_009705035.1 Actinomycetota bacterium | reverse complement strand
TCGTTGTAAGAAAATCCCCAAAGGTTAATCAATCCTAAAAGAGGTCTATTATGTAGAGAAGCATTAGGATGCTTGGTATCTGTTTTTGGCTTATTGGTTGCCGGGTCAATAGGTTCGCTTAACCAAACAATTTTACCTTGAAAATTATTACCATTTTTATAGATCTCTACTCTTGCATTACCAGTGCCTGTAAGCCAAGTGCCTAATATCTGGTCTGCATCTTTTTGAGCAAATAGGGATTGGGTGGATATAATAAGTGCGAATAAGAATAGGGCCTTTTTCATATGTATGATTTTATTAATGTTGAAATTAATAAGAAAGTTTGAATTATGTGATTTTTGTTGAGTGATTTATTAATTTTTTGGCCCAGCTGAGTTAAATCTGTCTTTATGTGTACATAAAACCTAAATTCAAATATTGGTTAATTATTTTAGTTAAATTCATACATGAAAAAGATACTCTATAGCATAATTATTACTTTTTTATTTATTGCTTGCCAAAAGACAAACGATAAAATTATTACATCAGAAATTGGAAAGAATATAACAGACACTTTCCCTACCAAGGCATTTTGGTACCCCATCACTAATTTCTCTAATAAAGTACCGGTTGCATACATTAGTACAAAGGGTAATACCATAGTAAATGAGCCAAAGGTTCAATCAGTCATTCAAATACAAATTGGGGACACAATAGTTTTTAAATCTAATATCGGAATTGAATATAGAGGTTCTACCTCTTTTCGTTTATTTGATCAAAAGTCATATGGCTTTGAGTTAAGAGATAACCTTGATCAAGATACAGATAGTGCTATCATGGATTTCCCTAAACAGTCGGATTTTATTCTTTATGCACCTGCAAATGATAAGGCATTAATTAGGAATAGTTTAATTTACGATTTATCCAATCAAATAGGGATGTATACTACAAGGACAAAGTATATACAACTTTATATAGATGGTCAGTACATGGGTTTATATGTGTTGATGGAAAAAATAAAAAGAGATAAGAATAGAGTCAATATTACTAAAATGTCCAGTACCGATAACGCTGGAACTGCTGTGACTGGGGGATATATTTTTAAAATTGATAAGTCGGCAGGAGATAATGATATAGTAGGATGGGATGCAGATGCTATCTATACTGCTGATTTGGGTTTTCGATCATTATATGATCCAAGTTATAATAAAATTTCATATCCGCCTTATGGGATAAAGAAGGGTGCTGAGACCTATTTTATGTATGAATATCCAAAATATGATGCTATATCGGCAGATCAAAAAAAGTATTTACAAAGTTATATAAGTGAATTCGAGGAAGTACTATTAAGCTCAAGCTTTAATCATCCAACTAATGGATATAGTAAATATATTGACGAACAAAGTTTTATTGATTTCCTTATACTTAATGAATTTGCTACCAATCCGGATGGGTATAGACTTAGTACATTTATGAGTAAGGATAGGCAGGGTAAATTAAAGATGGGGCCTATTTGGGATTTTAATTTAGCCTTTGGTAATGATGATAGACCAGCATTTTTTAACAGTTCAAATTGGGTTTTTAATTATAATACTTATTACCCTAATGATATGTGGTTAATACATTTTTGGTGGAAAAAATTGCTATCAGACCCTGCTTTTACAAGCAAGCTCAAAGCTAGATGGGTTGAGTTAAGGGGGACGACATTAAGTAGTAATAATATCAATAAAACAATCGAACAGCATATCAATATTTTAAAAATCAATAATTCAATCAATCCGCATTTTGAAAAATGGAAAATACTTGGCGTGAAATTACCTTTTAATAATTTTGTTGGCAAAACACATCAAGAGGAATTAGATTATTTAAAAGCATGGATCACAAAAAGACTTAACTGGATTGATGCTGAGATTGTAAAGTTGTAGAGGAAGAACTTGTTTTAATAAAGTATAACTTTTGCATACTTCCTTTGTCCATTTATTTTTACTACCCAGTATTGATTGTAAACAGACTCGTCTAGGTCTTTATAAGCATCCTTGCCAAGAAGAAGATTCACTAATCTTGGGCTTGTATTGGAGTGTCCAACAACTAAAATTGTTTTTGAATGATTTGCTTGTGTGGTTAGTTCATCCGCAAATGTTTTTAATTGTTTAGGATCATAGTTATTAATAGATAACCCCATTGCATTAGCTAAAGGCAATACAGTTGATTTAGTTCTGTTGTAATTAGTAGAATAAATTGTACTGATTTTGTACCTCTTAAATTTACGAACTATAGATTGCGCTCTTTCTTGCCCTTTTGAGTTTAAAGGGGGATCTGCTTGCATCATTTGAGAGCCAGCTACTGTGGTGTCTTTTTCGGCATGCCTTAATATGATAAATCTTTGTTTTTGAGCATTTAAAGCCGATGTAAACAAGAGTAGGGTGATGGTGGGTAAAATAAGAGACTTAAACATATACTTTAATTTAATTACTCCTTCCATTCAATTGGAATTGAGATTTCGTTTTTACGTCCAATAAACTGGAAAGGTGCATTGTAGCCTAAGAAATTAAATTGGCCTAAAATTTTAATATTCTTTTTATTAAGTAAGGCAACTAATTTATTGTTATAATCATTGATCTTTTCATCATTTGCATAGCCTCCAAAGGCAATCACTGCAGCATATACTGGCTCGGATTGTTTGATTTCTACAGTCGCATCTTTTGGTTTAGGTAAAGAGGCTATGTCATATTTTTCCGGCATAACAAAGCTCATAGCAGATCCTTTTTCGCTCATCTCCATTCTCACAGGCGCAGTCATGGCAATGCTTTTATTTTGGTCATTACCGCCAAAGATATAACCTGCTAGCTTTCTAAATCCACTGCTTGAAACTTGTTTGTAGTTCGCGCCATTAGAACGAATAGTAGCAAAAGTGGCTTTTGGGTAAAATCGTATTTCAAAGCCATCTTCTTTTTTAACCACCCTGTATTTTTGGGTTTCAATGCTAGACGCTGTAAAACTTCTAAAGGATTGAAATACGATAAAAATGAGGGTTATAGCCAGTAGGAGATAGGTGATTTTCATAGGATAAATATACAACAATAAGGATGGATCAATTGCATCAATGATACTAAGTATTTCATTTACTTTTCAAATTCAATAAAATGTTCTGATGCGTATTCATCGTCACCTGGTTTTATTCTTTTAACAAAAAAACGTGCACGTTTTCCAAGTTTAACTGATGTGTATTTTTCTTTGATATCATTAGGGTCATTTAATGGTTGTAAGGAAGGGTACCATAAAATATAACCTGGTTTTTGAAAAACCAATTCAGGCTTTGACCAGTCTTGGCTATTGTTTCCAGCGCCCAAGTCTTTGTGCTTATTAAATGAAATATAGATTTTATCTCCTTGCCATGATTTCCCCTCCACTTTACCCATCATCATCACCCAGCAATTCAAATAGGTGTTCCAACTAACAGATGGCCCCCAATGAAATCCACCTGTTGGTGAAGAAGCGCCACCGCCACCTTCATTGATTGGGATTTGTAATGATCGAACTGGCACCCCATAACTATCATAAGCAATAGAGAAAGATTTACCATCCCATCTTTTTGCTTTTCCAACTGGGTTATCTAGATCTTTTAATGCTATACGAGCTATACTAATGCACTGACCACTCCACTCTTTTTGTACATTATATGTTTTTGCATCATATACACC
>WLDB01000098.1 GCA_009705035.1 Actinomycetota bacterium | reverse complement strand
ATATCAACGACGAAGATGTTCGCTTCCTTGGCGGTCGTGATGCCCCTCTCAAAGATGGCGATTCAGTCACCATCTTGCCTGCCATCGCTGGCGGCAGCAAGTAAATTTAATGGCGCGCTTTGATTCGCTGGCAGCATCAGTAGGTAATACCCCACTGATTGGTCTGCCACGTTTATCACCTGCGCCAAATGTTCGTCTCTGGGCGAAGATGGAAGATAGAAATCCAACTGGTTCAATCAAAGATCGCACCGCAATCTCTATGGTTGATGAAGCAGAGAAGAGCGGGTTACTTAAACCTGGCGCCACAATTCTTGAACCAACGAGTGGCAACACCGGTATATCGCTAGCGATGGCTGCAAAAGTTCGCGGATACAAATTAATTTGTGTAATGCCAGAAAATACCAGTCCCGAAAGACGTCAACTCTTGGAGATGTGGGGCGCGCAGATTATCTCTTCTCCCGCAGCCGGTGGATCTAACGAAGCGGTAAGAGTTGCGAAGGAGATTGCAGCTGCAAATCCTGATTATGTCTTTCTCTATCAATACGGCAATCCTGCAAATACGTTGGCGCATTACACAGGAACAGGGCCAGAGATTTTTAAAGATCTTCCAACGATTACACACTTTATTGCAGGCCTCGGAACAACTGGAACTTTGATGGGTGCAGGCCGATATTTGCGTGAGCAGAACCCTGATATTCAGATCATTGCTGCAGAGCCACGTTACGGCGAAGTTGTTTATGGACTTCGAAATATTGATGAAGGTTTTGTCCCTGAACTCTATGATGAATCTGTATTGAGTCGCCGCTTCTCTGTAGGCGCAGAAGATTCGGTAAAGCGAGTACGCGAACTTCTCCATGTTGAGGGTATCTTTGCTGGAATCTCAACAGGTGCGATTCTTCATGCAGCACTTGCTCTTGGAAATGAAGCGGTAAAGGCGGGCCGCAGCGCAGATATTGCATTTATTGTCTGCGACGGAGGATGGAAATACCTCTCTACTGGCATTTATGGCAGTGAAGTTGATACTGCAACACAAGAGCTAGATGGAACGCTCTGGGCTTAAGGCGCTTGGGCTTAATTCCAACTTTCACCGCTCTACATCGTAGGATTGGCACATGAGCGATGCACCTATTGGAATCTTTGATTCTGGCGTCGGCGGATTAACGGTTGCGCGAGCAATAATCGATCAACTTCCTCACGAATCGATTCTTTATATCGGCGATACTGCAAGAGGTCCGTACGGTCCTCGTTCGCTTGCCGAAGTTCGCGATTTCTCACTAGAAACTCTCGACTTTCTAGTCGGAGAAGGTGTCAAAGCGATAGTGATTGCTTGCAACACAGCGAGTGCTGCAATGTTGCGTGATGCACGTGAACGTTATTCAGTTCCTGTGATCGAAGTTATTCAACCGGCGGTACGTCGTGCAGTTGCTGCAACTCGTTCAGGAAGAATTGGTGTCATCGGAACCCGCGCAACAATTGATTCGCAGGCATACCTTGATGCTTTTGCAGCCGCACCTCATTTATCAATTACTTCAGCTGCTTGTCCGCTCTTTGTCGAATATGTTGAACGTGGTGAAACTTCAGGAAGTGAAATCACAAAGATAGCTCGTGATTACTTGCAACCGATGGTTGATGCTGAGATAGATACTTTGGTTCTTGGCTGTACCCACTACCCACTTTTGACCGGTGTTATCTCTTATGTCATGGGTAACGAAGTATCTTTAGTTTCGAGCGCCGAAGAGACTGCAAAAGATCTTTATCGCGTTCTAGTTGAAGGATCGCTTCTAAAGCAGGCTGGAAAGCAGGCTCCTGATTATCGTTTCTTAGCTACTGGAGATGCAGCAGCTTTTGAATCGTTGGCTCGCAGGTTCTTGGGGCCTGAGGTCGGCTCTGTACAACATCACGACCTTTAAAAACCACTTAAGTAAAAGAGAGAATAGGCAGAAGATATGGCGCGCAACGATGGAAGAGCAGTATCTGATTTACGTGAAATCAAGATCACGCGTGGATGGTTAGATCATGCCGAAGGCTCTGTTCTTGTTGAATTTGGAAAGACTCGCGTTCTCTGCGTTGCATCTTTTACACCGGGCGTTCCACGTTGGTTGAAAGATTCTGGCAACGGTTGGGTGACCTCTGAATATTCAATGCTGCCACGTGCTACTCATACTCGTTCAGATCGCGAGAGCGTTAAGGGCAAACTAGGTGGACGCACACAAGAAATTTCACGCCTTGTTGGTCGCTCACTTCGTGGAATTGTGGATATGAAAGAACTTGGCGAGAACACAATTGTTATCGATTGCGATGTGCTTCAAGCAGATGGTGGAACACGAACTGCTGCAATCACTGGTGCATATGTTGCTCTAGCCGATGCTATTTCCTGGGCACAGAAAGCAGGACACATTAAGGCTGGTGCCAAGCCGCTCGCTGATTCAGTTGCAGCAGTGAGCGTTGGAATCATTGATGGCGTTCCTATGTTGGATCTCTGTTATGAAGAAGATGTTCGCGCAGAGACAGATATGAATGTTGTCTGTTCTGGTGACGGTAGATTCATTGAAGTTCAAGGCACTGCCGAAGGCGCGCCATTTGATAGAGCTCTCCTGGATTCTCTATTGGATTTAGCTGTTGCAGGATGTGCTGAGCTAACGCAATTGCAGAAGAAGGCGCTTAACGCTTGAGCCATCGACTCTTATTAGCTACTCGCAACCAAGGCAAAGTAATCGAGTTTCGTCGCATCCTTGATGCTTTAGCTCCGGGGGAGATTGATTTAGTTGGACTTGATCAATTTCCTGGACTACATGACGTTGAAGAGACTGGCACAACTTTTGCAGAGAATGCACTGCTGAAAGCGCGAGAGATGTCTATCGCTACCGGACTTCCTGCGATTGCCGATGACAGCGGTCTCTGTGTTGATTTTCTTGATGGCGCACCAGGGATTTTTTCGGCGCGATGGGCCGGTAAACATGGCGATGATCGAGCAAATCTCGAAAAAGTTCTCGATGAGTTAAAGGATGTCCCAGATCAATCTCGCGGCGCTTACTTCATCTGTCTGGCAGCGCTCTACCTTCCTAACGGTCAATCAATCCTTGAAGAAGGTCGTTTCTACGGCTCAATTCTTCGCTCACCTGTGGGTGATAACGGTTTTGGCTATGACCCGATTTTCGCCCCTGATGGGTTAGCAATATCTAGCGCTCAGATGAATGCGCAGGAGAAAGATGCGGTGAGCCATCGTGGCAAAGCGCTTCGCGCAATCGCGCCCAAGGTTTTGAGCGCGTTGAGTTCGCACAATTAATGACTGCACCGCACCTAAGGTAAACTTTTCCTATTATCCAGGACAGGAACTTGTCGGTGCATCCATTGCTCCGCTATCGCTAGGAGAAAATTGTGGCAGTAAAGAAGAAGAGCACAGCAAAGAAAGTTGCTAAGAAGGCTCCGGCTAAGAAAGCTGTAGCCAAGAAGAAGGTAACTAAGAAGACTGTTGCCAAGAAAGCCGTTGCTAAAAAGAGAACCGCAAAGAAGACCGTAGCTAAAAAAGCGACAGCTAAAAAGAAGAGTGTTGCAAAGAAGGCGGTAGCTAAAAAAGCGACAACAAAGAAGAAGTCTGTAGCAAAGAAGGTTGCTAAGAAGTCTCCAGCTAAGCGTGCAACATCATCCGCGATTGTTGTCCCACCAGTTCCTACAGGTGCATCTCGCGATCGTGCAAATATTTCAACAGCTCCAGCTGCAGCT
>WLDB01000097.1 GCA_009705035.1 Actinomycetota bacterium | reverse complement strand
CCAATGAACAAACGTCCTTTAGATGTATGCGTAATTAGCGATATCCATTTAGGAACCTTTGGATGTCAGGCGCAAGAAGTTTTAAATTACCTTAAAAGTATTGAACCTAAGACCTTAATATTAAATGGCGATATCATTGATATATGGCAATTTAATAAACGTTTTTTTCCTGCAAGCCATATGGCTGTTATCAAACAAATTTTTAGCATGGCTAGTAAGGGGACAAGAGTGGTCTATATTACTGGCAATCACGATGAAGCTTTAAGAAAATATGGCCATTTTGAAATGGGTAATATTCAATTGACCGATAAAATTGTCTTTGAAATCAATGGTGAAAAAAATTGGGTTTTCCATGGAGATGTATTTGACAGAACAACAAAGGGATGGGCTAAGCTATTAGCAAAACTGGGCGGATACGGATATGATTTATTGATCTTGATCAATAGTTCTGTGAATTTTTTATGCAGTCTTTTTGGACGTGAAAAAATGAGTTTAAGTAAGCAAGTTAAAAACGGAGTTAAGAAAGCGGTTTCTTGGATCAATAATTTTGAACAAACTGCTGCTGAATTAGCTATTGACAATGGTTATAAATATGTGATTTGTGGACATATCCATCAGCCTCAGCATAGGGTTGTAAGCAATGAAAAAGGATCTGTCACTTATTTAAATAGTGGAGATTGGATTGAAAATTTAACGGCACTAGAATATGCAGATAAAGCTTGGACTTTGTATCAATATGATCCAAAACAATTTGAACATATTGATTCTAGAAAACGCATTAAGGTAGTGCACTTACAAGAGGAATTAACTGTTTTAACCAACGAAGTCGCATTTCAAGTTTCTATCTAATGAATATTTTATACGCAGTTCAAGGCACAGGGAACGGTCATATCAGCAGAGCCATTCAACTCTATCCTTTTTTAAAGTGCTATGGCAATGTTGACTTTTTTATTAGTGGTTCTAATTCCGATCTTAAAACTGACTTGCCAGTTGTTGGAAGAAGTAAGGGGATTAGTCTTTTTTATAAAGCCACGGGAGGTTTAGACTATCTTAAAATAGTTAAATCTTTTTCATTGAGCATTTTTTTAGATGCCTACAAGTTACCAGTCAAAAATTATGATTTAGTGATCAATGATTTTGATTTTGTGACTTCACTAGCTTGCTTATTTAGGAAAAAAAAGAGTGTGCAGTTTGGACATCAAGCAAGCTTTCAAAGTAGTAAAACACCAAGAGCAAAAAAAAATAATCTCATTGGCGAGTTTGTCTTAAAGCATTTTGTAAAAAGTACACATTATCTGGGCTTGCATTTTAAGTCCTACGATGATGCAGTGTTTAATCCAATTATTAAACAAGAAATCATTGATGCAACACCAACAGATGATGGACATATATCGGTGTACTTACCTCATTATGCTATTGCTTATTTAGAACCCTATTTTTTAGCAGCACCAAATTATCATTTCGAAGTGTTTAGTGCCGAAGTGACATCCATTAGAAATTATAAAAATATTATATACTTCCCTATCAGTAATAGTGGGTTTACCAAAAGTATGATCAGATCACATGCAGTCATTACTGGCGGCGGTTTTGAAACTCCAGCTGAAGCTATGTACATGAACAAGAAAGTGTTAAGCATACCAATTGCAAAGCATTATGAGCAATTATCCAATGCGGCAGCACTTTCCGAACTTGGTGTAAAAGTAATATTACATATTGACCAAGGCTTTAACGCTATATTTACCGATTGGATTCAAAATACCAATCCTGTCAAATTAGATTTAACCCATTCCACAAAAGAAATTGTAGCACAATTAATCAATCAAACAAAAAATAGCTAAACATGTACAAAATCTTAAATCAAGACAACGACACAGTTGCATATATTCAGAATATGATGATTCTGAATAAAAAAAGAGAAAAAGTAATTGGCTTAGTGATTGGAGATTGTTTTTTTGGAAACGACAATAAAGTGATTGGAAAAATTATTGATCAAAAAGTGTATTTATTAAATGGTGATATCATTGGCACAATCGAAGCCAATAAAGATAAAAAAGATCCGGAGCTTAAAAAAGCATTGATGCTAGAAGCCTGGGAAATCTTAAGTAATATAAAAAGTCACACTTCTGATTGGATTACTATTTCAAAAAAATGGTCCAAAAAATCATTGATCGAAGTTTTGCTTTAATGGATTGTCTTAATTTAAGAATGGGTTACTCCATTTTTTATTGACATACACATTATTACCTCCAAGGGTTTGCATAAAAGCAACAACTGCAGCAATCTCTGCTTCTGTTACATTTAAGTTTTGCCCATTACCACCCGGTCTTAATCTTGGATCTAAGTTGTTATTTCTTGGATTCAAATTAATGGTATTATAGTGGTTGATTACAGCGCGCAAACTTCTTAAAACGCCTGTATGCATCATAGGGGTATTGATGGCGCCTGCTGCATTGGTAAGATCCCTTAAACTTGGCGCTCTCGTATTGGTGATATCGAGTCCATTTGCACTGTTTGCAATGCCAGTGATTCCATTGTTCAATGTATTTGGATCAATATCAAACTCAGGTGCATTGTGGCAACCATTACATCCTAATCCGCCTGTTGTTCTTAATCCTACTGCGTTAAATACGGGTGCAGTAATAAAAAGGGTCTTGCCTTGATTTTCTGCTGGCGTAAAGTTTGGGAATGGTTGGTTGTCATTGTTTACTTGCGCTCTTCCAATATCATATTTTGAATCAAAAGATTGTATACTATTGATAAATGAAGCCAAAGCATTTTGCATTCTATTTTCTGTAATTACAGAATCACCAAATGTAAATTTAAATAGTTCCTTATAGTAGTTGATTGTACTAAGTTTCCCAATTAATGTATTGATACTGCCTCTTCCATTTTCTCCACTAAAGCCCATTTCAAGATGGTCCACAATGGGCATGGTGGTTTGAATATTTAAATTTGCTGCTCTTTCATTCCAGAAAAACTTTGCCTCATTTGCAAACCTCGTATTGATCAAACGCATGGAGTGTCGAATGGTTAATCCACCCTCTACACCAGCACTAACCAATGCAGTATCCCCAAAAGCAAAATTTTGTTTATGACAATTAGCGCAGGAGATCGTGTTATTGATGCTTAAATTTTTGTCATAAAATAAGACCCTTCCTAAAGTGGCAGTTTTATCCGTAATTACATTATTGCCTAAATTATTTTTTACGATATAAGCAGGCTTGCCTTGATTGGCATAATTTTCTAAATTAGTTGGATCAATGTTTATGCCAAATGCCAACTTAATGGCAGCATAAGGATCAACCGTTGTAGTAGCTGATGTGTTCCCAGCAGGCGTCGTGCTAGGAATGACAGTGATTTCGTCATTTTTAGAACAACCAATGATGCAAAAAATGCCCACAAAAAGAGTTACTGTTATGAATGACTGTAAACGCATTGCTTGAATTTAAAATGTTAGAATGGTCAATTTGCATTCTTTGACAAGTTATGATTTCAATGGTTTAACGCTGTTAAAGTATTTTAACATTGTTGGGTTTAACTCACCATTCTAATATACAATTCCTCTACTTTTTTTCGAGCCCAGGGCGTTTTGCGTAAAAATTTTAAGCTGGATTGAATGCTTGGATCAATATTGAAACAATTAATTGGGATATGTTGTCCTAAATCCTCCCATCCAAAATGTTGCACTAAGGCTTCCACAATAAAAGCAAGTGTTTTTCCGTGCAAAGGATCTTT
>WLDB01000096.1 GCA_009705035.1 Actinomycetota bacterium | reverse complement strand
TGGCCCCACACTTCAACGGCAGCAAGAAGGAAGCAGCTCACGCTGTAGATATCGTTTTCGACACAATCGTTCGCAACATGTCAGCCGGTAACGATGTCATGATCAACGACTTCGGTAAGTTTAAGAAGGTTGATCGCAAGGCACGTATGGGACGTAACCCATTCACAGGCGAGACAATCAAGATTAAGGCATCAAAGAAGGCTCGCTTCTTACCTGCAAAGGCTCTCAAGGAGATCATTGCGGGCGATCGCAAGCTTGGTCCAGCGCCAAAGCCAGAACCAAAGGCTGTACCAAAGCCAGCTGCTAAGCCAGCTGCAAAGAAGGCTCCAGCGAAGAAGAAGGCTGTAGCTAAGAAGGTTGCTAAGAAGGCTCCAGCGAAGAAGAAGCCAGCAGCTAAGAAGGTTGTGAAGAAGGCCGTAAAGAAGAAGAAGTAATTCTCTTCCAAAGTTAGTTGAAATGGAGTCGGCTAATGCCGGCTCCATTTCGCTTTTCCGCGCATAGAATTACCACATGGCTGAGTTCAAGGTTTCCTACGATCCACCAAAGGGCAGACCGCTCGGCACAAATACCGCCTTCAAAATTGGATCATCGATCCTGATTCCAATTTTTCGCCTGACGATGAAGCGCGATTGGCGAGGAGCAGAGAAGCTACCTAAGAGCGGCCGTGTTATCGTGGCATCAAATCACCTTTCATATCTTGATGTGCTTGTCTTAAGTGATTTTCTCTTCACTAATGGCCGCGCCCCCCGTTATCTCGGCAAGTCAGGTGTATTTCGAGTGCCGATAATTGGAAAGATTCTCTTGGCGGCGGGACAGATTCCAGTTGAGCGCGAAACCGATGATGCAAAGAAAGCGGTAGACCACGCAAAGATTCTCTTGGAGATGGGCCATCTCTTAGGGGTGTACCCCGAAGGCACACTTACCCGCGACGAAAATCTGTGGCCCATGATCGCAAAAACTGGTTGTGCACGCTTGGCGCTGGCAACAGATACTCAAGTTATTCCGATTGCACAATGGGGCTCACAGAAGATTTTGCCGCGCTATACAAACCGGATCCATCTATTTCCACGTAAGACTATTGAAATTAGAGTCGGCGACCCGGTTGATCTCTCGCCGTGGAAAGGCAAGCATGAAGATTCGCAGGCGCTCATCGAAGCAACTGCGGCCATAATGCAAGCGCTTACTGTAATGCTTGAAGATATGCGGGGAGAGAAACGTCCCGAAGTTATTTTCGATCCGCACTCATCCACCCTTCCACGCACCGGTAATTTTAAAAAGAAGGCTCGTTCATGAGTCAACGAGTTACGGTCTTTGGGGCTGGTGCATGGGGATCAACCATGGCTCAGGTCCTTCATGATGCTGGCAATAAAGTTCTCTTATGGGGGCGCAATGAAGATGTAGTTACTGAGATCAATACGCTGCACACAAACAATGGTTATCTGGGCAACCATGTACTGCCAGCTGATTTAAGAGCTACATCCGATTTAGTAGAAGCATTTGAATGGTCATCAATCTTTATCCTTGCTATACCAGCGCAACAACTTCGAAAGACGCTAGCCGAGTGGAAGCACCTCTATCGAGAAAATGTAATTGTTGTCAGCACGCTAAAAGGTATTGAGATAAGCACCCAGATGCGGATGACCGAAGTAATCGCAGAGGCGTGGAGAGCCAAGCGCATTGCAGTTATTACCGGCCCCAATCTCGCGGATGAACTTGTCATGCGCCAACCCGCTGGCGCAGTTGCTGCGGCTTCAACTCAAGAACTTGCCGACGAAATTCGTGATCTTTTTCGTACTCCTTACTATCGCACATATACATCTACTGACGTGATGGGATGCGAACTTGCTGGTGCAATTAAATCGGTGATCGCTTTATCGGTTGGAATTTCTATAGGAATGGGCTTTGGTGAAAATACCCAGGCGATGCTCATTACACGTGGTCTCAATGAAGTTGCGCGGTTATGCGCAGCCCATGGCGCTGAACCGTTGACTGCTGCTGGCCTAGCCGGAATGGGAGATCTTGTCGCTAGTTGTGGTTCACCGCTCTCACGTAATCGCACCTTTGGTGAGGTTTTAGGTCGCACGGGTTCGTTAGAACAAACGCGTCTGCAAGTCGCCAAGACTGTTGAGGGAGTAGCGACAGCCGGGGCAGTTGTAGAAATAGCGCATCGAGTTGGCGTTGAGGTGCCGATAATCGAATCAGTAGCAGATATTGTTAGTGGGTCTATTACACCTACGGCTGCACTCCAGCGATTGATGGAGATCACGACGAAAGCAGAGGACTTCATCCGATGAAACGTGTAGCCATAATCTGCGGAGGACGCAGCAGCGAACATGAGATTTCTTGCATCTCTGCTGGGGGAGTTATCGCCGCAATAGATCGTTCGAAATATCTACCATTGATTATCGGAATCACAAAGAGCGGGCGTTGGGTTCATCTCGAAGAAGACTTTCCACTTCGAATCGTTGATGGTGTATTGCCGGTCATCCCTGAAAACTCACCAGCAATAGTTGCCGATATATCTGGATTCACATTTAACGGCTCGCCAATCGAGATTGATATCGTCTTCCCGCTGCTTCATGGACCTTATGGAGAAGATGGCACGATTCAAGGAATGCTTGAAATGGCCGATATCGATTATGTCGGCTCTGGAGTCTTGGCCTCAGCTGTTGCGATGGATAAATCTTTTGCAAAACCAATATTTGCATCCTACGGAATTAAAGTGGCCGATGGTTTCACTATCACCGCTCAAGAGTGGAATGATGCACCGGACTCAATTACTAAGCAGGCATCCTTACTTTCATATCCGGTATTTACAAAACCGGCTCGTGGCGGTTCAAGTCGCGGAACAAACAAAGTCAAATCTGAGCAGCAACTTACGGGAGCGATAAACGAAGCGCTCACATTTGATTCTAAGGTGATGATTGAAAATGCTGTGGTCGGCGCTGAAATCGAATGTGCTGTCTTGGAGATAGATGGCAAACCTCAGGCTTCAATTGTTGGCAAAATATCTATTGATCCCAAATTCGAATTCTATGATTTTCAGGCAAAGTATTTAGATGGTGCTACGACAATCGAACTTCCTGCACCAATTCCGGCAGATGTAGCGAAAGCGATTCAGGAGCAAGCCGTAGCTGCCTTCAAAGCCCTTGATTGTCGCGGGTTAGCTCGTGTTGATTTCTTCTTAACTTCTAATAACGAAATTATTCTTAATGAGCTAAATACTATGCCTGGATTTACGGAAACTTCTGTCTTTCCAAAAATGTGGGCTGCATCTGGCGTGAGCTATACCGAGGTAATTAACCATTTGCTGAAGAGCGCAACTCTCTAAAAATATTTAGCCAGTTACAGGGCAAGTAAGAGTACGAGTGATCCCCGGTACTGCTTGTACCTTTGAAAGAATAAGGCGCCCAAAATCTTCCATAGTGGCAGCTTCAGCGCGCATGATGACATCGTAAGGACCAGTGATTCCTTCGGCGAGAGTCACTCCAGGAATCGCGGCAATCGCGTGGGCAACTGATGATGCCTTACCGACACCAGTTTGAATCAAGATATAGGCCTGAACGTTCATACCCTCACGGTACCGCATGAGATAGGTTTCTGACCATGGAGTTTTCTGAAGGCGAGGTTATCGAGCTTCTTGCAAGAGTATTTGCCACAAGCGACCCACGCCTGCTTTTGGGAATCGGCGATGATGCAGCGGTTGCCACGGGCTCTGCCCAGCAAATCCTCACTACAGATATTGCAGTAGAAGGAATCCATTTCAAGAGCACCTGGTCTTCGCCTTATGAAATCGGTGCACGAATTGCGAAGGCGAATATTGCAGATGTATTAAGTATGAACGGTCGATGTGACTATCTACTT
>WLDB01000095.1 GCA_009705035.1 Actinomycetota bacterium | reverse complement strand
TTCTGCCAATGACCTAATTACTGCTGTTCCTTTTCTTATTGGTTTCCATCCAACTAATTCAATTGTTCTCATCTCAGTAAAAGATGGCGCAATTGGCGTTGCCATGCGAATCGATTTACCAACAACCATCAATAGCGATGAGATAGATCTCTTAGCTCATCACTTTATCCGCGATGAGGCCGAAGGTGCGCTATTGGTTGCATACGTTCCTGAAGGGCGAAGCGATGGCGACTCTCTACTTATCTCTCTTGGCGCCGGTTTGATTCGCAATGGAATCGAAATCCAAGAGTCCTTGATAATTAGTGGCGGTCGCTATCGTTCAATAATCTGCCGCGACCAGAGATGCTGTCCACCATCAGGAAAAGCTCTGCCCACAATCGAAGATTCAGCGATTGCCGCTGAGCATGTCGTTGCCGGAATACCAATGCCATATGGAGATATCTCAGAGCTCATTAACTCGATTGCCGCTGACCCGATCTCGCTCACGAAGAGTTGGACTTCATTAGTAAGTAACTTTAAGGTCGATGAAGATTCTCCCGAAATTGGGGCGTTAAGGCGCGATGGCGTTGAATCAATGGAGCTATTACTCGATGAGTTTCGCATCGGCCGAGGCCCCACAGATCAGATGTTAGTTGCCCGAGTGATAGGGAGAATGGCAGATGTCCAAGTGCGTGACTATGCAATGGGCGTTCACCAAGAAGATACGTACGATCTCTACTTTGCAATGTGGCGCGAACTCTTGCGGTTGGCACCTATCGGTCTAGTCGCTCCAATTGCTTGCATCGTCGCTGCTATGGCTTATGAAAATGGTGATGGCGCCTTAGCGCAGCGAGCCCTTGATCGCGCTATTGCAGATGATGCCAGCTATCCCTTGGCGGCCTTGCTCCGTCGCGTCTTTAGCGCGGGCTGGCCACCACAATCCTTTGCTCAAATGCGTGCTGAGCTACATCCGAAAGTCATCGCGACTATTTTCGATGCAAATATTTTAGATTGCTGACTGAATGGGTTAATATTGGGCAAGGTCACGAGTTCTAGAGTTCAAGCCCCGGCTATCTAGACGGCAACCCTCCACCGCGGTGGGGTGCTCCGGGTGACGACCAGGTAGGCGCAATAAGCCTGCAAGTGCGTGAAGGAAATGTAATGACGAAAAATACTGACCCCAATATTGATTCAAAAAAGACGCATCCCGGACCAGATGTCACTGGGGCATGGCTGGAAACCAATGATCCCGGCGAACGAAAGTTTCAGAAGATCGGTTTCCTCTTACTCGAAAACGGCGAGACTCTTCCTGATGTGACCATTGCATATCAATCATGGGGCACACTCAATACCGCGCGCGATAATGCGATTCTGATTAATCACGCTTTAACTGGATGGTCAGATGTTCCTGCATGGTGGCCGTTGATGGTGGGACCAGGTTTACCTTTCGATACAGATAAATACTTTGTAATCTGTCCTAACGTTATCGGTGGATGTCAGGGATCAACTGGGCCATCGAGTATTGCACCCGATGGCAAACGCTATGGCTCACGTTTTCCTGTTATTTCGATTAGAGATATGGTCAACGCCGAGGTTGCTTTCAGTGATGCGCTTGGCATATCGAAATATTTATTATCTGTTGGGCCATCACTCGGAGGTATGCGATCACTCGAATGGGCGATACAACTTCCGCACCGCGTTGGTTCTATCTGCACAATCGGCTCATCTGCCGTTGCGACCGGTGACCAAATAGGTACCGCTTCTATTCAGATTCGCGCCATTAAAAATGACCCGTACTTCAACAAAGGCGATTATTACGATCAAGAGCGCGGCCCCGTAGATGGAATGGGAATCGCTCGCCGCATTGCACATCTGACTTACCGAACAGAGTCAGAGATGGATATCCGTTTTGGGCGCCAACTACAGGGAGATGAGACTGGGCGCTATGCAGTTGAGTCTTACTTGGATCACCAGGCGACAAAGTTGGCACATAGATTTGATGCCAATACCTATATAGCTCTGACTGAGGCGATGAATTCGCATGATGTGGGGCGTGGACGCGGGGGAGTAGCCGAGGCGCTGCAATCCATCACCGTGCCAGTTGTTGTGGTTTCAATCGATACCGACCGCTTGTTCCCACCTCGACTTCAGGTTGAGATATCTGAGCTTGTACCTACCGCCGAGCCCCTGATTTCAATCTCATCGGACTTTGGCCACGACGGTTTTCTGGTCGAATCCGAGGCTGTCGGCGAAGCAATACGCCACGCGTTAGCGATAGCGGAAAAATCACGCTGAAACCCTAGGTTTATCTGGGTATAATATGGGTATTGCATCGAACGGTTCGAGATAGAAGGTCTCGAAAGTGGTTCGAAAAAACCAAAGGACAATTGTGGCTGTATCAAGTGCGCTCAAAAACAAGCCAGCGAAAAAAGCTGTGGCGAAGAAAGTAGTTGCCAAGAAGTCAGCTGCAAAGAAGGCGGCTCCTGCAAAGAAAGCCACCGCTAAAAAAGCGAGTCCAGTGAAGAAGGTTGCAGCCAAGAAGGCGCCTGCAAAGAAAGCGTTACCAGTCAAGAAGGCAGCTCCCGCAAAGCCAGTAAAGCCGGCGAAGGTTGAGCTCAAGAAAGATCTCTCTGCCAAAGATGTCCAGCAACTTGTTGATTTAAAGAACGACATAGCGCGACACCGCGAGATCATCGATCTCTTAGCAGCGAGCGGAATCGATAATTACCGTAAGGCAGTTAAGAAAGAATTTATGGCGCTCGCTCTTGAAGCGCGTCAACTAGATGTATCAATTCCAGATGCCACAGCGAAGGCGCAGAAAGCTGGCCTCGGAAGTGCAAGCCGTATTTTATCTAAGGCACAACTCGCTTTGATTGCTCCGGCTCCAGAACCTGTAAAGGCTGATGACGGTAGCTCTACTAAAGCTTCGAAGGCAATTATTCTCGATGAAGATGGCAATGAGATTGTTGTTGAGGAAGTTGAAATCGAAGATCCTGAAACTCTTATTGCAGAAGCTGCCGAGATTCTCGAAGCAGAAGGAGATGGCGCAAAGCCACGCGTAGTCGATGTCACTGAAGAGAAGAGCAAGTTTGAAGAAGGTTCATTCTTGCTTCTAGATTCTGAATCAGATGATGATGAAGAAGATAAGAACGAGCGCGAGAAGCATAAGAAGGATCTCAAGAACATCAATATGATTCTTGAAGCAGTCAACGGTCAGATTCAAGGCCGCGAAGTTCCTGCCAAGCACAATATTGATCAAGCTGAAGCAAAGGCGCTGACCTTTAAGCAGATCAACCAGATGTTTGCAATGAACACCTTTACTGATAAATCTGCAAAACTCATTGCGGAATCAATCAACCAGGGATATCTGAAGAACCTCGACGATTTGCAGTATTTCTTCAACGAACAAGCTCGTTTCGTTCAAACAGAAATCAAGCGCCTCCCTCCAGAGCAGACAGTTCTTACTGCAGGTGCAACGGCAGACCCAGTTAAGGATTACCTGAAGCAGATCGGCCGCGTCGCACTCCTTAATGCAGAGCTCGAAGTAGAGCTTGCAACACGAGTTGAAGCCGGTCTCTTTGCAGATGAAATGCTTAAGAACGAGAAGAAGCTCGATAAGAAACTTAAGCGCGAACTCGAATTTATCGTTGAAGATGGAAAGCGCGCAAAGAACCACTTGCTAGAGGCAAACCTTCGTCTCGTTGTATCGCTAGCAAAGCGTTACACCGGTCGCGGTATGTTGTTCTTGGACTTGATTCAAGAAGGAAACCTCGGACTTATCCGTGCAGTCGAGAAGTTCGACTACACAAAGGGTTACAAGTTCTCGACTTATGCCACATGGTGGATCCGTCAGGCGATTACCCGTGCGATGGCAGACCAGGCACGCACGATTCGTATTCCGGTTCACATGGTTGAAGTCATCAACAAGTTGGCACGTGTACAACGCCAGATGCTTCAAGATCTAGGGCGCGAACCGACCCCAGAAGAGCTCGCTAAAGAGCTCGATATGACACCTGAAAAGGTTGTCGAA
>WLDB01000094.1 GCA_009705035.1 Actinomycetota bacterium | reverse complement strand
TTCAAGTTATCGATTGGCTCAAGAACTGATGAGTACTCAAGGAGTCCACCTGGCTGTGGCCACATTCCGATATTTGGTGCCTGTCCGGCCTTAACCTTGACACGGATATCTGTGTCGTAAGAAGCGAGTGTTGTGTACTTGATTGTGATTCCGTTAGCTGCACCGAATGCATCGAGCTCTGCTTGGAAACCTTCAGCCTGTGCGCCACCGAAGCCACCAAAGATGGTTACTTCGTCAACAGCGTTAGCAGAAGGTGCGATCGCTACAGTCGCTGCAACTGCAAGCGCTGTAAATGAAGCGATTGAAAACTTCTTCATACGTTATTTCCTTTCAAATCGTTTTAAGGGGTTTGAGTGAGAACAGCTGTATCCCACTCAGCGTGAGGCAAAATTACTGTGGGGTGATTGGCAGGGGAAGACATTCTTGGTAACGATGTAATCAAGATTTTTACAGTTTTTGCAGTTTTTTGCAGTCCCCTTGCGGGGCCACGCTAGAAAGTGGTGGCGCTGAGGTGGGAAGGGCTGCTGGCGAGAAGAGACGATATCGATATTGCGCCACCGGCTACGAAAATCTCAATTGAACCGTTGTCGAGTACAACCTCGATTTCAAATGGCTTGTTTTTGCAATCGAAGGGAGCGCTTTGAATATCACCGGCTAGACCGTCACTGCACATTGGAGTTCGATCGAGGTAAATAACTTTTGCACTAGGGTCGTAACCCACCTCAATCGTTCTCTGCTCTTTGTCGCTGAAATGCAAACCAGATTTGGTACTGGTTGGGATAACTGTAAATTTCTGTAGTGCTCCAGGTATTGAAGCAATTTCCTTAATTGGTTTCTGGATGAGTGTTACTTTGTTATCGATTGTTATTAGTGAAAGTTCGCGCGGTGTTGTCATTGAACCGCGGTATGGGTTGGCAGAAATTTCTTTTGCATACTCCCAGTTGTTCATCCAACCTAGGTAAACACGGCGGCCATTTGGTGCATCACTCCAAGTAACACCTGCATAGTTGTCTCGACCATAATCTAACCAGCGTGTTGTGCGATCATCTGCTGTGAATTCTTTACCATCCCAGTCGCCAATGAAGTAGTGAGTTCCTGAACCACCAGTTACGCCACCTGGGTTTACTGAGATAAAGAGAACCCATTTAATGTTTGTTGGATCGCCATCTACTGCAAGCGGGAATAAGTCAGGGCATTCCCACACACCATCAGTGCCATTGATATTGCTGAATTCACTTAACAAAGTCCAGCTTTTTAAGTCGTGTGATTGGTAGAAGCAGACAGAAAATTCTTGTGGTTTTACAACGCTCATTACCCAGGCTTCATTAGTCGTGTTCCATGAAACTTTAGGATCGCGGAAATCTTTCATTGCTAAATCTAGAACTGGATTGTTCTCATACTTCGTCCATGTTAAGCCCTCATCAACGCTATATGCCAAAGATTGTGCTTGGTGAGTACCATCATGATTGTGGTCTGTGTAGATAGCAACCATTGCTGGGTTCTCAAGTGAGCCAAAACCACTGGTATTGAAGTAGTCAACGACTGCACTGCCCGAAAAGATTCCATGAGTGGCTGAATACGGTATTGCAACGGGTAGATGCTGCCAATTAATCAAATCGGTTGATGTTGCGTGGCCCCAAGACATATTGCCCCACTGGTCGCCCTCTGGGTTATATTGAAAAAAGATGTGATATTTACCTTTGTAGTAAATCAGGCCATTGGGATCGTTCATCCAGTTGGTCTCTGGTGTGAATCGAAATACCGGGCGAAGACTCTTTGGCGCAAGCTTCGAAGAGGCGGGGAATTCCATGGCGCGTACCTTATCCTCATCATATGGAATTTGTTAAGTCGCTCTTTCATCCCGAGTCAATTGTGGGTGATTTAGGACTTATCGGAATCATTCTGATTATCTTTGCTGAGACTGGTTTGCTTGTTGGATTGGCCTTTCCGGGAGATTCACTCCTCTTTATTGCAGGAGTTGCCGCTTCGGGCGCAGGTAAAGAGTTATTGGGTGGCGCTTCACTTGCTGCACTCCCATTATTTATCGGAACAGCAATAGCGGCAGTAACTGGTTCGCAACTTGGTTATTTCTTAGGTGCAAAATATGGGCCGAAGATATTTGATCGACCCGATGGGCGCTTCTTTACTAAAGCGCGCGTGGCAAGTACTGAGCGTTGGTTGCTTAAGTATGGAATCGGAAAAGCCATATTTTTAGCACGTTTTACGCCTTTTGCGCGCACTCTGCTTAATCCAATTATCGGAACTATTGGGTACCCGGCGAAGAAATTCTTTTTTTGGAACCTCATTAGCGCTCTGGTGTGGACGCAAGGTGTGATTGCTCTTGGTTATGTTGTTGGTAACCGGGTTGAGGGATCTGTAGATGGTTATTTACTGCCGGTTGTTGGGCTTATTTTATGGCTCAGCCTTATTCCGGTTTTCATTGAGTTCTATAGGGAACGTAAAGCTAAGCGTTTAAAGCCTTAATTTTTGGTCTTTAATTACAGACCTAAATCACTAAGAGAGTAAGAAGCAAAGTACTTGTAACCAGCGTCTTTTATTGCTTTCTCTGCGCCTCTTTCAACGATTACTGCAACACCAACAACAATTGCTCCGGCTTCCTTAAGTGCTTCGACCGCTGTTAAAACTGATCCACCAGTTGTTGAAGTATCTTCAACTGCTAATACGCGCTTACCTGCAACATCTGGACCTTCGATACGACGCTGAAGTCCGTGTGCCTTGCCTTCTTTGCGAACTACAAAAGAATCTAGTTTGCGACCCTTACTGGCAGCAACATGCATCATCGCTGTTGCGACGGGATCTGCGCCAAGTGTTAAACCACCAACGGCATCGAAATCTAAATCTTTGGTGAGATCTAACATGACTTCGCCAACCAGGGGCGCTGCCTCGTGATCTAAAGTGATGCGACGCAAATCAACATAGTAATCAGCTTCTTTGCCTGATGAAAGGATTACTTTGCCATGTACTACAGCTTTGGTCTTAATCTGATTACGTAATTCGTTATATGCGCTCATAACCCAACCTTATCCTTTTTCTTCTTCGTTATAGAGAATTACCTTTGTATTTTTTGTTTTGCTCAAAGATTTCGGTGGGTTCTCTTGCAATAGCGCATCAACTTCTAGGCGAAGCTTTGCAACTTCGATAGCCATATTTGCCATTGCACTTTCTAGTTCAATAATTCTTTTTACGCCAACATGGTTGATACCTTCTCCGACAAGGCGCTGCACCATACGAAGAGATGCAATATCTCGCAACGAATATCTGCGGTTGCGCCCTGTTGTGCGAGATGGTGAAACCAAACCTAAACGATCGTATTGTCGCAGTGTTTGCGGATGCAGACCTGAAAGTTCTGCAGCAACAGAAATTACATAAAGTCCAGCATCTGAATCTAATTCGTTCTGTGGTTCATCTTTGCGATCATCGGTTGTCATGACTGCGCCTTCGCTATTAGATCTGCGCGGACATTGTGATCTTCTGTAAGCACAGCAAATTTCTTAAGTGTTTCAAGTGCTTCGCCATCAACGCGCTGTGGAATCTGTACTTCGATTGTTACTAGTAAATCCCCGGTGGTGGTGCCCTTTGTGACACCACGTCCTTTGACGCGAAGTACGCGTCCTGTAGGGGTTCCAGGGGCTAAGCGAAGAGTTACTTCATCTCCTGAAAGTGTGGGAACTTTAATGTCGGCACCAAGTGTTGCTTCAACAAAAGTGACAGGGACGTTAAGTGTGATGTTCTCGCCATTGCGAGAAAAGATTGGGTGTGGTGTGACGGTTAATAGAATAAAGAGATCACCAGGTCCTGCTTCACCTGGTGCACCTTTACCTTTAACGCGAATCTTTACTCCATCTTTTACACCTGCAGGAACTCGCGCAGTAATGTCTTGACGGGTCTTGCCATCTAACGCGAGTTTGAGTTCAAGTGTTGTGCCGAAGATGGCTTCTCTAAAGGAGATTGTTGACTCGGTTTGTAAGTCTTGGCCTTTACGTGGTCCACGGCGCATGCCAGCGCCACCGAAGAGGTT
>WLDB01000093.1 GCA_009705035.1 Actinomycetota bacterium | reverse complement strand
TACGAGAAGAACCTACAAGCATCGTTACACAGGAAGGCGAATACTTGAGCCGCTTAATTGAAAGAGGCTCTCTCTTAAGAAGACTCTTCCACACAACAGGCAAATCCGGGTTCATTACGATGGCATCGCACTCATAGCGTTCACCCTTATCGGTTATCGCAGCGGTGACGCGAGAGTTTGATGTTTCCAGAGAAGTTACTGATGAACCATAGACAAACTTGACGCCATGCTTTTGCGCAGCTGCAGCTAGTGCGCGCGGAACTGCATGCATGCCACCCTTAGGGAAGAAGACTCCGTTTACAGAGTCCATATATGCAATCACTGCATAGATAGCAAGTGCTTGCTGAGGGCTAACACCTGCATACATTGCCTGGAACGAATAAACTTTTTGTAGGCGAGGATCCTTGAGGAATTGATTGACCTTAGGTTGTAGCTTTCTAAAGCCACCGAGCGCAATCAGACGCGCCAAATTTGGAGTTAACAAGTTAAATGGTGAGTCAATATTACGATCGATAAAGTCATTCATCTCATACTTGTAGAGCTTGGTAACAAAGTCTACGTATTCGACATATCCTGCAGCTTCGCTGGCAGAAACTTTCTCACGAATCTCTTGCTCCATCGCTTTGGTATCTGCATGAACATCAATCTGTGAACCGTCATGATAGAAAGCACGATAGAGCGGAGCGACCGGCATGAGTTCTAGCCAATCTTTCATATCTTCGCCCACAGCTGAGAATGCATCTTGAATCAAAGATGGCATAGTTAAAACAGATGGCCCGGTATCAAAGGCATATCCATCTTTATTGAGAAGCCCATTGCGTCCACCTGGCACTAGTTCGCGTTCGATAACAGTGACGTCGCGTCCTGCGCCGGCTAAACGAAGCGCAGCGCTAAGACCAGCAAGGCCTGCCCCAACAACTACAACCTTCTGTGATGGACCGGTGATTCTCTTTGGCACTATGCACTTCTCTTTACTGCGCTAAGCGCGATATAGGTGAGGAACTCACGAGCGGATAAATCTATTGCAGGATCTTCAATGGCGCGCAGTGAATCATTCGAGAGCTTCTCGATGAGCTCCTCTACCTGGGCCACAGCACCGGAATTAATAATGAGAGCGCGTAGTTCTTCAATCATCTCCGGTGAAATATCAGCCTTGCCGAGGTGGCTGACGAGCATTTCTCGCTCTTTACCTTTAAGGAGATCTAGGGCAATAGCCATTAATACGGTGCGCTTGCCTTCACGTAGGTCATCACCAGCTGGCTTGCCTGTTACTGAAGGATCGCCAAAGATTCCGAGTAAATCATCACGCAATTGAAAAGCTTCACCTAAAGGAAGTCCGTAGCGCGAAAGCGCAGAGAGCAAAGATCCATCGGTGCGTTGTTGCGGATCTCCAATCACTGCGCCGAGGTGGAGTGGGCGCTCGATTGTGTACTTGCCTGATTTGTAACGTGCGATTCGCAGTGAGCGCTCGACGCTGTAGGTATTTTCTCCTGATTCGCGCACATCAAGATATTGCCCCGCCATAAGCTCGACTCGCATCTCATCATGGATTCGTTGCACCGCCAGAAGTGATTCATTCGAAATTCCAGATGTGTTGAGCATTTGATCTGACCAGACAAGAGCAAGGTCGCCAAGAAGCACAGCAGCTGATTCGCCAAATTGTTTTGCAAGACCATTCATCGCACTTGATTGATGTAGATTTTCGAAGTGTCGATGTATCGCCGGCTTGCCGCGTCTTGTATCTGAGCCATCCATCAAATCGTCATGGATCAAGGCGCATGCTTGCAAAAGCTCGAGGCTTGAGATCGCCCGAACCATTTCGCGAGTTGGCCTCGCTCCACTTGCCAAGATTCCGGCATAGGCAAAGAGTGGGCGAAGACGCTTTCCGCCATCGAGCAAAAACTCATCAAGGGCATCACAGACAGGTTGCAGCTCAGATGCGATTGCTAAGAGATAAGTGCGTTGCGCCGCCAAATAGAGCGAGAGCTCGCTACGAATATCTGCACGCGCCTGCTCTATAGCGACTTTTACCTCAGTACTCACGCGGTAACGGTACCCTGACTCCATGCAGATTGGCGTGATGAAGAGTGATGGAGCACCAACCTTCTCCTTCGAATTTTTCCCGCCTAAAGATAGTGAGGGCGAAAGCCGACTCTGGTCAGCAATTGATGGGCTTCGTTCCATCGCCCCAGATTTCATTTCGGTTACATACGGCGCGGGCGGTTCAACGCGTGATCGCACCATAAAAATTACCTCAGAGATAACAGCGCGCACCAAGGTTCCAACCGTTGCCCACCTAACCTGTGTTGGTTCTACGCGAGTAGAGCTTCTCGAAATTCTTACCAAATATCGAGAAGCGGGAATCAATAGCATCTTGGCGCTGCGCGGAGATCCAGTAGGTGGTCCACGTGCTGCTTGGACTAAGACTGATG
Organism: Actinomycetota bacterium; assembly: GCA_009705035.1. Taxonomy (GTDB): domain Bacteria; phylum Actinomycetota; class Actinomycetes; order Nanopelagicales; family Nanopelagicaceae; genus Planktophila. The sequence goes on along the minus strand of WLDB01000093.1, from coordinate 1,896 downwards.
GCGGCCTCGATCATGCAGATGAATTAGTTACTTTGGCAGCTGAATTCGGTGGATTCACGATTGGGGTAGCCGCTTTCCCTGATGGTCACCCTGCAACAGATTCAACTACAGACCAAGATATTGAGGTACTTCTTCGCAAAGAGCAACTCGGTGCATCCTTTGCAACAACTCAATTCTTCTTCGAAGTTGATAAGTGGGTAGCACTCGTTGAGAAACTGGCTGCTCGAGGTTCGTCGTTACCAATAATTCCAGGAATCCTGCCGGTGACAAATGTAAAGCAACTCAATCGAATGGCCGAACTCAGTGGAACTCCTATTCCAGCATCAATCTCGCAAGCATTCGATTCAGTCGGTGAGAATCCTGATGATGTCCGCAAATTAGGTGTTGAAATTGCGACAGAGTTATCTCAGAAGTTACTAGATGCAGGAGCTCCTGGTTTACATTTTTACACAATGAATACATCGACTGCCACCCGCGAGATCTTTGAGAATTTAAAGAAGCGCTAGTCAAATGTCAACCTCTCGCACAGCATTTAACTCTCGTTGGAGTGCACTTCACGGTGGTGCAGAGATAAAGGGTGCAGTAAAGGGTTGGCTTGCAATCTCATATTTAATTGCGCGCGGTCTCAACCTTATTCGTGTAACGCCGAACGCCATGACTCTTATTGGCGTTCTTTTATCGGCAGCGATGCTCCAGCCTATCTATCTGGGTTTTCAAGATTTTTCAGTAGCACCTGCGATTATTTTGTTGGTCTTATCGCTAATCGCTGACGGAGTAGATGGCTCGCTTGCCATCTACCAAGATCGAGAATCAAAGCTGGGTGGCATCTATGACACCATTGCCGACCGTATCTCTGAAGCTTTCTGGCTTACATTTGTTTTCTATTGTGGCGTGCCTGCCGTACTTGCAATTGCCATTTGGATTTTGGGTGCCACTCAAGAATATGCACGCGCCCGACTAGCTTCGATGGGTCACGAAGAAGTTGGTGTGGTTACGCCGGCAGAACGCCCTGTGAGAGCGATCTATATCCTCTTCGCCATCATCGTAAGTGTTGTCGCTGCAAATTTACTTACAGCTTTATCAATGGCATTTATTGCCCTGCAACTATTTAGTGTCCTGATGATTGTGAAGATGGCACGTTCAATATTGCGTTAGCCACTATTTCAGCGCTCAGTCCCACTAAGGGTAATCCACCACCGGGATGCGCTGAACCCCCAACGAGATAGAGATTCTTAATGGGGGAGCGATTGCGAGCTCGCAAGAATGCCGCTCTCGCTCCATTGCTAGAGCTTCCATAGATCGAACCACCCGGAGCTAAAACAGAATGCTGTAGGTCTAGCGGCGTTCTAATCTCCAAAGTATCAAGGCGATCACGAATACTGATGCCGCGTTCTTCGATTTGATTAATTATTGATTGCGCGTACTTAGCGACAAATTCTTTATCGCTCCAATCAAAACCTTTCGATTTATCTAAATCATGGCGTGGGGCATTGACTAGCACGAAGATAGCTTCATGGCCCTGGCTCTTCACCATAGATTCATCGTGTGGTGAGCAGAGATAAATAGCGGGTCGCACAACGGGCTGGCGCTTAGCAAAAATTGAATCAAATTCAGCATCATAATCTTCTGGAAACAAGATCGTGTGATGCGCTAGCGGAATATCTTGAGTTGGCTTAAGCCCGAGTAGTAGGCAGAAGCCTGCAAGAGATGGCTCTAACTTATTCAAACCACGACGTACTTTTCGGACCTTACGATGTGAGCTCTTAATAAGAGTGTTGTACGTCAGGCTTGCATCAGAGTTAGAGACAACTCGATCAGCATTGATTACCGTGCCATCAGCCAAGGTAACTCCAGTAGCTGTTGCTCCCTGCAAATTGATTGAAGCAATAGGAGAAT
>WLDB01000092.1 GCA_009705035.1 Actinomycetota bacterium | reverse complement strand
CATCTTTGGGTTCCAACGACGAGTCTGGTGTCCGAAGTGGACTCCGCTGTCGAGGAGTTCACGCATTGTTACTCCTGCCATGACGGCACGCTCCTTTGTGGGTTCGCGCACAGCGCTCACCCGATCGGTTAATGGCTTAACTATTTGTTAGGCCCGTCGCACCTACAACGCCGACTATTTTGTTAACTGGTAACTCAATAGACCGAAGTGGCTTTCATTCCTTGCTAGAGCAATTCATGAATAAGTGCTGAGATGTCACGCATATCCAAGGTTTCCCTAAGGTCTGCGTGCAGGGGTGAGTCTAGCTTGAGCCTGGCCGAGCCCCCAAATTGGCTAAATTCTCCGCTAGGAAATCACTGAGAACGGACGAAAGCCACCCGAACTTGCCCCTTGAAATTAGGGTTGGTGAAGTTCAAGACAAATTTATAGATTCCACTAGCAGGCACGCCAAATTCGTTGATCTGGGTGCGCGAGGACATTTGATACTGCTGCACTAATCGCTCCTCATCTTTAGTTACCAAGAAGACTCCGACAGTACCTGCGGAACCCATGATCGGATCTGGGTTATCCGTAATTTCTTGGATGATCCACCCTGATTCGAGGGCAAATGTGTACTCAAGCTTGGCCGTCTCTGGGTTTGAAACATCGATATTTCGATAGCCCGCTTGAGGAAGAGGCAGTACATCACCACCCGTTGGCTTTTGCGTAAATGAGAGTGAGTTTGAAGAGTTGGTGGAGTTAGTTGAGTTGGAGGAATTTGCAGATGAAGTATCAGTAAGTCTCCAACCAAAGAAAGCGCCAATCACAATTGCCGAAAGCACAATCGCAGTAATTGCGATAGTCCTAATGCGCTGATATTGCACCTTTGCAAAAATCAAGTCCGCAAGGGCGTCATCGGGCACAATGTTCATTCCCAGTCGCTTGTACTCGCGACGAATGAGTGGATCTAAGTTCTTCACTCGCGCACCTCGCCTTCGGTCTCAATCATATGAACTTCTTTATATTCCAAAGCTGCTCTCTCTTGCCGAGCAATCTCGGGCAAAATCAGGGCCTTCTCTGCTACAGCTGCTTTACCTCGAGCCAGATGAGAGGCCGCAGTTCCTGACGGAATCTTCAGAACTCGAGAAAGTTCTTTGAGCGTATATCCATATTCATAATGAAGGAGCATCACTGCTCTTTGCATCGGCGTAAGAGATTTGAGAGCTTGTTGGATCATCATGCTCTCTAGTACAGATTCGTAATCCTGGCCCGAATATTCGAGAGCAAGGGCTTCAGTGAGTTCGACTTCGCTCTCTCTGCTTTTACGGTTCCATTTGCGCCGCATATCAGCATGCTTGCTGATTATTACTCGAGTCGTGTATGCCTCTAAATTCTCGTGATCTTTGATCTTTTCCCAACGTTTGAAGACATCTGCCAACGCCTCTTGCAAGACATCTTCAGCGATCTGAGTATCGATACAGATTCCTCGGGCAGTTGCAATCAACATGACTTGGCGAGTCTCAAGCCAGGCCGCAAATTCTTCTTTGCTGGATTTACGCATCCGCTGGCCAGGCGCTTCTCATCTGCGAAGGTTACCTGAGTAGAGAGTTTAAGGACAGATAAAGAATTTTTGTTCAAGGCGCAGGACTAGGTCATAGCTTCATCTCGCCTTCACGATTGGATTTAGATGAGGCCCGCTTCTGCATCCATGCTCGCCACAACCCGGCGAAGAAGGACCCTACCGAGCGAAGCGCGGGATCGATAAGGAGCTTGTATACAACGCCAATCTTGATAAGTAGGCTCAATAATTTACTGAAGACTTTAGGCACTAGATAAATCAGCTGCATAGCTATCCGCAGCACCCCTGTAATCAGGGTAATCATTAACCTGATGTAGGCGTTAAGGATATTGATCTTTCTTTCTGTGGACATACCCTGTACACCTGAATTAACCCAGAAATTTGTGCAGTATTTTTGATCGAAAAAGTGCACAAATTTTTTGCCCTATTTCGGTGACATCTTTAGACCTTCCCATTAATTTCTAGAGAGGAACCACCCATGAGCTGTCAACATGGTAGAGATACTGATAACTGTGTGCTTTGTTCACATCAAAAGACACAAAGCCTTGTAGAGCAACATGCTCAAATAGCCGAAAGAGCACGTGCAGAGCAATCGGAATTCTTTAATGAACAACGGAGCAAGACGAATCTCAGAGAAGCTGCCGAAGATGTCCGTTCAGAGATGCGTCATAACTACCTCAAGCTTGTGCGCGAGGGAAAGAACAAGATGGTCGACTTTGGCAATGGTGAGGTCAAACTTGATGCTGCAGATATTGAGCTCTACTGGACCGAATATCGAGAATCACAATTTGCCTACGTCGAGCAGATTCGTGCCGAATTAAATAACCAGTTGGACGGTGATATTGAAAATCTACAAAGAACTGCAGAAATCACGGTCAGAAATATGGGTGGGCCAAATATCGCAATCATTGGTGCCTCAGTCTTGTTGTGGTTCTTAAGTATTGGCACGAAGACTGCCAACGGAAATGTACTTGCTGGTCTTCTCTTTATGGTTCTGGCATTCGCAGGCGTTCTCGGCGTTTCGATAGCGCGAAAGGGAATGCCAGCCAGCCAAAGTGAATGGATCCCAAGACTTTCAGTGGCCGTTCCAGCTGCCGTCTTTGGTTTCTCGTTCGGCGTTACTTCTCCTGCTCTTTTTCTTGTGGGAGGCCTGATGTACTACGCCAAAAAGATTCGCTCTAAGGCGCTTCTTAAGAATAAAGATGTAATTGCTTGCCAAAATACAGTCGCCCGTACTCGCCAAGAGATTAGCGATCTGCTCAGCCCAGATGTAATGACGGCTATTCGACGATTGGGTTAAATCAAGCCCTAGGGTGCGCCTGCTTAAATGCTTGGCGCAACCTTTCGGTTGATACGTGGGTGTAGATCTGCGTTGTCGCAAGGGATGCATGACCAAGAATCTCTTGAACGGTGCGCAGGTCTGCTCCACCTTCTAGCAAATGCGTAGCTGCAGAATGTCGCAAAGCATGCGGCCCCATACGCTCTACGCCTTCAAGTGCCGACAGCGCTTCATAAACGATGGTGCGAATAGCTCGTTGATCAATACGTTTTCCGCGCGCCCCTAGAAAGAGCGCTCGTTCGGATTTTTCGTTAGCCAGTAATGCCCTTGCATCATTGATGTATGTATTGAGCGCTTTTACAGATGGAGCGCCCATCGGAATCATTCGCTCTTTATTGCCCTTACCTAAAACGCGAATCGTATTTCGATTAAAATCTAAATCTTCGAAATCAAGACCACATATCTCAGATACGCGCGCACCTGTCGCATATAACAACTCAACAATTGCCACATCTCGAATTGCAACCGGGGTGTCAAACTCTGTTGCTCTAGTGGCCATTGAATCTATTGCTGTAACCGCATCGCTCTGGGTTAAGACTCCAGGCAAGGTGCGATGCGGCTTTGGCGTTGCAAGAGTTGCTCCGATATCAATAGATATGTAGCCCTTTTTCGCTGCCCACTTTGTAAAGAGGCGTATTGCGACAGCGCGACGAGAGAGCGTTGTGCGCGCTCCCCCACGAACTTGCTGAGTTGCTAGCCAGGATCGAATATGGGCCAAGGTGGCATCTTCTAAAGTATCAACGCAATTGCGACCAAGGTGTTCTGTGAAGCTATCTACATCACCCAAATATGCGCGAACGGTATGAGCGGATAAAGCTTTTTCGGCAGTCAGGTAACGCGCATATTCGTCGCGAATAACCTCGAAATTTGCCATGAGATAAGGCTACTCGCCATCAAATCAACTTGTCTTAATCCCTTGCTATAAACAAAGATAATTCAATCAAAAAAGTCATTGCCCCGAGTTCCATGCGGGACTCGGGGCAATTACTTTTGATTGACTAGCTATTTGCAGATTGCGTTACTGAGATCACAACGCAACGGTTTTGAAGCTTAGTGCAGGCCTTGTTTACCTTTTCACCAAGACCCACTGTCCGGATTTTGACATTCGGTAGTAGAGTCCTAATCTCCTTGGCAATTGCAGCTGCACGCTTCCTTGAAAGACGCTGATTCAAAGAAGCAGATCCCGCTTTAGAGGTATAGCCGCTCACGGTAATTGTGGCATCTTCCTTTATACCTGCGTTACGGATCGCTGCTCGATCGCTAGCCTTCAACGAAGCGTTGCTATTCACGAAGGAAATAACACCGAAGATTGAAGTAGCTCCCTTTGGACCCGTTGGACCTGTAGCACCTGCTGGACCTGTAGCACCTGTAGCACCTGCTGGACCTGTAGCACCTGCTGGACCTGCTGGACCTGTAGCACCTGCTGGACCTGCTGGGCCGCTACTACCTGCTGGGCCAGCAGCTCCAT
>WLDB01000091.1 GCA_009705035.1 Actinomycetota bacterium | reverse complement strand
TGTACTAAAATATTTTTTAAGCATCATTAAAATTTGAATTGATAAGTTACACTTGGTATCCATCTAAATAAAGCCGTTCGAATAATTTGTGTTTTGGTAGGGTCTTTCGGATCCTCTTGGAAATTAATTTGATACGCATTTTCTCTGCCATACACATTGTACAAACTGAAGTTCCAAGACTCTTGAGTTCTTTTTATTTTTTTCTTATCATAGGTTACAGCGATATCCATCCTGTGATTTGTTGGCATACGGTTGGCATTTCTAGATGCATATTGATAGACGGTTTGTCCTTGAATATCATACTTACCAGTGGGAAAAGTAACAGCATCGCCTGTGTTATAAACAAACACACCAGACACAGACCATCTTGGATTAAGCGTATATACACCAACGATGGCGAGGTCATGGGTTCTATCCTGTTTTGCATTATACCAATTATTATTATTGATACCATTGATTTTTCTTTCCGTTTTGGATAAAGTATAACTTATCCATCCAGTGAACTGACCCTCTTTTTTCTTCAATAAGAATTCTAAACCATAGGCACGCCCAATTCCATATAAAAGCACAGATTCAACGTCCTTTATCGTATTGATATCTGCGCCATCTTTATAGTCTAATTGATTTTGAATATTTTTAAAATAGAGTTCAGTTGTTAATTCGACATTATTTTTATTAAAACCTTGAACATAACCAAGACTTATTTGATCTGCTATTTCAGGTTGAATATTATAGGAATTACCAATCCACTGATCAGCTGGACTGGATGCGGTTGAATTACTTAAAAGATGAAGATGTTGCGCGTTTCTAGCATAGCCTGCCTTGAAACTAACCCGATCGTTTAAACGATAATTGGAGGTTATTCTTGGCTCGGGATTAATATAAGTTTTACCAAAACTATATTTACCAAACTTTATTGAATTAATTATTTTTTCACCTTCATACTGATTATAAACATCTCCACCCATTAAACTATAAGCAGATAAGCGCATTCCATAATCTATACTAAGGTTATTATTTGCCTTAAAATAATTACTTAAATAAATGGCATTTTCAAGACCATTTCTACCTTCTTTTGTATCACTTAAGATCACCGTTCCACTAAATGTAGTTGGCGTTATAGTATGTAAAATACTGTTAAACCCAAAACGCAATGTGTTTTTAGGATTGACATAAAAAGTATAATCCTGTTTTAAGTTCAGATCCTTGATATTAGAATTAATGTTAAAATTAGTAGGCCCGTTTCTTAATTTAACATTATAATTATAATCACTAAAGATCAAAGAGGTGTTTAAGAAAAGTCTACTTGAAACAATTCGGTTCCATCTTATTGTGCCTGTTTTATTTCCCCAGTCAATCCCAAAAAGGTTTTTAAGCCCCAATTCGTCTCTTCCAAAATAACCAGAAATAAATAACTTATTTTTTTCATCAATTTTATAATTCGCTTTCAAGTTAAAATCATAGAAGTATAAAATATTATCTTTAAAGGTTTTTGACAAAAGCAGAAAAGCATCCGCATACGTCCTTCTCCCCGAAAGAATAAAAGAAGACTTATCTTTTTGTAGTGGTCCCTCTATGCTTACCCTGCTACTAATCAAGCCGAGACCACCTGTTACATTATAATCTTGGTTATTACCATCCTTCATTTTTACATCTAATACCGAAGACAATCTTCCTCCGTATTGTGCTGTTGAATTCCCCTTGATAAGTGTAACATCTTTTATAGCATCGCTATTAAAAGTGCTAAAAAAACCAAGCAAATGTGATGCGTTGTATACAGGCGCCTCGTCTAATAAAATTAAATTTTGATCGGCACCACCACCTCTAACATAAAATCCACTATTACCTTCTCCAGCCGACTTGACACCTGGTAAGAGTTGTAATGTTTTTAAAATATCTTTTTCTCCAAATATGACTGGGACTTTATTGATTGATTTCATGTCGAGCGACTCTGTTCCCATCTGAGCCTTTGAAAGGTTATCATTTTTTCTTCCACTTTCCACTACGACCTCTTTTAATAAATTAGCGGGCTTCAAAAAAATATTTAAACTTAAATTTCCTTCTAGTTGTATTTGTTCTTTGTATTTTTCATAGCCAAGTTGTGCAATTACAAGCGTATACTTTCCTTTCGGTAAAGCAATAGCGTAAAAACCATATTCATTGGAAAGCACCCCAAGACTTGGTAATTCTTCAATTCTAATCACGCCTCTTATTATCACTTCACCGGTTGCTTGGTCTTTTAAATTACCATTGATGACAAATTTTTCTTGTCCAAAAGCAAATTGAATTTGAAAAATGCAAAGCATCGTGCATACAAGAAGGAGGTAAGGTTTTATTTGTGCCATATATTAACATCGAAGGTATAAAGTATTCATGTTTTTATTTACATATATATGTTAAACTATTTTATCATTTTGAAACTATATTTCTATAATAGCATTATCAAAAAAATATTTGACGAAAATTTTCTATATAATATTTTAATGTTATTGGGAAGACCATCCATCAGTTCATCCAATTTGTTAGCAGTATTAGAAAAATTTCGATAATTTAGACGAGTCAATTTTTTGTTCACCTTTTACCTAATTTTGTGCTTAAATTAAATCCAATGCGTTATTTATTTGTCCTATCATTCTTATGTTGCGCTTTATCAAGTATTGCTCAGTATTCGAATCCCCCAATCATTCGCACAGAACAGATTAATATTGCTAGAGATAGTTTTGGTGTGCCACATATTTTTGCACCCACCGATCCCGAAGTGGCCTATGGACTTGCTTGGGCACACGCAGAAGATGATTTTGCAACCATGCAAATATTGATATTAACTGGAAAAGGTAAAGTGGCCACGCATTTAGGAAAAAAAGGAGCCCCGATAGATTTTGTATTTGGTTTATTAAATACAAAAGCAACCGCAATTGCACAAATGAATCAATTTGACCCCAAGTTCATACAATTGCTAAAAGGTTATTTGTTGGGATTAGAGGCTTATGCCAAAGCCCATCCCGAAAAAGTATTGAACAAACATGTATTTCCAATTACGATCGAAGAATATTTAGCCTCTGCAGCATTTTCGGTAGCGATTTTTTGTGGCGTAGACAAAGCATTACCAAAAATCTTAAATGGTACTATTCCAAAATTAGAAGGATTCACGGGAGAAGGTAGTAATGCATTTGCTATTAATGCTAAAAAATCTACTTCGGACGAAACAATGTTAGTGATCAATGCACATCAACCAATCGAGGGTCCAACCGCATTTTATGAAGCACATTTACAAAGCGACGAAGGCTGGAATATTTTAGGTGGATTGTTTCCTGGTGCACCTATGATTTTTCATGGTGTGACGCCAAATTTAGCTTGGGCGCATACTGTTAATTTTCAAGATAAAATTGACATCTATCAATTAGAAACAAGCAAGTCGCATCCAGGAGAATATAAAGTTGACGGCAATTGGTTAAAATTAGAAAAGCGAAAAATTAAATTAAGTATTAAAGGCATTCCCTTTCCTATCTACAAAACAGCCTACCAGTCTATCTATGGTCCAACTGTAGCTACACCAAAAGGGGAATTCTTTTCGATGCGCTTACCAGCATTAATGGACGCGGGCGCATTGCAACAATGGTATGCCATGAATAAAGCGACAAATTTTACAAGTTTCAAAGCGGCATTGGAGCAGAATCATTTGCCCATGTTTAATATTATGTATGCAGATAAAGCGGATACTATTTTTTATATCTCCAATGGTAAAATGCCTTATCGTAACAAAGACACAAGCTTTCATTGGAGCAGTACCCTACCCGGAAACACAAGAGCTACTTTATGGAATGAATTTAAACCATTGAGTGCCTTGCCGCAAATGTTGAATCCAAAAAGTGGTTATTTATTCAACGCCAACCACTCACCCTTTTTAGCAAGTAGTGAATCAGATAATTTGAATCCAAAAGATTTTGATGTGAATGATGGGTACGAAACTTATCACGATAACAGAAGCAGACGTGCTAAAGACTTAATTGATCAATTAGATAAAATTAGTTACGAAGATATTAAGCGCATTAAGTTTGATCGTCAATTACCGAATCCAATTTTGTTTCCTTATGGATTTACTGCAGACACGATGTTTATGGTGGATGAAAATAAATACCCTCAACTAGCTTCCATCATTACCACTTTAAAAAATTGGGATTATAATGCAGTGGCGGAGAGCAAGGGTGCATTGATATATAATTTAGCGTATTATAATGTTCCATTGGTGATGGAAGGTCGCAAGAACGACAAATTAACTATGGCCGAAGCGGTGAAAGTATATCAAATCATTTACGATTTTTTACAAACTAATTATGGAAGAACAGATTTAACATTAGGAGAGGTACAAAGACTAGTAAGAGGAAAGGAAAGCTGGCCACAGGGCGGTATGC
>WLDB01000090.1 GCA_009705035.1 Actinomycetota bacterium | reverse complement strand
TATACAAAAGTACGAATAACAATGGAGACGAAAACTCCACTTTTTAGTCTACTTTAGACTGACAATTTAAAGTATTATAACTAGTAAACTTATGAGGGACCTAAAAGCCGGCATTTCTATCAAAAGCACTGCCTCATTGAATGGCAGTTTCTTTGAGGATACTACTATTTTGATCGTTGAACACAATGAAGCAGGAAGTACAGGTTTTGTAACCAATAAGCCCTATGGAAAGTCCTTGCATGATCTAATTGAATTCAAACACAGTAAACCATTCCCATTAATGGATGGCGGACCCGTTGACAGAGCAAATCTCTTTGTATTACACAAACGACCCGATCTAATTGATGGAGGAAAACAATTAACCAATGGTCTTTATTTAGGTGGCAATATGGAGCAAGTGGTTAAAGCCATCAACGCCGGGGCTAATGACCAAGAAATACAACTATTTATAGGCTACTGCGGATGGGATAAAGGAGAATTGGAAGCGGAGCTGGAAGAAGGAAGCTGGAGCTTGAAGTAGTATTAAAATCTTTCGGCAACAAATAAACCACCAAATGTAGCAGTCATACAAACTACAACACTTAAAAAAATATACAAAAGCATAGTGCTGTTTTGACCTTGTTGAAAGAGCGCAACTGTTTCGCTGCTGAAGGCCGAAAAGGTACTGAAGCCTCCACAGAAACCCACTGCCCAAAATAAACGTGAAGCTGGAGTGAGCAAATGTTTTTGGTCTGCCAGTCCAATTACTAAACCCAATACAAAACAAGCAATAATATTGATTGTGAAAGTGCCAAAAGGGAAATTAGAATTATGAAAGACGTTGACCCACTTGCTAAGTATAAACCTAACTAAGCTGCCTAAGCCACCACCAATAAAAACATAAATAAATTCCTTCATGGCAATAAAGATAAACTAATTTTTTTATGTTATACAATGCTGCGGATAGGATTGTAAATCGGTATACCATTTAAGTCATTATTAATAAAAATAAGACTTTCAAATATAGCTAAGTATTCAATTGGCTTTATTGATACATCGTAATCTAGAAAGATAAATTGTTGTATACTATGAATTGAAATTGTCCTCTTGTAAAATTTTTTTGAGATTGAATTAGATAGCCTGTTTCTAGTCTTATATCATTAGTTAAAGCATAACCAATACCCGTAAAAAATCTATTACGATCTATTTTTTGATTACTTATATCAATAAATAATTCATTAAAACCTGAAGCATAGATAGATCTCCTATTTAATAATCTACCATTCAAAGGTTTTTGAACTGCTAAAAAATACCTAGTCCTTAAAGCAAAATCATTAACAAAAAACCTTTCTTCCATTCTTACTCTATGGGAGATAAACAGATTATCTCTTTTTTGTTTATATAAATACTGCTGATAAATTCTTGTCTCATTGATGGTTGGTATAGTTTCATCCCCTTCCTCCAAATTTGACTGAACATAGGCAAAACCTAATAATATGTTGTTGTTAGATTCAGTTAAATTATACCCAATTCCTGCTCTTAATAAGAGTTGACTCTTTTGCCCGGGGATTTGATTAAGTCTATATTGCATGTCGGACTGCAATAACCATTTACTATTTATTTTTTGGTTACCGAAGTACACAAACCACTTTCCATAATTTTTATCCTGAGCTAAAACTGTATTAAGTGAACTAAAGATGAGTATTAAACAAAGAAGATTTTTTCTAAAATGAACTAAATATATCTTTTTCATGCCATAAAAATAAGAAAACAAGTATCAAAGACACACAAAACCACAGGAAATAAAGGACCCACAAAATTTTGGGGGTCCTTCCCTCACATAAGGTTTTCAACCTAGTACGAATTTACTTTAATTTTCTTTCAGATTTAGTCCACTGGATTGGAGGAAATTGATTGGTAATTTGAGCATTTGAAGGGTTTCTAACCTTACTCAATTTCCCTTCTGAAAATAACTTATCCGATATAGTAGTCCAGTTTGGACATTCATTCTCTTCTTGAATCCAATGGTGATAAGATGCTTCATTACACCATTTAGGAAGATTTAACATTGCTTTTCTATGTGATAAAGAACCTCTAAATTTTTTCATAGCTTCCTCATCCTCCCATAATGTAATTGTCCAAAAAGTTAATTTTTTATCAATTAGTTCTTTTCCCATTAATAAACCACTTGATGATTTTAATTCTTTTACGGAGGCTTCATTTGATCTCATAAATGAGAATAAAAAAAATAAAGATTTTACACGAAGTCTAGTTACTGAGACAAAAGGCATATTAATGTTTTAATTATAAAAAAAATTATCAATCAGAGAGAAAATTATTATTTGTAATGACTAGCTCACTATTTTAGATGCTTTGGCTTCTTTTATTCCCGCTTCAAACTGCACGTCCAAGCCATGTGATACTACTTTAGTATTTTCATAAACATCAAATTTAACTGCTTTCCCCCATTTTAAAGTTATAAAATGAACACCTTTATTTTCATAAGGTTCTCCATTTAATAATCGACAGGTAGCGGTCCAACGAGCAATTACTAGTGTGTTTGCTAGCCCACCTTTTACTTGAATGTCTGTTATTTCAAATTTAAGCTCTGGAAGCACAATATTTACTCTTTTAAACCATCTTAAAACGCTTTCCTTATCATGGCGTGTTCCACTTAAGCTATTATCTCCTGCAAACGTATGTTCTAAAGTAATATCAGAAATTCCTGACATAATTTCTTCAGGACGATGCTCCTCAATAGCTTTAAAATTATTTCTTACTGATTTCTTTACAGAATTGTGGTAGATGTTTAAACTCTGTGCATTTGCAGCTAAGACGGAAGAAATTAGTACAATTACTAAACTTAATACTTTCATGTTTTATATTTTTTATTTTTGAATAAATCGAAATTAGAGAACTATTATTATTTAATTATGAACCCTGGTTAAGAAATTCGTTTCCTTATCCTGCTTAAAGCCTGAGGAGTGATACCAATGTAAGAGGCTAAGTATTTAAGTGGTATTGATTGTAATAAATGAGCATCGTTTTCAATTAGGCTCAAATATCTTTCTTCTGCAGATTGTGTTAAAAATGATATTTCTCGATTAGACTTTTTAATGAATAAACCCTCACTTGCTAATCTACCAATAGTGTTTCCAATAGTTGTTGTATTGTATATTTCTTGCAAATCTGCAAAAGATACACTCCATAAGGTAGTTTCCGAAATAGCTTCAATTTGATAAGTACAAGGTTGTTGAGATAAAAAGTACTGATATGCACTTATAAAATCACCTGTAAATCCAAAGTCGAAGGTAATATCATTAAATTCATGTGGAATAGAAAAACGAATAACACCTTTTTCTATAAAAGATAAATAGTTTTCTTTTTGTCCTAATTTTATTATGATAGAATTTTTAGAAAAATTTCTCTCAATTAACTTAGAAGAAAATATTTCCCAGTCATTTTGTGAAAGGTCAACCAATTTCTCAAAGTATTTTTGTATTTCTATCATTTTGTTAAATTATATTATTAAAAAAATTAAAAAGACCTAATGGCTCTTACTTTAAACGGAAGATCCTTAAAGGTTGTATACTGTCCGCCATTATTGAAGCTTTGATACCATGCTTGCTTGTAAGGGTATATTGAAGCATCTGTAGAACTCCAATAAGACGCGCCATCATCGCCAATTGTAAAAAAACCAATAGCAAGTCGATTTGTGTATAATATATTTAACTCATCCTTACTCGGTAGATACCAGTCGGTATAGCCGCCTCCTGTATAGGCCCTAGCTAAACCTGCTGCATAACTAGTTGATGGCGCACCTTGTTTTGTTATGATCATATTTGTATTTATAAGCCCCGTTCCTATTTGAGTTGATGCTGCTCCTGTGTTGATTACTGGTGGACCTGAAAACCAATCAGGAACTCTAAACCACATAATTCCTGTACTTTGGTCTGATGTGGCTGCAATTAACCCATGTTGCGTTGTTGCATCATAACCATAATCTCCACTCTGTAAAATATAAGCAACTTTACCACCTTGGTAATAATCGCCTATACTTAAAGTTGAATTTGAAATTCGGCCATTCATATTTACCCAAATTGAACCATTATATACTTCAATTTCGCCGCCAAAATTATCAGTACACCAAATCATTAGTCCTGTAGCTGGTGAAACAACTGCATCTCTTTGAGCTTTTGTCATTCTTGGAGGTAAAAACCCTTTTGTAGTTGAATTTGCCTCCAATACTGCTGAAGCACTAGCAGCAGAAGATGCGCCAACTATTAACTTTCCGCTGTTGGTAATTAAACCCGTATTTAAACTGGCGATTGTCCCCACACTCGTTAAACTAGAGCCTGTTACTGTTGATTTTAATGTAGCACCAATTAAAGTTCCAGCATCTGCAGTGGATGTAATGGTTATATCTTTGGTTCCATCAAACGCAACGCCATTAATATTTCGGG
>WLDB01000009.1 GCA_009705035.1 Actinomycetota bacterium | reverse complement strand
TCACAAGAAGAAAGTAGTTCAAGTTGTAAAGGCTTTGATTTATCAAGGCCCGGTAGCGCAGTTGGTTAGCGCGCCGCCCTGTCACGGCGGAGGTCGCGGGTTCAAGTCCCGTCCGGGTCGCTAAAGGTAGGGAGTGTCCACACGCTCTCTACCTTTTGTTAAAAACTTAATATCAAATAAGTTGAAAATTAAATATGGCTCGGTAGCTCAGTTGGTACGAGCGCGCGACTGAAAATCGTGAGGTCGACAGTTCGATCCTGTCCCGAGCCACTCCTCTTGAATTAAGAAATCTCTTACATCAAAGTGGGAGCAACACCCATTAACTCTTCAAGCTTTACTTGGAGAGTTTTTTTATTCTCTGGGCTTTGGCCATTAATAACAATTCGCTTATCGCGGCCTAACTCACCAAAGACTATAGTGAAATCTCGGGCTCGAAGGCTAAATGCATCTGCCAATTGTTTAATCACGGCTTGATTGGCTTTGCCATCAACTGCTGGTGCCTGCACTGCAACAACTAACCGCGGGGGTTCGCCAACAGCGCCCCCTACCATGTTGCGTGAAGAATTTGGTCGTACTCGTATCTCAAGCAGAAAAGACACAGTGAGAAGATCTAGCCAGCAGAGCCTGAACCAGATGGGCCAGCTTTACGTTGAACTTGCGGAGCACCTCCAGAACGCTGACCACCTTTAATCTTTGATCCACCCTCTGCATGGGTCTGAGTGCCTGGGGCGCCCTTCTTATTCTTCTTTGCTTCAAGGGCGGCAAGCATCTTCGCTTTGACATCATCTGCTGGGGTATTAGACATGGTGTGAGTTTACCCCTCAGAAGGGATTCGTAGGAAAAATACCAGCTGAGCCACCCATGTGAGTGCAGCAACCGTTAAGACTTGGCGACCATAAGAATCAGGCCAGGTATAGAGAATGAGAGCAAGTGCTCCGAAGAGCGCAGCCATCGCCCAAAGGATGATTGCAGTAACTTTGCGATTAAAACCTAATCGCATCAAACGATGCGATAAGTGATCGCGTCCACCTTGGAAAGGTGAGATTCCTCGATAAAGTCGAGAGATAACCGCAACGCTTGTATCCAAAATTGGAGTTGCCATCAAAATCACTGGAATAGCCAGTGACATATAGGTTGGAACCACTCCGGGACTTAGACGAATTGTTAATACAGAGATAATGATTCCCAGGAAGAGAGATCCGGCATCGCCCATATAAATCTTTGCAGGATGGCGGTTCCAAATAAGAAAGCCGGCAGTAGCACCAGCGGTTACTACGGCAAGGGCGCTAACCAAAATCTGTTGGCGGTCGTAGGCGATAAAGAAGAGAAAGAAGGTAATTACAGCCACTGTCCCGGCTGCTCCCCCATCGTGATTATCAAAGAAGTTGATTGAGTTGCATACTCCAACTATCCAGATAGTTGTAACGATGTAGTTGAGAAGCGTATTTCCGAAGGCTGTGCCGATGGTGTCAGTTGCAATAAGAATGCTTGAAACCAGGATTCCTGTAAAAGTCTGCGCGATTAATCGCGGCCATGGCTGAAGACCACGAAGGTCATCCCATAAACCCATCAACGAAATTGCAATCGCTGGAACTAAGACGGTGCTAGCCAACTTAAGTGTTTCTATTGAAAAATCTACAGCCATTAAAGATCCATATGAGGCTGCTAAAACTCCAATCGCGATTGCGACTCCACCGAGATATGGAACTGGTTCCTTCTGAACTTTACGCTCTAAATTTGGAGCATCGACGGCGTCAAAACGAATAGCAATTTTACGTATTTGCGGTGTGATGATTCCGACTAGAGCGAAGGTAAGAAATCCCAGCAGGGCAAATTCAGCAATTGAATAATTCATAAAGAAAGATATTAACCCTGGCTCTTAAAATAATTTTGGCGCAGATCATCAACCTCAGATTTACGGTATCTGCGATGGCCACCAAGAGTGCGGATTGACGTTAACTTTCCTGCCTTAGCCCATCGTGTGACAGTCTTTGGATCTACGCCAAAGAGGTCTGCAACTTCGCGGGGGGTGAGGAGAACTTCAGCATCAGGAACGCGATTCATCAATACTCACCTCAAATCTCTTCAACAGTTAAAAAGTTGTCCGAATTGCTCGTTATGTCGGGAAGTATCGGGGAGAAAGGGGTGACTTGGCAATACGGCGAATGTAAATATTAATTACAAAGGCGTTAAAAAGCTGATTCGAGAGCTTGGACTGGCCTCCAACGACGCACCAAACGCTCATAACCTTCGCCAGCAATCGCGCCATCTCCGGCAGCTAATCCAGCAAGGCTAAAGATGACATCTTCGATTGAGCCGTCATCTTCAATACCGCGCAAGCCCTCCTCTTTCAGGGTCGAATCCAGATACCCCGCAAGTCCTCCGTAATCAAGCTCAACGTAGGAAAGTGGATGAAAAAGCTGTAACCATTCAATGAGGACTTCAATCTCTTGCGCGACCACTCCTTCGCCAAAAGATTGAAGAACAATCGCATGGGAATTCTGACTTCGTGCGATCGCCTTAGCAATAGTTGTTCGCGAATATGAGAAGGCAACTGAATCGATATATCCGCGAGTTCTATCTGTAGGTTCAAAAAGAGCTAACCAACGTGGAGGCACCATCCATGTTTCGGTGATTATATGTGGGATTCGATCTTCAATCGTATCCATACCTGAAGTGATAACTTCTTCAACTGCTTGAGGTATAAAGAATTCGAGAGCAGTGGATGGAATTGATTCCTTGAAATCTTCGAGAGCATTGGCACACCGCGTTGCTGTTGCCCAGGGTGCGACATAACGCACTCCTTCAATCTCTAGGAAGTGGGCACCGTCGGGACGTAGCGCAGGCGGCTCTGGCGAGATTAATCGCTGTAGAGCGAGCGCTTGTTCTGCGCGACGAGAATCAGTTGTTACATCAATGCTTTCCCAGCGCAATCTATCTGCTGGTGGAAAGGCGGAGATGGGCTCAAAGATTCGCAAGGATGCGACATAAGGAGTTAAGAACTTCATTAAGGAGTTACTTATCTGCGCGCGTTATGCGCGTGGAATGTAATTGCCCTCAGCAAAAGGATCGTCTTCATCGCGATCTTGCTGGAGAGGGGCTTCGCCGTGAAGTTCCTTGGAGAGGCGATCAATATCCATCTCTTGGGAGTTGTACTTCAAATCACGAGCGACTTTAGTCTGCTTTGCTTTTGCACGGCCGCGACCCATGGGCGTGACCTCCTAATCATCTTTGCATCTGTCAGAGCGGTAGTTTATCGCCCCCGCCCAGAGGGGGCAAAGTTTGCGCTCAGGACTCGCTTCTTCAGCCTCCCAAGCGATTTTTACTGGAAATCAGAGGTGAGGTACGAGCGAGGAGAGGCAGCGGCATCGCTTTTCTCGACGGTTCCGGCAACCCAGGCCTTCATTCCTCGAGCTGCCAGCGAGCGAATAATTAGCTCAGCAGCCTCTGGAGCGACGATTGCACTCATTCCGATTCCACAGTTCCAGGTGCGCTCCATATCCTCTCGCGGAACTCCAGCCACATCTGCCAAAAATTTCATCTCTTGCGGCAAGGCCCACGTGGATCGATCATAGATTGCAACCAAACCTTGAGGTACTACGCGTGCAGTGTTATCAGCCAAACCTCCACCTGTGATGTGGCTGAAGGTACGAATGTTTTCATGTTGAGCTTTGATGAGTGCTAGACAATCAAGAGTGTAAATCTCAGTCGGTGTTAGCAAGACTTCGCCTAGGGATTTATCAAAATCATAGTTACGAGTGATGTCTAGTTCTTGTGTAGCTAAAATATGGCGAACTAGCGAAAACCCGTTTGCATGAATACCGCTGGCTGGCATGGCAATAATTACATCGCCACTCTTTACGCGATCTGCACCTAACTGCAGATGAGCATCAACAACTCCTGTTGCAGCGCCGGCGATATCAAACTCATCTTCTTTCAAGAGTCCAGGGTGCTCTGCTGTTTCTCCACCGATAAGCGCGGTGCCAGCTTTTGTACAACCTCTAGCAATACCAGCGACAATTGCTGCGATGCGCTCTGGAATTACTTTTCCGACAGCGATGTAATCTGTCATAAATAAGGGCTCGGCACCACATACAACCAAATCATCAACAACCATTGCCACTAGGTCTTCACCGATGGTGTCATAAATACCCATCTGGCGAGCAATCTCAGTCTTGGTTCCTACGCCATCTGTTGAGGTTGCAAGAAGCGGGCGTTTCATATTTTTTACGGCAGATGCATCAAATAAACCAGCAAATCCACCGATGCCACCAATGACTTCAGGGCGCGATGCCTTCGCTATCGAGGCTTTCATCAACTCAACAGCACGATCTCCAGCATCTATATCGACGCCCGAATCCTTATATGTGGCCATTACTTTGATACCTCTGTGATTTCTAAGCGAGTTTTACCCTCTGACAAATCTGCTGGAATAGGAATTGGATATTTCCCTGAAAAACAGGCTGTGCAGAGCTTATCTTCTGGAACTTTGGTTGCCTCAATCAAACCAGCTTCAGATACAAAGCCTAGAGAATCTGCACCAATTGATTGACGAATCTCTTCGATTGTCATCTCTGCGCCGATGAGTTCGGCACGTGTTGCAAAATCGATTCCGTAGAAACATGGCCACTGAACCGGTGGTGAAGAGATTCGCACATGTATCTCAAGAGCGCCTGCCTCACGGAGCATTTTCACAATCGCACGTTGTGTGTTGCCGCGAACGATAGAGTCATCAACTACAACGATTCTCTTTCCTTCGATAATTTCTTTGAGCGGATTGAGTTTTAAGCGAATACCTAACTGGCGAATAGTCTGTGATGGCTGAATAAATGTACGCCCCACATATGAGTTTTTTACAAGACCTAGCCCAAAAGCGATGCCAGACTCTTTCGCAAACCCAATTGCAGCAGGTGTTCCAGATTCAGGAACAGGAATAACAAGATCAGCATTAACTGGAGCTTCAACGGCCAAGCGTCGACCTATTGCGCCACGGACTGCATGGATACCTTGTCCTGCAATTGTTGTATCAGGGCGAGCAAGATAAACGTATTCGAAGATACAACCTTTGGGATTTGGAACGCCCCACATCTGCGAACGGACTCCATCACCATCTATTGCAATAAATTCTCCGGGTTCGATTTCGCGCACAAAAGTTGCTCCAACAATATCAAGGGCTGCTGTCTCTGAAGCTACCGCCCAGCCTTTCTCTAATTTTCCTAGTACTAATGGGCGCACACCATTGAGATCACGGGCAGCATATAAAGTGGTTTCATCCATAATTACTAGCGAGAAAGCACCTTGCAATAATGGGAGAACAGCGACGATATTCTCTTCAATAGTCTCGTGATCCTGCAGACCAATAAGTGCAGTCATGATTTCGGTATCTGTAGTAGCCCCGCGACCAAGTTTTGGTTGCTCTGGTTCGAGCTTACTAACTAAGTCAAAGAGCTCAGCGGTATTGGTTAAGTTGCCGTTATGTCCTAAAGCTATTGTGCCGTACTTAGTTGGGCGCAATGTTGGCTGAGCATTAACCCAGGTGCTCGAACCTGTTGTGCTGTAGCGACAATGGCCAATTGCGATTTCACCCTTAAGTGATGCGAGATCGCTTTCGGTAAAGACTTGAGAAACTAGACCCATATCTTTGAAAATTACAATGCGCTCTCCATCAGAAGTTGCAATACCTGCGGACTCTTGTCCGCGATGTTGCAGTGCATAGAGACCATAGAACGTAAGTTTTGCTACCTCTTCATCGGGTGCATAAACACCGAAGACTCCGCAAGCATCTTGCGGACCTTTATCGGCATCAAGTAAGTGGTGGTTGAGATTTCCATCTCCTCTACGACTCATCATGAACTCCGTAACGGTAGTAGGTCTGTTAAATCTGCTCGGACACCTGATGCATTGATTAGCCCTGCTTGATAAGCATCAGCCCAGGTTCGTCGTCCATCAGCTAAATCAAGCCAAGTATCAGCATCCATCTCAATTACATTTGGGGGTGTGCCTCTCGTGTGTTTCGGTCCATCGCCACATTGGATCGCGGCATACGGCGGAACTCGCACCTCAATAGCTTTTCCGGGATAGCGCTCTGCTAAAAGGGCAAGGGTCTCTTTTACTTGATTGAGAAGTTGAGGATCGCGTGCCATTTATCCAAATAATTTCTTGAAGGTTTCGGTATGAGATTTGCGAAGTTCGTCGAGCCCAATAGATGAATCATTGATATCCAGGGCTGAACCACCAGTGATACCAATCTTTGCAGCTTCAATTTTATACTTAGCAGCAAGAGCCAGTAGTTGAGCCACTTCACCAGATTTGATTGCAATAAGAACTCGTCCCGGTGTTTCACTCAAAAGAGATATACCCGGATTCGCAATTTCAATTTTTGCACCAACGTTGAAACGCAGAACCATTTCAATCAGAGTGGACGCTAACCCACCTTGACTCAAATCATGTGCAGCGCCGAAAAGTGGGCGGGCTTCTAATAACAAATCAATCAGTCGCATCTCTTTTGCTAGATCTGCAATTGGCGCAGTACCACCGCGCATATTGTGTAGATACGCCCATTCGGTGCCAGATAAATTGCTATCTGTAGCACCTAGTAAATAGAGCTCTAAACCCGCCTCTTTAAAGGACATTGGGGTCCTAGTGCGAACATCTTGAATTACTCCAAGAACTCCGATGACAGGTGTCGGCAAGATGGCAACATCTCCTGTTTGGTTATAGAAAGAGACATTGCCTCCGGTTATCGGCAAACCCATCTCGAGTGCGCCATCTGCCAAACCACGAACTGTCTCTGCAAACTGCCACATCACTCCAGGATCTTCAGGTGAACCAAAGTTAAGGCAATTAGTTACAGCTAAAGGTTTCGCGCCAGCAGTTGCGATATTTCTTGCTGCTTCGGCGAGTGCAAGCTTTGCTCCTTCGTAAGGATTGAGATAAGACCAATTAGCGTTGGCATCGGTAGCAACTGCAACCCCTAGATGTGATTTTTCATCAATTCGAACCATTCCGGAATCATCTGGTTGGGATTGAATGGTGTTTCCCTGTACATAGCGATCATATTGATCGGTCACCCAAGACTTATCGGCTAAGTTCGGAGTAGATGCGACAGTCAGGATTGTTTCTCGAATCTCTGCAGCGGTTACTGGCAAAGGTGGATTTACAACCTGTTGAGCCGCCTCATCAATATAAGCAGGCTTTGCGAGTGGTCGGTTATAAACAGGGCCATCATGAGCAACGGTACGAGGTGGCACATCAACAATGAGCTCGCCGTTAAAGGTAATCTCTAGATGGTTTCCATCTGTGACTTCTCCAATCACGGTTGCAGTGACATCCCATTTAGCGCATATCTCAAGAAAACGCGCCACATTTTCTGGTGCAACGATTGCGCACATTCGTTCTTGAGATTCTGACATCAAGATTTCTTCCGGCGATAACGATGGATCACGCAGTGGAACTTTATCCAGCTGCACTTTCATGCCGCCTGATCCACCAGAAGCCAGTTCTGATGTCGCACATGAAAGTCCCGCGCCACCCAAATCTTGAATTCCAACGACAAGGTCTTCTGCAAATATTTCTAACGAACATTCAATAAGAACTTTTTCAACAAATGGATCGCCCACTTGTACAGCAGGTCGCTTTGCAGGACCTTTCGATTCGAAGGTTTCTGAGGCCAAAACTGATACGCCACCAATGCCGTCGCCACCGGTCTTTGCTCCGTATAAAACAACCAAGTTTCCTGCTCCGGCAGCCTTGGCTAGCTTGATATCGCTATGTTTCATCACACCAACACAGAGGGCATTTACGAGTGGGTTACCAAGATAAGTCTGATCAAAGACAACTTCTCCGCCGATATTAGGAAGTCCTAAACAATTTCCGTAACCACCAACACCTGCGATTACTCCTGGCAATACACGACGAGTATCTGGAGCATCTGCCGGACCAAAGCGAAGTGGATCCATAATTGCAATTGGACGTGCGCCCATTGTCAGAATATCGCGGACTATTCCACCGACTCCGGTAGCAGCGCCTTGATACGGCTCGATGAAAGAGGGGTGATTATGCGATTCAATTTTAAATGTAACTGCATAACCTTGGCCGACATCTACCACACCAGCATTTTCACCTATACCTACAAGAAGTGCATCGGACTTAACAGCCTTTTCGCCAAATTGCTTAAGGTGAATCTTGGAAGATTTATATGAGCAGTGCTCTGACCACATTACTGAATACATCGCCAGCTCTGATGAAGTTGGTCTGCGACCTAAAATCTCTTTTATTCGGGCATACTCATCAGGCTTTAGACCTAGTTCAGCAAAAGGTTGTGCGGCATCTGGATTTGCTTGGGCAATTAATACAGTATCGAGTGCCATCTTTACTTCACCATGGCTTTCAATACTGATGTAAAGAAGCCGATTCCATCTGCTGACGGTCCTGTCAAAGAGTCAATAGCGTGTTCCGGGTGAGGCATTAAGCCAACAATATTTCCGCGCTCATTTGTAATACCGGCAATCAAATTGCGTGAACCATTTGGGTTTTCGCCAACATAGCGGGCGATTATTCGACCTTCTCCCTCAAGCATTGCAAGGGTCTGGTCATCACACATATAAGCACCTTCGCCATTTTTTAGTGGTATTAGAATTTCTTGCCCTTTGCTAAAAGAAGAAGTCCAGGCTGTATCGGTCTTCTCAATAGTTAGCTTCTGGTCTCTGCAGAGAAAATGGAGTTCGTGATTGCGCGTCAGCGCCCCCGGCAAAAGATGCGCTTCAGCTAGCACCTGAAAACCGTTACATATCCCGAGAAGGGGCATTCCTCCTTGCGCTGCAGCAATGAGAGGCTCCATCACCGGTGAAAATCGTGAAATTGCCCCACATCGCAGGTAATCACCGTATGAAAAGCCACCTGGAAGAATTACTGCATCTACACCTTTGAGGTCGGCATCATCATGCCAGAGCGAAACAGCCTCACCGCCGGCATACCGGACGGCCCGCGCAGCATCACGATCATCGAGAGTGCCAGGGAAAGTAACGACTCCAATTTTCATCGACACTACTTCTCCACTCGAACGGTAAAGTTTTCGATTACTGGGTTTGAGAGTAATTTCTCCGCCGCCGTTTCAACTTCCGCCAACTGCGCTGCAGTTGGTTCGCCATCGATTGTAATTTCAAAGCGCTTGCCTTGGCGCACATCAGTTGCAAAAGAAAAACCCAATCGAGGCAGAGCAGCGGCTACTGCTTTGCCTTGTGGGTCGAGAATCTCTGGCTTCAACATTACATCCACCACTATCTTCGCCATCTTTTTCTCCCTTAGTTGATCTTTTAAAACTTCTGGCCAGTAATACGTTCAAATGCCTCTTCATAGCGAGCTGCCGTCTTTTCGATTATTTCATCCGGTAAATCTGGTGGTGGAGATTTCTTATCCCAACCTGTAGATGTCAACCAATCCCGCAGATATTGTTTATCAAAAGATGGTTGAGATTTACCTGGCGACCAACTTTCAAGTTCCCAGAAGCGTGATGAATCTGGAGTCAGGGCTTCATCTCCCCAGATAATCGAACCTTCGCTATTGGCCCCAAATTCAAATTTTGTATCGGCTAGGATTATTCCGCGAGTAATCGCATAATCTGCAGCTGTTTCGTAGAGCTTCAAAGATAGTTCTCTTAGCTCTTCAGCAGTATCTCGACCTACAATTTGCGCGGATTTATCAAAATCAATATTTATATCGTGATCTCCGATTTCAGCTTTAGTCGCGGGGGTAAATATCGCCTCGTCAAGCTTCGAACCATCAACTAATCCCTCTGGAAGAGTGTTTCCACAAACAGCGCCATCAGATTTGTATTCAGCTAAACCACTTCCAGTGAGATATCCCCTGGCCACACATTCAATTTGATACATCTCAAGTGGTTGAACAATCACTGCGCGATCAATAACAGAGTCTGGAGTATTATCACTAACGATGTGATTGGGAACGATGTCACCTAGAAGTTCAAACCAGAAGAGTGAAAGTTGCGTCAAAATAGCGCCCTTATTGGGGATTTCGGTAGGTAAGACCCAATCAAAGGCTGAGATGCGATCTGACGCGACAAGGAGAATTTCTCCATCACCATTGCTATAGAGATCGCGGACTTTTCCCGTGCGTATATGTGTCCATCCATCAATAACTGGCGCAACAGGTGCGCCCGTTGCCCCAAATCCACTCATCGAATAGCACCTGGCTTAAGCGCTGCAGCTGTAGGAAATTTGCGAGCGATTTCTTCTATGCGACTGCAGACTTGTGAAACTTGTGAGTGCGCATCACCAGTGAAATCAAGTGGGTCGCCAATAAGCGCTTTTAGTTGCGCAAGATCAAATGGAATTCGAGTATCTGCCGCAAGTGCTTCGAGCACATTATTTGCGCGCCCTTCACGCATTCCCAGCGCCGCCGATACTGCATGTTCCTTAATTGCTTCATGGGCAACCTCGCGACCTACTCCAGCTTTTACCGCTGCCATTAATATTTTTGTAGTGGCTAAGAAAGGCAGATAGCGTTCTAGCTCTGCCTCAATGACTGCAGGAAATGCACCAAACTCATTAAGAACAGTCAGCATTGTTTCGAGAAGCCCATCGATTGCATAGAAAGCATCGGCAATAGCAACACGTCTTACAACGCTACAAGAAACATCACCTTCGTTCCATTGATTACCTGCAAGCTCTGAAACCATCGATGCATATCCACGTAGAACAACTGTTAAGCCATTTACTCTCTCACATGAGCGAGTATTCATTTTATGTGGCATTGCTGAAGAGCCTACTTGCCCAGCTTTAAACCCTTCAGTCACAAGTTCTGCGCCAGCCATCAACCGAATTGAAGTCGCGAGTGATGAAGGTGAAGCAGCAATTTGCACAAGCGTTGTGAGAACTTCATAATCAAGTGAGCGTGGATAAACCTGGCCGGTTGACGATAAAACTCTAGAGAAACCAAGCTCTGCTGCAATTTCGGCTTCAAGCTTTTGATGTGCCTTGGTCTCTCCAAGAAGATCTATCGAATCTTGGGCGGTGCCGACAGGCCCCTTGATTCCACGCATGGGATAACGGCTTTGCAGGGACTCTAAACGCTCAAAAGCGTAGAGAAGTTCTTCGGCAGAAGAGGCAAATCTTTTTCCGAGAGTAGTGATCTGCGCCGGGACATTGTGAGAGCGACCCGCAATGGGCTGATCGATATATAACGCCGCTTTTGCAGCAAGTGCAGCAAGTAGTGCTACAACTTTATCTCGCACAATCTCTAAACCGTCGCGAATTTGTAACGCCTCAATATTTTCAGTGAGGTCACGACTGGTCATACCAGCATGAATTGCTTCATGTCCGGCAAGAGCGTTAAATTCTTCGATACGGGCCTTTACATCGTGGCGAGTGATTTTCTCTCGGGCATCGATTGAGGCTAGATCTACTTTGCTGATTACTTTTTCGTAATCTGCAATTACAGAGTCGGCTATCGCGTGTCCAAGCTTTGCTTGTGCCCGAGCAACAGCAATCCACAATCTGCGTTCTGCAATGATTTTTTCTTCAGGCGCAAAGATTTTCTTCATCTCAGCAGATGCATAACGATTGGCTAGAACGCTCATCTTTTACTCCCCCGTGCCTTGTTCTTGCAGTGATGCTTTTAGTGCGATATCTGATCTGAAAAATGAGTTGTTCAAAACTATCTTTGTAATGGTTCGGTAAGCCATATCTCTTGCCTCAGCAAGACCTCGACCAACTCCAGTAATTGTGAGTACTCGTCCGCCACTTGAGAGAAGTTTAGAGGCTGAGAGCGAAGTTCCAGCGTGAAAGACTGTGGCATCTGTTTGTGGCGGTATGGATATTTCGACACCAATTTTTGGTGACTCTGGATAACCTTCAGAGGCCAAGACTACGGTTACGGCGCTTAGCTCTCTCCAGTGCAACACAACATCATCGAGATCGTCGGTAGCTGCTTTATAGAGCAAGGTAGCCAACGGCGTTGCTAAACGAGGAATCAAAACTTGTGTCTCTGGATCGCCAAAACGCGCATTGAATTCGATGACACGGATGCCATTTTTTGTCAGAGCCAACCCTGCATATAACAAGCCTACGAAAGGGGTTCCGCGAGCTGCCATCTCAGCAATCATAGGTGCAAGAACTTTTTCATAAGTTTCTTCAACAATGTCTGAAGGTGCCCACGGAAGTGGCGAATATGCACCCATTCCTCCGGTATTTGCGCCCTCATCATTATCGCCAACTCTCTTAAAGTCTTGAGCTGGTTCCATTGCGAGAATATTGCGACCATCCGAGATTCCGAAGAGTGAAATCTCGGGACCATCTAGATACTCTTCGATAACGACGCGTTTACATGAGAGTGCATGGCTTAGCGCAACTTGATAATCATCTGTTACGACAACGCCTTTGCCCGCTGCTAAACCATCATCTTTGACAACATATGGTGCACCAAATTTCGCAAGTGCAGCAACAATCTCTTTCTCGCTTTCGCAAGTAAAACTATGTGCAGTAGGAACTCCAGCATCTCGCATAACACCTTTAGCAAAATCTTTTGAACCTTCAAGCTGAGCTGCCGCCTTCGATGGTCCAAAGACAGGAATTCCTAAAGCGCGCACAACATCGGCAGCACCATTTACTAAAGGAACTTCTGGACCAATAACAACAAAGTCCACTTTGAGCTCGTGAACTAATTTTGCTATTGCACTGTTATCGGTCACATCAAGCGGATGAATGGTTGCTATATCTGCAATACCTGGGTTGCCGGGAGCGACATGAAGTTCGGTACAAGCTGAATCTGCCTTGAGTCCTAGTGCGAGTGCGTGTTCGCGACCACCGCTTCCGACTAGGAGGATTTTCATGGCTTAGATGAAATCCTTTACGACAATTGTTTGATCGCGCCCAGGACCGACTCCGACTGCACTCATGGGAGCGCCAGAAATCTTTTCTAGGAAGGTTATGTAATCCTGCGCGTTCTTTGGAAGTTCTGCAATTGTGCGAGCTCCAGAGATATCTTCTTTCCAGCCCGGTAGATATTCATAAATTGGCTTGGCATGATGAAAATCCGATTGCGATGAAGGCAGTTCTTCTACTCGCTTGCCATCAATCTCGTATGCAACGCAGACAGGAATTTGATCCCAGCCAGTTAAAACATCGAGTTTTGTAAGGAAGAAATCGGTCAAGCCATTAACCCGCACTGCGTAGCGAGCGATTGGTGCGTCATACCAACCGCAACGACGTGCGCGTCCTGTTGTGACACCAACTTCTCCACCGATTGTGCGCAGCTTTTCACCATCTTCATCGAAGAGTTCGGTTGGGAAAGGCCCTGATCCAACGCGGGTTGTATATGCCTTCACGATTCCGATTACACGTTCAATCTTTGTAGGCCCGATTCCTGAACCAGTGCAGGCGCCGCCAGCAGTTGGGTTAGAGGAAGTTACGAATGGATAGGTGCCGTGATCGACATCGAGAAGCGTTCCTTGTGAACCTTCGAGAAGAACACGCTTACCAGCTTTAAGTGCCTGGTCGAGAAGTAAAA
The DNA here is from genome assembly GCA_009705035.1 of Actinomycetota bacterium. Classification (GTDB taxonomy): domain Bacteria; phylum Actinomycetota; class Actinomycetes; order Nanopelagicales; family Nanopelagicaceae; genus Planktophila. The sequence continues at coordinate 10,906 of WLDB01000009.1, read as the reverse complement.
CAGTATCAGCAACATATGGCCGCAGAATTTCGGCATAGCCAAGGTATTCAGCTAGCACATCGTCAACGCTCATCTCTTTACGATTGAAAACCTTGATGAGAATCTGATTCTTGTCGCGGAGTGCGCCTTCAAGTTTTTGGCGAAGAATTGATGGATCAAAGAGATCTTGAACACGGATACCGATTCGATTGATTTTATCTGCATACGCTGGACCGATTCCACGGCCAGTTGTACCAATCTTTGATTTACCCAAGAAGCGCTCAGAGACTTTATCGATAGTTCGGTGATACGGAGTAATCAAATGTGCATTAGTTGAAATCACTAACTTGCTGCAATCAATACCGCGTTCGGTTAAACCAGCAATTTCTTGTAATAGAACAGCTGGATCAATGACAACGCCATTCGCAATAACTGGAACTACATTCGGTGAAAGGATTCCTGAGGGCAAGAGGTGGAGCGCATACTTTTGATCACCGATAACAACTGTATGTCCTGCATTGTTGCCACCTTGATAACGGACAACATAATCGACGCGATCTCCGAGCAAGTCGGTAGCTTTACCCTTACCCTCATCACCCCACTGTGCTCCCAGTAGAACTAATGCAGGCATTGGTAAAGCCTTTCCGACTCGTAGGTGTTAGTAATTACTTAAGAAGTGATGTGCCGGTTGAACGTAAATCTTCACAGGCGAGCGCCACACGTGCAGCGAGTCCTGCTTCAGCGGCCTTGCCCCAGGCACGTGGGTCATAAGCCTTCTTGTTGCCGATTTCGCCATCAACCTTGAGAACGCCATCGTAATTCTTCATGACGTGATCAACGACTGGGCGTGTAAATGCATACTGAGTATCAGTATCGATATTCATCTTGATAACACCAAAATCAAGTGAGTCACGAATCTCTGAAAGTAGTGAGCCAGAGCCACCGTGGAATACCAAATCCATTGGCTTGCTGCCATCTGCCAGACCAAGCTTGGCAGCTACTGCATCTTGCAGAGTGTCAAGAATTTTCGGTTGAAGAACGACGTTTCCTGGCTTGTAAACACCATGCACGTTTCCGAATGTTGCAGCAACCATATAGCGGCCTTGTGATCCATCGCCCAAGGTTTCGATTGTCATGAGGGCATCTTCAGGAGTTGAGTAAAGCTTGGCATCATGTTTTGCCTCAACGCCATCTTCTTCGCCGCCGACTACACCGATTTCGATTTCAAGAATTGTGCGAGCTGCAACTGATTTAGCTAAAAGTTCCTTAGCGATAATCATGTTCTCTTTCATATCAACTGCTGAGCCGTCCCACATATGTGATGAGAAGAGTGGTTGAAGACCATCTTTGACTCGTTGGGCGCCAATCTCAAGGAGCGGGCGCATGAAAGTATCGAGCTTCTCTTTTGGACAGTGATCGGTATGAATTCCGATATTGACGTTGTAGTTCTTTGCAACAACGTGTGCGAACTCAGCGAGCGCTACTGCGCCATCGACCTGGTTCTTTACGGTAGAGCCTGAAGCGTATTCAGCTCCACCCCATGAAAATTGAATGATTCCATCAGAGCCGGCTTCTGCGAATCCGCGGATGGCTCCGATAACTGTCTGTGATGATGAAACGTTGATTGCTGGATAGGCGAACTTTCCTGCCTTCGCGCGATCTAACATCGCTGCATAAACTTCAGGGGTAGCAATTGGCATTGTGGCTCCAATAGATTGATCAGTGGGTGTAAACCCTCACTTGACGCACCATTGGGTCTGCTCGAGGCTTACGGCTAATCCAACCACCTACCCCCACGTAAGGGAAAATCGCCACCCCACTACAGCCCCCCAAGACGGAGAATTTTCTGAATCATGGAGATGAGAGCTGCGAGAAGGGCTGGATTGCTGAGGAATTTCAGGAGGTATGAGAGGAAGGTAATGAGTGTCATGGGGCAATCCTCGGCGAAGGCTTAAGAGGTAGCGCTCTCGGTGAGCGCTCGCTGTGGATATTTCAAGCTCTTTCTCAAATGTGGGCAGGCTTGTACTCTGAGTAAATGAGCTCTGAATCCCTAGAAAATCTCTCCACTGAGAATCGTTCATTTACCCCTACACCTGAATTCTCTGCCGCGGCCAATGCACAGCCCGGTATTTACGAAAAGGCAAAGGCCGACGGAGTCGCTTTCTGGGAGCAACAAGCAGAGGCTCTTACATGGGATCGCAAATGGGATACCGCCCTCGAATGGAAAGCTCCGCACGCCAAATGGTTTATCGGCGGACGAATCAATGCCTCAGTTAACGCCCTTGATCGCCACGTTGCAGATGGTCACGGCGGTCGAATCGCATTTCACTTTGAAGGAGAACCTGGCGATACTCGCACAATTTCTTATGCGCAGTTGTTGACCGACGTTAGCAAAGCTGCAAATGCACTTACAGAATTAGGAATCGCTGCCGGAGATCGCGTTGCAATTTATATGCCACTTATTCCTGAAGCAGCTGTAGCAATGTTGGCCTGCGCGCGAATTGGCGCGATTCATTCTGTTGTCTTCGGTGGTTTTTCAGCAGATGCTTTACTCTCTCGAATTCAAGATGCTGATGCAAAGTTGGTAATTACTTCAGATGGTGGATTTCGAAAAGGTGCAGCATTTGCTTTAAAGCCCGCTGTTGATGAAGCACTTAAGGGCGCAACCAATGTCGAGCGCGTTCTCGTTGTAAAACGTACGGGGCAAGCGACTGAGTGGGTTGAAGGTCGTGACATCTGGTGGCACGATTTAGTGGATCGCCAATCATCGACTCACACCCCGCAATTCTTTGATAGCGAGCATCCGCTCTTTATTTTGTACACATCAGGCACAACAGCAAAACCAAAAGGAATTTTTCACACAACAGGTGGCTATCTCACTCAAGTTGCCTACACGCATAAAGTCGTCTTTGACCTCAAGCCAAAGAGCGATATCTATTGGTGCACTGCCGATGTAGGTTGGATTACCGGCCATTCTTATATGGTTTATGGCCCACTTATTAATGGTGCTACTCAGGTGATGTATGAGGGAACCCCAGATACGCCACATAAAGGGCGTATCTTTGAAATCGTTGAAAAATATGGAGTAACAATTCTCTACACCGCACCCACTCTTATTCGAACATGGATGAAGTGGGGAGAAGAGCATCCCAATAAATTCAATCTCTCATCGCTACGTTTACTAGGTTCAGTCGGTGAACCCATTAATCCAGAGGCATGGATCTGGTACCGCCATGTAATTGGTGGAAATAAATGTCCGATTGTTGATACTTGGTGGCAGACCGAGACTGGCGCAATCATGATCTCGCCGCTTCCTGGAATTACTGCAACAAAACCTGGTTCAGCAATGAGCGCAATCCCAGGAATCAGTGCAAAAGTTGTTGATGATGCAGGTAATCCAGTTGCAAATGGACATGGTGGTCTTCTCGTACTTGACCAACCTTGGCCATCAATGTTGCGGGGAGTGTGGGGCGAAGAAGAACGCTTCAAAGAAACTTACTGGTCAAGATTTCCTGGAATCTATTTTGCCGGAGACGGTGCAAAATTAGATGACGACGGGGCTATCTGGTTGATGGGGCGCGTTGATGATGTCATGAATGTTTCAGGACACCGCATCTCTACAACAGAAGTTGAATCTGCTTTGGTTTCACACGAAAGTGTTGCCGAAGCTGCCGTAGTAGGTGCTGCGGATCCGATGACCGGTCAAGGAATTGTTGCATTCGTAATTCTTCGTGGTGGCGTAGAGCACCTTGAAGGTGATGCGCTAATCAAGATGTTGCGCGAGCATGTTGCAAAGGAAATCGGCGCTATCGCTAAACCTCGTCAGATTATGGTGGTTAATGAGCTACCAAAGACACGCAGTGGCAAGATTATGCGACGGCTATTAAAGGATGTTGCAGAAAATCGCGTTGTCGGCGATGCAACTACTTTGGCGGACCCAAATGTTATGAAGTTGATTTCTGAGGGGCTAAAGAGCGCTAAAGACGAGGATTAATTCAAGTTTAAGAGCTTGAGCAATCTAGCAACTTCGTCACTGACATCATCTCGACTGAGCCCTATATATTTTCTGGGATCAGTGAGTGATGGGTTTTTATCAAGTTCTGCTCTCACGCGATCTGTAAAGATACCGTTGAGATGAGTGGCGATATTTACCTTGCGCATACCTGCTCGCACCGCTTCTTCTAAATCTGCATCGCTGACGCCAGAAGATCCATGAAGCACTAATGGGATTTTAACTTCTGCTGCAATATCTCGAATCAACTCAAAATCCAGAGAAGCGTCGCGAGTAGACATAGCGTGCGAAGAACCAACAGCTACCGCAATCAAATTAGCACCGGTTTCATTTGCAAAATCTCTCGCCTCTGCTGGCTTGGTTCTGATTCCTGGCGCATGAACTCCATCTTTTCCGCCAACTTCGCCGATTTCAACCTCAAGGGTTGCACCATAGGAATCACAGAGGGCGCGCATACGTTGGCTAGCTTGGACATTCTCTTTATAGCCCAACTTTGAGCCATCAAACATAACCGAGTCATAACCTAGATCAAGTGCCTGCTTTACAAGCTCTTCACTCTCGGCATGATCAAGGTGAACAGAGATCGGCAGGGTTGAGGCTTCAGCTATTGCAATCGTAGCTACTGATATTGGCTTAAGCGCGCCGTGGTATTTAACGCAATTTTCGCTGATTTGTAGAATCAAAGGGAGCTTCGATTTCTCTGCACCCATCACAAGTGCTTCTGCATGTTCGAGCAGAATGACATTAAAGGCGCCAATAGCAGTGCTGCTATTGGCTTTTTCAGCAACTAATTTTCCAGATGTTGTTCGTGACATTCTCTGATTTACACAACAATCACTTCTACGCCGAGAGCTCTAAATTTTTTAACTGTCTCTGGTGAAACTCCATCATCTGTAATCAGGGTATCTATCTCGCTAATGGGGCTAATGGTTGCAAAAGCGCGCTTTGTGAATTTAGAACTATCGGTCACTACAACTAATTTGCGAGCGCGATCGACGACTTGGCGATTTACTCTTGCCTCATCTTCATGATCTGCAGATGCTCCTGTTGCAATATCGATTGCATCGACGCCGATGAAAGCGATATCGATATTTACTTCCTTTAAAACTTCTTCTGCGAATGGGCCAGTGAGTTCGTATGATTGCGGACGAGCGACGCCTCCAGTAACGACTATTTTTATTTGGTGGCGCACAGTTAGTTCTGCTGCAATATTAACCGCATTTGTGACTACTGTGAGAGCTGGCTGGGAATCCGATAATTCTCCGGGTGCAAATTCAGGGCGAGCTGCGAGCGCTCTCGCTACCGCTGTAGTTGTGGTGCCACCATTGATTCCGATGATTGCGTATCTTTGTACCAACTCTGCAGCAGCGCGTGCAATGCGTTCTTTCGCTTCATCACCCCTGGCAACTTTATAGTTGAGAGGTAAGGCAATTGATCCACCTGATGCAACGGCGCCACCATGTGTGCGCGAGAGTAATTGGCGCTTTGCAAGTGCATCAAAATCTCTGCGTACTGTGGCGGGAGAGACATCCAATAAGAGGGCAACTTCTTCGACCTCGAGGCTGCTACGCTCAATGGCGAGCTCAAGGATTTTGCTCAGGCGATCTTGCTTATTCATCAAAGACCCTCCGCTCTCCTTATGGCGAATCTAGTCGAGAATTCGACCAAAACATCCACTAAATCTCTCATAAATTGTTTATTTGCCATCCCATATAGTGGGAAAAATGCTCGAATATGCTCGCAAACTTAATATTAAAACCAAAATAATGCAAAATTTCTTGACTCACCCTTTTTTTCTACCTATAGTTCGCGACATGTCCGATTCAATCAACACAGAGCTGGAAATTGCATCCCAGCCTGATATCTGGCGCCAAGTTGCTCAATACGCTCCTGACGTAATCCACCGCCTGCCACAACCTGGCGAAAAGGTGGCTGTTGTTGGATGTGGAACTTCTTGGTTTATGGCGATGGCCTATGCCGCCCTTCGCGAAAAGGCGGGCCATGGACATACCGATGTTTATGCGGGATCGCAGTACAACCACGGCCGTGACTACGATCGAATCGTTCTGATTTCTCGCTCTGGCACAACGACTGAAATTCTCGATCTCTTAGCGACATTAAAGACGCCATCTGTTGCCCTTACTTCAATTCACGGCTCACGCTTTGCTGAATTAGCGAGCGATGCAATCGTGATGGATTTTGCTGATGAAAATTCAATTATTCAAACTCGTTGGGCAACTGCTGCGCTCGGACTCCTTCGTGCATCATTGGGATTTGATTTAAACTCAATCGTCAAAGATGCAGAAGCGGCTCTTGCTAGTGATCTCAGTAAATTTGCTAAGGTCGATCAAATAACTTTCCTTGGTTCAGGCTGGACAATCGGACTTGCCCACGAAGCAGCTCTTAAAACTCGTGAAGCTGGCCAATTCTGGGCTGAGGCATATCCACATCTGGAATACCGACATGGTCCATTATCTGTCTCACAGCCAGGCCGTGCTGTCTGGGCATTTGGAGAGCTTCCAGATGACCTTGCTCAAGATATACAAGGCACTGGTGCAATCCTCGAAACAAGCACCCTTGATCCAATGGCTCACCTCATCCGCGCTCAACGTTTAGCGGTCGAAATTGCCAAAGCTCGAAACCTTGACGCAGATTATCCGCGTGGGCTGACTCGCTCGATTATTCTGCATAAGTAAATACACTTCCTCTGTGAGGTATGTAGTAGCGATAGACATCGGTGGCACAGATATTAAAGCTGCGCTCGTCAATGAGAACCTCGAAATTATCTCCTCTTCACTGCGACCAACTCCTAAGTTAGATAGCGCTGCAGTTAAAACAATTGCCACGATAAAAGAGATCGTGAATGAATTATCAAAGGGTTACACCGTTTCTGCGCTCGGTGTCTGTGTCTGCGGAGTCTTTGACGATATCAATGGAATCTGCATCTGGTCCGGTAATTTGGATTGGAAAAACGTTCATCTGCAAGAACTCTTAGCTCAAGAATTAGCTATCCCAGTAGTTGCCGGTCACGATATCCGCACGGCTGGCACCGCTGAGATGCGAAATGGCGCTGCAGCCGGATACGCAAATTCTATTTTCATTGCGATTGGTACCGGAATTGCTGCATCGCTTGTAATCGATGGATTGATTCGATCTGCTGATGGATATGCCGGAGAGATTGGCCATCTTGATGTCGGTGGAGATGCACAGTGTGTCTGCGGTCGCAAAGGTTGTTTAGAAGCGGAAGCATCTGCCCTTGCAATCAGTACAGCCTATGAGAAGGCCGCTGGAAAGAGCGGCGTAAGTACCGAAGAGATTGCAAAGCTAGTACGTGACGACGACCCAATAGCGAGCCAAGTTTGGAACGATGCAATGCTGGCACTTGCCCGTGCTTGCGAAACATTGATTACTACCCTCTCACCAGAGGCAATTATTTTTGGCGGAGGGCTCGCAAAATCTAGAGAGTTGTTGATTAATCCAATTTCGGATGCACTCGATAAGCGACTGACTTTCCAACGCAAACCAGAGCTAAAAATTGCACATTATGAATCAACGGCCGGCACTGTCGGGTGTGCGATGGCGGCATTTGATCTCATCAATGAGGCGCTGTGAAAACTCATATCCACGCAGCCCAAGCTCTGATTGATGGAGAAATCAGAAAAAACATATGCATCAAAGTTTCGCAGGGGTTAATTTCAGCAATTACTCCAGACTGTTCAGAAGTCGCAGACCGCAGAGTTTCGGGCACATTGATTCCCGGTTTCGTTGATATTCACTGTCACGGAGGCAGTGGTTTCTATTTCTCTGATACCGATGCTACAAATATTGAGAAAGCACGGCAGGTGCATCAAGAGCGCGGAACAACCACTCTCATCGCCTCACTTGTTACTCAACCTATCGGAGTCCTTGAAGAAGAGATTCAAAGGTTGGTTCCACTAGTACAGAGCGGGTTATTCGCTGGAATTCATCTGGAAGGCCCATATCTTTCAGAGGCAAGATGTGGGGCGCACCAACCCGAACTTCTTAGGGATCCTGACATTGATGAACTTTCAGCGCTCATTGATTCTGGTTTCGGCACAATTGTTATGGTCACCCTTGCACCCGAACTTCCTGGCGGTATTGAAGCAGTTAAATACCTGATTTCACGCGGTGTCAAAGTTGCTCTCGGGCATAGCCAAGCTAGCGCGGCAATTACCGAAGAAGCGATCAGCGCAGGTGCCACTCTGATAACTCACTTTAGTAATGGAATGCCAAAGCTCATCGACGCAGCCGGAACGATTGCTGCAGTCGCACTTGCCGATGGCAAAATCCCACTAGAGATAATTCTCGATGGTACGCATGTGTCTGATGCGACCCTAGAAGCAGTGAAGAGTTCTGGAAAGAACCGAATTATTTTGATCACTGATGCCATCTCTGCTGCTGGTTCCAATGATGGCGACTATCAGATCGGTAGCCTCGAAGTAAAAGTCGAGCAGAACATTGCACGGCTAGTTTCAAACGGATCTCTCGCCGGGAGCACTCTGACCATGGATAAAGCATTCAAAAATCTCCTTGACTCCGGCTCATCTTTGGCTGAGGCGGTTCATGCAGCATCCACGCTACCTGCACAGACTCTTGGTCTTAATGACGTAGGTTCAATATCTGTAGGCAAGAAAGCTCATTTGCTTGAGCTCAAGGAAAACAATCACATCACGCTGATTGGAATTTAACTTCAATTTGTTCCTTGAGCTCCTGGATAATTGAAGGGGCGTAAGTATTTATCTCGAGATAAACCTTGCTCTCTGAAACCACATTTTGACCAGTCGACCAAGGTGCCCACAGCAGAACCGTGCCCACAAGATAAATAACAATTACTACTTTTGCGCCATTTAACAGCGCTCCGATTAATGAGTTAAACCAAGCCAGTGGTCCTCGGACAATAGTAATCTTTAAAGCTTTCGCAACTACAGAACCTAACCAAGTGCCAATAGATGCCCCAGCGATAATCGCAAGAATTATCCACGCGCTCTTATTGTATTGAAGTGCTAAATAAAGCCCGCCGATTGCACCGGCGATATATCCAATGCTGCGTAGCAATGATTTGATAAATCCATCTCGATAGCCACTGACAATTGCAAGTACTAGTGCAATCACTGCAACAATGTCGAAGATCATGAGACTCCCAGGTGCTTAATTGATAATTCTTTCAGCTCAGTAAGAGATTTTATAGGACCGATATGTTTATAGATGGTTTCGCCATCTGAACCAATAAACCATGTGACGGGTACGCCCATTCCAAAGTATTTGCGGGTAGAACCATCACTGTCATAGAGATTAGGCCAGGTAATTCCGTAATCGCGAACAAATTGTCGACCAGCTTGAGGGTTAGGCTCTTCAACATCGACGCCAATCAGCTTGATTGACTGATCCATTTGAGCATAAAACTCACGGAAATATGGAATCTCATCTCTACATGGGTCACACCAAGAGCCCCAGACATTGATTATTGCCGGACCTTTGATTAAATCAACCGGGACGCCAGTGGAACCATCGAGGCAATCTAAAGCTTCGTATTTCGATTCGCTCTGCAAAATTTCGATCACTGCACAAGATACGACTTCACCATCGAGATTAGGGGTCGACGCAGCACAGCTAGTCAGCAGTAGCGTTAAAGGCAATGCCAGAAATAATCTTTTCATCGAAAATCTTCATCACTCTTTAATAGCAACGAAGCCTTTACGGGATCCATCTCACCGATTCCAAAAGATGGGCAGAGCTTTGCAAGTGGGCAAGCACCGCAGGCAGGTTTGCGCGAATGACAGACGCGGCGTCCATGCCAAATCATCCGCTGTGAAAGATTGGTCCATTCTTTCTGCGGAATCAATTCGCCAACTTCATGTTCGACTTTGACTGGATCCATCGATGATGTCCATTCAAATCTTCGAGAAAGGCGACCAAAATGTGTATCGACAGTAATTCCTGGAATTCCAAATGCATGACCGAGTACAACATTTGCGGTCTTACGTCCGACTCCTGGAAGAGTGATTAACTCTTCAATAGTTGATGGAACAACACTGTTGTAATCCTCAACTAACTTTCTACCTAACCCCTTTAAGTGCCGCGCTTTAGAATGAAAAAACCCAGCAGAGAAAATGAACTCTTCAATTTCAGCTAGTGGTGCTTTGGCATAATCAATTGGGCGACGATATTTCTTAAATAACGCGGGGGTAATCTGATTGATCCGCTTGTCGGTGCATTGAGCCGATAAAACAACTGCAACCATAAGTTCTAAGGGATTTCTAAAGTCCAGCTCGCATCGCACATTTGGATAGCGCTTGGACAGGCTTCGGTAGATTGCTCTCGCATCTTTTTGAATTTCACTAACTCCCGCCACAGGAGTAAAGTACCCGTGTGCCCCAAGATGATGCAGTTATTCGCAAAGCACCGCTCTTTACTGCCCTAGACGATGCTGCCGCAGCCTCATTGCGCGCTTCGATGGATTCAGTCAAGATCTCAAAAGGTGGCATTCTCTTTAAAGAGGGCGATGGTGGCGAACATGTCTATGTCATCGTCGATGGCAAGCTCAAGCTCGGAACCTCAAGCGGTGATGGTCGCGAAAATTTGCTCTCAATCCTTGGTCCCGGCGAAATGTTCGGCGAGCTTTCACTCTTTGATCCAGGACCCCGCACTTCAACTGCCACAGCAGTTACCGATGCCAAGCTTCTTTCGCTAAGCCACGAAAAATTGATTCCTTGGTTGCGCGAAAACCCAGATGTCTCACTTCAACTTTTAGCTCGTCTTGCACAACGCCTCCGTCGTACCAACGAAGCTGTCGGAGATCTTGTTTTCTCTGACGTTCCTGGTCGTGTAGCAAAAGCTCTCATCGATTTAGGTGATCGTTTTGGTAAGACAACCGATGAAGGACTCTTCGTCCAT
>WLDB01000089.1 GCA_009705035.1 Actinomycetota bacterium | reverse complement strand
AGGCCGTTAAAGAGCGTGAGCTTCCACCTGTTGATGATGCATTTGCCAAGCTTGCCTCTGAATTTGACACTATCGAAGAGCTGAAGAAGGATTTCACAGAACGTTTGACTCGCGTGAAGAAGCTCGAACAAGGTGCGCAGGCTCGTGATCTTCTCGTTGAGAAATTGCTGGCAGATATCACTATTGAAGTTCCAGATGACCTTGTTCTTGAAGAGGTAAATAGCCACCTTGAAGGTGAAGGACGCCTAGAAGATGATGTTCACCGCGCAGAAGTTGATAAAGAGGTTCGCGATTCAATTAAATCTGAGTTCCTTCTCGATTCACTTGTAAAGGCTGAAGAAGTTCAGATCACAGAAATCGAACTGACTGAATATTTGGTTCGCATGTCACAGCGTTACGGAATGGCTCCTGACCAATTTGCACAGGAGCTACAAAAAGCTGGACAGATTACTCAGGTAATCGCAGAGGTCACTCGCGCAAAGGCTCTGGCATCTGCCCTTGGTCGCATCAATGTTGTCGACAAGGCTGGCGCAAAGGTTGAGCTCGAAGAGCTACGTATACCTGCTGCCGCAGCTGCTGAATCAGCTCCAGAATAAACTGCGTCGCAATTCGCTCCGCCGTGAGCGAACATTGACCATTTTCTCGCCTATTTCTCGATATCGGGAAGCATTTACGCGCCGCCATTGTTAAGGTCACTACATGCAAAAGCCCATCCGTGGGCGCAAACAGATCGGAAGGATATACCGTGGATTTTATTAACCCACAGAGTGATGTCACTTTGGCTCGCTCAGCAAATACCGAGCTACTCGGATTAGGCGATCAGATTTATAGCCGCCTTCTTCGCGAGAGAATTATTTTTCTTGCGGGAGAAGTTCGCGACGAGATGGCTAATTCAATTTGCGCTCAGCTACTCCTTCTCTCTGCCGAAGATTCAGAGAAAGACATCTTCCTTTACATCAACTCACCTGGTGGTTCAGTAACCGCGGGTATGGCGATTTATGACACGATGCATTACATCAAGAACGATGTTGCAACAGTTGCAATGGGAATGGCTGCATCAATGGGTCAGTTCTTGCTTACTGCAGGAGCACCAGGCAAGCGTTATGCAACTCCTCATGCACGTATCTTGATGCACCAACCACTTGGTGGAATCGGTGGAACAGCAACAGATATTCGTATTCAGGCAGAACAGATGGCGATTACAAAGCGCACAATGTCTGAACTCAATGCAAAACACACGGGTCAGACTCTCGAAAAGATTATTGCTGATTCAGATCGCGACAATTGGTTTAATGCCGAAGATGCTCTTAAGTATGGCTTCATTGATCATGTTGCAACTAAGGATGGCCAAGTTACAGGAGGCAAGAAGTAATGAAGCACATCCAAGAGATCACTAACCGTTACGTTCTTCCAACAGTCGAAGAAAAAACTGCTTACGGAACCAAAATGCTTGATCCGTATACAAAGCTATTCCAAGAGCGCATTATCTTCTTGGGTCAAGGCATTGATGACACTGTAGCTAACGATGTTATGGCGCAGCTATTAACTCTCGAATCAATGGATCCAGATCGCGATATTTCGATTTACATTAACTCACCCGGTGGATCATTCACAGCGCTCACAGCTATTTATGACACGATGCAATTCGTTCGTCCAGATATTCAGACTATCTGTCTCGGTCAAGCGGCATCAGCTGCTGCGATCATCCTTGCGGGTGGAACAAAAGGTAAGCGATACGCCCTCGAACATTCACGAATCCTGATCCACCAACCATCTTCTGAAGGTGGGGGACAGGCATCAGATATCGAGATTCAAGCTCGTGAAATCATGCGTATGCGCGGATTGCTCGAGACGATGTTGGCTGCTCATACCAACCGCACTGTCGAGCAAATTGAACAAGATATTGAACGCGATAAAATTCTGACAGCTGTAGAGGCGGTTGAATACGGAATTATCGATAAGGTTATGGCATCACGAAAGGCCAAGCCTTCCGCATAAATAATTAATATTGAAGAAAAGAGAGTCGAGCGCAAATGCTAAAGAAGTACTTTGCGCCCGGCTCTCTTTTTTCTTATAAGGATTACCGAAATTTCTTTATCTCTGGGTTGATCTTCGTTATTGGCTCATCTGCTTTCCCAATTGCCCTCGCAGTAAGCGTTCTCGATAACGGGGGAGATGCAACTGATCTTGGATTGATTCTTGCCGCACGTTTATTATCGGGCACTCTGCTTATGCTTATTGGTGGTGTGTGGGCAGATAGATTGCCGCGTAAATGGATAATGATTGGCGCTGATTCTTTCAGAGGAATGATCGCTCTTTCACTTGTTGTTGTTTCTGCGAATGATCTGCCGCTCTGGGCAATCGGACTATTGGTCTTTCTTATGGGTGCCGGTGATGCATTTGGACAACCTGCCGGAACAGCGATTGTGCCTAGCCTTTTACCTGATCACTTACTTCCCGTTGGAAATGTTGCAAAGGGAATCGTCGGGAAAATCGGAACAATTGTTGGCCCTGGAGTTGGTGGAATCGCAGTAGCAACCATTGGAGCCGATCTAACGTTCGCTGTTATCGCTGCCTTTTTCCTCTTTGGCACATCGCTTTTATTTAAAATCAAAGAGGCTCCGCGCCAAGAGATTCTTGAAGATAAACCAACTTTTCTCTTCGAACTTCGCGAAGGTTTTAAGCTTGTTTGGGAAATCAAGTGGATAGCAGCTTCAATAATCATGGCAACATTTCAGCTTATGGTTATTGTTGCAGCAGAGACAGTTCTACTACCCGTGATTGGGCGTCGAGAATTCGGAACGGATTCTGTCTTTGCGATATCAGCAGCAGCATTCAGTCTTGGTGGTGTCATTAGTGCAGTAGTTGCAATAAAGATTAAGACATCTAAACCTGGGCTCGTTGCAATTTCAATGTGGTCACTCTTCGCATTTGCTCCACTTGCTCTTGCTTTTCCAATCAGTCCACAATTTGTAATCCTCGGCTACTTTATCGCTGGATTATCTATTGGTGGCTGGGAAGCGTATTGGGTTACCGCTGTGCAACGTGAAGTTCCACAAGATATGCAAGGTCGAGTATTTAGTATCGATGCAGTCGGATCTGGTGGCATGATGCCGATTGGAATGGCCTTAGTTGGTCCGTCGGTTGCGTTATTTGGTGAAAAACCATTCCTGCTTGGGGCAATCGTCTTCCATATTGTTATCTGCTATCTCGTTTTGCTAGTGCCCGGCGTTAAAGAAATGCGCCACCCTGGGCGAAGAGAGAGCGGTAGTTCTTCTATGGGCGAACAGATTTAAGGCTTATTCACCGCTCATAAAGTGTGGGTAAAAACTATATTTATCCCATGACCACACGAATTGGCGAGGCTAACGACCTCTTGAAATGTTCTTTCTGCGGCAAGACCCAGAAACAGGTAAAGAAACTGATCGCAGGTCCAGGGGTATATATCTGCGACGAATGTATCGAACTCTGTAATGAAATCATTGTTGAAGAACTTTCAGAGGCAAACTCGCTCGGCCTCAGCGAGCTACCTAAGCCACAAGCAATATTTGAATTCCTTGATCAATATGTCATCGGACAGAACCGCGCAAAGAAATCACTTTCAGTCGCGGTATATAACCACTACAAGCGCGTTCAATCTGGCGAAGGTCGCGGCGAAGATGGAATCGAATTAGCGAAGTCAAATATTTTGCTTCTTGGCCCAACCGGATGCGGTAAGACCCTTATGGCACAAACTCTTGCACGCATGCTCAACGTTCCTTTTGCAATTGCAGATGCAACAGCACTTACTGAAGCTGGTTACGTTGGTGAAGATGTAGAGAATATTCTTCTCAAACTTTTGCAGGCTGCAGATTATGATGTGAAAAAAGCAGAGACGGGAATCATCTACATCGATGAAATCGATAAGGTTGCCCGCAAGGCAGAGAACCCATCAATCACTCGCGATGTATCCGGCGAAGGTGTTCAGCAGGCACTGCTCAAGATAATCGAAGGAACTGTTGCATCAGTACCACCGCAGGGTGGACGCAAGCACCCTCATCAAGAATTTATACAAATCGATACAACTAACGTGCTCTTCATTGTTGGTGGAGCATTCTCAGGTCTCGACAAAATTATCGAAGCGCGTTCTGGTTCATCGGGAGTTGGTTTTAACGCTGAAATTTCTCCAGCATCAGAGCGAAATACAAAAGATATTTTCGCTGATGTCATGCCAGAAGATTTACTAAAATTTGGAATGATTCCTGAATTCATTGGTCGCCTTCCAGTGTTAACTTCAGTAGAGAATCTTGATAAGCCAGCGCTGATGCAGATTCTGACCGAACCGAAGAATGCTTTGGTGAAGCAATATCAGAAACTCTTTGATCTCGATGATGTAGAACTAGAATTCACAGCCGATGCCCTAGATTCAATTGCAGAGCTTGCTTTAGCTCGTGGAACAGGTGCGCGTGGCCTACGT
>WLDB01000088.1 GCA_009705035.1 Actinomycetota bacterium | reverse complement strand
TGATTGCTTTATCAATAGCTTCTTCGAGTGTGTCGGCGGTGAAGACGCGTTCAACACCGAAGACACGCAATGCAATCTTCTCGACTTCGGCAAGCTTGAGTGAACGTGGTGAAGAATTAACTGTGACGATGATGGAGTTCATTACCTTCTCGAGTTCAATCAAGGCGCCTTCAACATCTTTATCTCCCAGTGCCGCGAAGATTCCAATGACTTCATCAAAGGCGAATTCATTCTCGATTGTCTGTCGTAAAGCTTTTGCGCCGTGCGGATTGTGAGCTGCATCGATAATCACGGTTGGATCGCGATGAAGGATTTCGCATCTTCCCGGTGATTGAGCCGCTGCGAACCCAGCCGTAACAGCTTCTGGATCTAGCTCTTGATCACCGAAGAAAGCTTCAACTGCAACTAGTGCTGCTGCAGCATTAGAGGCTTGATGTTTTCCGTGAAGTGGAAGAAAGATATCTTCGTAGCGATCTTTGGGAGTTCGAATAGTGAGAAGCTGACCACCCACTGCGAGAGCTCGGCTTTCAATTTCGTACTCGATACCTTCGCGTGCGATTTCAACGCCATGTGCAGCCGCCTTCTTCAATAGTTCTACAGCTGCCTCTGGTTTGTGTTCAGCTAAAACAACAAAGCCGCCTTCTTTAATGATTCCTGCCTTTGTCGATGCAATCTCAGCAATTGTGTCACCGAGGTATTCCTGGTGGTCCAAATCAACCGGCATAATCACCGAAACATCAGCCTTTACAACGTTAGTTGCATCCCATTCGCCACCCATCCCAACTTCAATAATGCCTACATCAATCGGGTGCTCTGCAAAGGCAGCGAAAGCTAAAGCTGTCATAGCTTCAAAAAACGAAATAGGAGTATCAAATTTGCTATCAATGAAATCTAAGTAAGCGGCAATATCGTTATAGGAGAAGATAAAAGCTTTTGCATCAATAGGTTGACCATTGATGGTGATTCGTTCTAGAAAAGACTCAAGATGTGGTGAGGTAAAACGCCCAGTACGAAGACCCATTTCAAAGAGCAACGAATCAATCATCCGAGCTGTTGAGGTCTTGCCGTTTGTTCCACCGATATGAATTGTTGGGTACGTTAATTGAGGAGAACCAAGGGCATCGACTAGGGCATCAATTCTTTCGAGGGATGGCTCAATCTTATTTTCTGGCCACCTCTTGTTGAGCGCCTTCTCGATTGCATCGATACGCTCTTGATCTTCTGGAGAAATTGCACTCATCACTTAAGAGCAGCTAACTGAGCTGTGATTCGTTCGATATCGGCCTTAGTGCTTATCTGTCGTTCGCGAATCTCTGCGAGAACATTTGCGGGCGCCTTCGCCATAAAACCTTCATTGCTCAATTTTGTATCTGCAGTCGCTAAATCTTTCTTTGCAGTTGCAAGATCTTTTTCAAGCCGTGCTTTCTCGGCGACAACATCGACTGTTCCGGATAGATCGAGTTCGCACTTGATTGCTCCGATTTCAACTGAAGCGCTCGGAGTGAAATCGCTTAGCTCAAGCTTAAGAAGAAATGCCATCGCAGATTGATAACGAGAGACCTCAAGCGGAGCGATAAAGCGACCAGGAATCTTCTGGCTTGGTTTGACTCCCTGATCATTTCTAAATCTACGAACTTCTGTAATTACATCTTGCAATTGTGTAATTACTTTCTCGGCACCCTTATTGATATGTGAAGAATCGGATACCGGCCAAGCAGCCTGCATAAGTGTTTGGCCTCCAGTAAATGATGTCCAGAGCTCTTCGGTAATAAAGGGCATGATTGGGTGTAACAATCTAAAGAGTTGATCTAAAACGTAGCCAAGGACTCTCTGTGTGGCCTGAGCGTTACCAGATGCAAAAGCCTCTTTAGAGAGTTCGAGATACCAATCGCAGAGGTCATCCCAGGCAAAGTGATAGATAACTTCGCTGGCACGAGCAAATTCGTAGCTTGTCAGAAGTTGGTGATATTCGGCTGTTGTTTCAGCTAAGCGAGAGAGAATCCATTGATCAATATCGTTGAGTGAGTCAATGGCTGGTAGGTCGCCTTCTGTGGTCGCACCATTCATGATTGCAAAACGAGTTGCGTTCCATAACTTAGTTGCAAAGTTACGTGAACCCGCAACCCAATCTTCGGCAAGTGCCTGGTCTTTTCCGGGATTAGCACCGCGCGCTAAAGTGAATCGAAGCGCATCTGCTCCGTACTTATCAATAAATTCGAGCGGGTCAACCACGTTACCTTTAGATTTTGACATCTTCTTGCCGAATTGATCGCGTACTAATCCGTGAAGCACAATGGTTTTAAATGGTGGAACCCCATCCATGGCAAAGAGACCGAAGAGCATCATGCGTGCAACCCAGAAGAATAAAATGTCATAACCGGTAACAAGAACGCTGGTTGGATAGAACTTCTTCAAGTCAGGAGTCTCGTTGGGCCAACCTAAAGTTGAGAATGGCCACAAGGCAGATGAGAACCAGGTATCAAGTACATCAGGGTCCTGAATAAAACCTGCTGGTGCGCTTTCTCCAGGACCGACAACAATTACTTCATCGTTAGGTCCGTACCAAACTGGGATGCGGTGACCCCACCATAACTGGCGTGAGATACACCAGTCATGCATATTGTCGATCCAATCAAAGTAACGTGGAGCAAGTTCTGCAGGTTCAATATTTACTCGACCATCGCGCACTGCATCCCCTGCAGCTTTAGCAAGTGGCGCAACTTTCACAAACCATTGCTTAGATAAACGTGGTTCTACTGTTGTATCGCATCTTGAACAGTGTCCGACTGCGTGGATGTAAGGGCGCTTTTCGGCAACAATGCGGCCGAGTTCCTTTAGTTTTGCAACAACTGCAATACGAGCATCAAATCTATCCATGCCATCAAATTCGGTACCGGTACCAGCCATTACCCCGTGCTCGTTCATAATGACAACAAATGGCACATTGTGGCGAAGCGCCATCTCAAAGTCATTTGGATCGTGGGCTGCCGTGACCTTTACGGCACCAGTACCGAAATCTGGGTCCACGAGCTCGTCGGCAATGATTGGAATCATTCGGTTAACAAGAGGCAGCAAAACTTCAGTGCCAACAAGATGCTTGTAGCGTGGATCATCTGGGTGTACTGCGACTGCGCCATCACCCATCATGGTTTCAGCTCGAGTGGTCGCTACAACGATGCTTTGTTCGCCGTCACCGTATCGAACAGAGACAAATTCTCCAGCATCATCTTGGTGTTCTACTTCGATATCTGAAAGTGCAGTAAGACATCGTGGGCACCAATTAATAATTCTTTCGGCGCGATAGATAAGTTCTGCGTCATATAGCTTTTTGAAAATTGTAAGTACTGCTTGAGAAAGATTGGCATCCATCGTGAATGCTTCGCGAGACCAGTCAACCGAATCTCCCAGGCGCTTCATCTGGCCAAGAATCTGTCCACCGGATTCAGCTTTCCATTCCCAGACTTTCTTTACAAATTCTTCTCGTCCTAAATCATGGCGAGTTAGCCCTTGCGCTGCTAATTGTTTTTCAACAACATTCTGCGTTGCGATTCCTGCGTGATCCATACCAGGCAACCAGAGCGCTTCATAACCCTGCATGCGCTTCATTCGAGTTAAACAATCTTGCAGCGTTTGGTCGAGGGCGTGACCGATATGTAGATTGCCGGTGACATTTGGTGGTGGAATTACAATCGTAAACGGTTCTTTAGTTGAAGAAGCATCTGCTGTGAAGCACCCTGTTTCGAGCCACTGCAAATAGAGCCGTGGCTCAATATCGGCAGGTATAAAGGATGGAGCGAGTTCGCGCTTCGTCATAGAGGGCAGTCTACAGTGAACGAACTAGGCGCTCTTCTCCTCAGATGGCTTCTCGCGACGTGCGCGCTTTGGTGTCTCACCAACTCTTTCGACCAATGTCGCGGGAGCTGCAGAAGTAATGCAATCCTTTTCAATAATGACCTTGCCTACATCGCTACGACTTGGCACTTCATACATCACACCTAGAAGTACTGATTCCATGATGGCACGTAGGCCACGCGCACCTGTTCCACGAGCTAAAGCAAGCTCTGCAATTGAATCTAGGGCATCGGCTGTGAATTCTAGTTCTACATCATCGAGATCAAAGAGTTTCTGATATTGCTTCACCAAAGCATTTTTCGGTTCGGTCAGAATCTGCATCAGCGCTGGCTTATCAAGATTCTCAACTGAAGTTAACACCGGAAGGCGACCAATGAATTCAGGAATCATGCCAAATTTCAGTAAATCTTCTGGCATGACATCAGCGAAAATATCTTTTGTACTTCGCTCTGATGCTGGGGAAATCTCTGCATTGAAGCCGACTCCTGATGAACCAGATCGCGCTTCGATAATCTTGTCGAGACCTGAGAATGCTCCACCAACAATGAAGAGCACGTTAGTTGTATCGATTTGTATAAATTCTTGATGAGGGTGCTTGCGTCCACCCTGCGGTGGTACTGATG
>WLDB01000087.1 GCA_009705035.1 Actinomycetota bacterium | reverse complement strand
TTAATAAAGCAATTCGTGAAGTTGGCCAAGAAGTTGGCGCGATTGTCTCTGATGCCAATGATTTAGATTTCTTTAAAGATAACCGTTTCTTAGCTTTTGATCGCTTGCATCTAAACGCTGAAGGACATTGGCGAGTATCGCAAGGCGTTCTCGAAGTATTGGGTTATCCATCTAATCCAGCATGGCGAATTCCGCTGCCTCCAGCGAAGAAGACCCCATGGCTAAAGGAGCGTTATATAGGGGTTTTATGGTTCTTCCTCTTTGCGTTGCCATGGATATGGCGTCGCATACAAGGAAAATCCTCCGGTGATAACCGGAGCGCTAAATACCCTGCACCAATTTCTTGGCCACCAGTTAATTAAATACTGCGCACAGTCCAATTAAATGTGTAGGTACCGCCACCAACTAGGTATTTAGCAAGCGTATCTGGACCACATGAAGCTGTTCCGACTCCGCGATGTGCTGCATCGATATTAACAACAACATTTCCTGAAGGTGTCATATCAATGTTGTGAGTCGTATCAGCTAAATCATTGGCGCGATACGGAGTTGCAGATACCTGCAGCGGCTTATCGAGATCAATACGTAGACCCTTGCCGTCATTGCCAGTGAGTTCAAACCAGCGCACGGCAGTACGGCCACCATTTTCTTGTGGACGAACATACGGAACATATTGTCCAGCAACTGTCGATGCCCAGCGATGAATTCGTGCAATCTTTCGATCTGGATATGACTCGTGAGGGCCAGCACCAAACCAAGTGATATTTTCGAGAGCACCATCGATTTCGAAGTTGATTCCAACACGTGCCAAGTCTTCGAGCTGCTTAGGAATCACTATCGTCTCTTTCACTGCAAAGCCGTCAGCTACTGGGGTAATCACTTGAGTCTGCTTGATTGAGATACCAGTTGATGTCTCCCAAGTGCTGATTACTTTACGTGATTTGGAAGTTTCAGCAATTGTGCAATCACTGCGAGTAAGTGTGCGAACTCCGTAACGCTCCCACTTAGTTGCCATGTGACCGATGCGATCGTTATCAGTTGGCGCTCTCCAGAGAGATAGTTCTGGTGCAAAGGCGCCATATGGAAGTTGGATTTCTCCAGCGTCATTAACCGACGTTTCGAAGAGTGCGTTGCTTGTCTTTGGGCTCTTCTCTAGCGAAATTGCTTGAGCGCGAGATGGAAGAGCAAATTGGTTCCAGCCGACTTCCGTCGATGGCGAAGACCAGGCAGTGCTGCTCTTCTTGACGATTGTGAAGGTGATAAAGCGTTCACCCTTGCCATCTGCTTTTAGGAGTGCCGCTGATTTAATAGCGAATTTTGCAGTTTTACGTGGAGCTACTACAGGTACTTTAACTTTGCCAGCTTCGATATTGAGGCCATCTCGCGTGATAACCCAATTAATATCGAAATCGCTGAGATCGTTAAAGAATTGCTTGTTAAATACTGAGAACTGACCTGATGAAGCCTTAACAGTGCTGATTACAACAGGGGCTGCAAGAGCTTTAAATTCGTGCATTGCGGGTTTTGCGGTGCGATCAGGGAAGACCATTCCATCACAACAGAAGTTTCCATCATGTTTTACTTCGCCATAATCTCCACCGTATGCAGAACGCGTACGTCCGTCAGCCAATAATTGATCTGGTCCGTGATCCCAGAACTCCCAGATGAATCCACCCTGCAGACCAGGTGTCTTCTCAATGACTTCCCAATACTCGGCCAAGGTTCCATTTGAGTTACCCATTGCATGGCTGTATTCGCACATAATCAAAGGACGATCTTGTTTTCCAGATTTTGCATAATGCGCAATTGCAGCAATAGATGGATACATCGGAGCGATGACATCTGTTAATGAATGACCACCGCGCCAATCGCCACGTATGGCACCTTCATAGTGAAGCGGACGTGATGAATCGAATGCGCGAGCATACGCAGCAGCAGCTTCGTGATTAAGCCCCTTGCCAGATTCGTTACCCAGCGACCACATCACAACAGATGGGTGATGGATATCGCGCTCAATCATTCTTCCAACTCGCTCAACAAATGCGCCTAGATATCTAGGGTCATTACAGACTGAGTCGTAGAAAGCATGAGATTCGATATTTGCTTCATCGATAATGTAGAAACCGAGCTCATCAGTAAGGTCATAGAAAGCGGCATCATTTGGATAATGCGATGTACGAACTGCATTGAAGTTCCAACGCTTCATTTCGAGAAGATCTTGACGCATATCTTCGCGAGTCAGAGCGCGTCCAGTTTTCTTATTGAAGTCGTGGCGGTTTACGCCGTAGAAAATGACTGGCTGGCCATTAACTAAGAAATCCCTGCCTTTAACTTTTACATCGCGGAAGCCAATCTTCTGGCTAGAAATCTGAATTACATTTCCTTGTGGATCGAGTAGCTCGAGATTAAGTGTGTAGAGCACTGGGTTTTCAGCAGACCAAGGAGAAACCTTTGGGATAACGCTCTCGAGAAGAAGTCTGCCTGGAGTTGGTGGTTCGACTTTGCGAAGGGCATCGACGAGAGGCTTAGGCATATCGCCATTCCAGTACTTACCCTGAAAGAAATCACGGCTGGCATTGCGAAGTTCTTCTGGCATCTCTGTCCAGATTGGGGCCGCGGTATGTACAACTGTTGCGCTCAAGACTGCATTTTTCGCCTTAGCGAATTCTTCGACATGAGCCCGAAGCGTGTAACCGTTAGTTGATTTGTTCTTAACTGAGCCGATGTATGCCTCTACTTTTAAGGTTCCGCTCTTGTAATCACCGGTCAGTCCGCCTGTCGTATATAGGCGCTCGATGAATACATCATTTGTTGCGTATAACTTTACAGAGCGAGTAATACCACCATGCCACCACTGATCTTGATCTTCAATGTAAACGGCATCTGACCATTTTGTGACGTCAATTCTAAGAGTGTTCTTTCCGCCCTTAATGAATTTTGTAATATCGAATTCAGCGGCAAGGCGCGAATCTTTTGACATTCCAACGACATCACCATTAACCCAAATCAGCGCAACAGATTCGAATCCACCGAGATGAAGAACGATGCGTTTGTTCTCCCAAGAACCAGGTATTTCGAAGTCACGTTCATAGATACCGGTCGGATTCTCTTCTGGAACATTTGGAGGCGTCTCCGAGAACGGCATCTGAGTATTTGTGTAGATAGGTTTATCGAAAAAAACATCGCTCTCTGGTTGCATTGTCCAAAGTCCTGGAACCGGAATCTTCGACCAACGTTTACGAATCGAATCTGTTGGTTTGCGTAAAAGTTGAAAGCGCCATGTTCCATCAAGTGAAAGCTTTTCGTAGTGCTCAATATTGAGCATCGGCAGACGGTTGATTGCAGTCGTCTCTGGGCTGGTCCAATAGTTAGGTAGCATGTTGGAATCTTCCCATGTCTGGCGCGAGAAGAGATAGATTTTTACGAGCGCTACCTTGAAAATTGCCTATAAATATGGTCCCTATTGAGCGATTTTCCGAATTCGCTATTAAATGCCATAATTACGCCGTTCTAAAGCAGTACGCCTCCTTAGCTCAGTGGTAGAGCAGCTCACTTGTAATGAGCAGGTCATCCGTTCAAATCGGATAGGGGGCTCCATTCTCTTCCAACTTGCTAGACTTCCAACTATGTTTCCAGCAGATGAATTCAAAGATCTGACTGATGCCAATGCGCAATATATTAAAGAGTTCAAATATTCTGAGCTCACAGGCGTCGCCCAAAAAGGGCTCGCCATCGTCACTTGTATGGATTCTCGAATCAATCCATTATCAGTTGTCGGAATGAGATCCGGTGATGCCAAAATTCTGCGCAATGCCGGAGCCCGAGTAACTGAAGATGTACTTCGCACACTTGTCTTGGCTACCTATTTATTGGGTGTAAATCGAATTTTGATTATGCCTCACACCGAATGTCGTATGGCAGAAAATACTGAAGAAGAGATTCATGCGCAGATTGATCAGCAATTTGGCGTAAATACTTCAAGCCTTGAATTCCGCACAACTAATGACCAATTAGGTGAGCTTGCTAAAGATGTAAACCGCGTTCGTTCATACCCATTGCTCAACACTGGCGTATCTGTAGGCGGCGCGATTTATGATGTAAAGACGGGTTCAATTACTCCGATTGATTGTTAGTTTTTCTACGTATCGGCATTTTGGTCTGTGGGTAAGAGAGATCATTGAGAAATTCACGGATAAATAATTGGAAAATCGCTGGCTTCTCTTTATGGGCGAGATGAGATGTTCCGGGAATAACTGCTAGTTGGCCTTGTGGCAATGATTCAAAGAGCTCGATTGAATGATGATGCGAAATCACATCATCATCTCCCACAATTACCAATACAGGGCAATTGATTTTTGAGATATCTGCAACGTTAAATTCAGGCTCTGACTTCCAGATAGCAAACATCTTGGCGATCTTCGTCTTCATCGTCTCTGGAGCATCAGGTGACGTACGCTCGTACTCTTCGCGATCTTCATCTGAAACGGTGCCATCCCATTCAGGCATTGGCAGGGTTGCCTCATACTGGAAGTTTCCGCCGAATGAGATGACGGACT
>WLDB01000086.1 GCA_009705035.1 Actinomycetota bacterium | reverse complement strand
AGTGGTGCAATACAAGTTCCCTGAAGGAATAGCACGAAACCTAGGAGGTAGAGATTTTCAATAAATGGGAAAGTTAGGGAAATTAAAGTCATCCCAAGTAAGTAACCGATAAATCTTTTTCCGTGAGAGATTTTCCATCTGATGGCGCCGTTAACCAGAGCAGATAGCGCTCCACCAACAGCCCAGATTCCTAGAAGCAGTCCAGAGACCGCTTTGAGGTCTTGTTCAGTAGTTAGCGCAACAACACAGATATTAACTGCGCTAAAACATCCGCCAATGATTGTCATCGGAATCGCAATTGCCTGTAAATTTCTATTTCGCATTACAGAACTTTGTTTCTCTTCACCTTGATGCAGTTCTACACCAGGATCAGATTTCTTATGGGTTGCAACAAGTGGCACACCAACCAAGAGAAAGAGGATTCCTAAAATTAATCCAGCTGCTGGATCAATGGCAGCAACTATTGCAGTTGTGATAACTGGACCAAGGATAAAAACTAGTTCATCAGCCAAACTTTCATATGCGTAAGAGGTTGCTAGAAGATGCTTATCTTGACCATCGATAATGTGAACCCAGCGACGCCTACTCATTGAACCCATACTTATTGAGCCTGCTTCAGCAATAAAGATAGAGAGAAACCAGGTCCAAATGGGAGCGCCAGCAAGTACAAGATTGATGAAGGAAATAATGGCCACGATTCGAATTGGAACTGCAATGCACAACACAAAGCGCTGGCCTTTGCGATCTGCGACCTTGGACCAAAGGGGAGAGGAAACCACGGTCGTGACGGCAGCAACGGCAGTGAGCGCGCCGGCGAGTGCAAAGCGCTTATCTACTGAATAAATAAAGAGAATAATTGCAATGGCATCCATCGCAATTGGCATACGTGCAATAAATCCACCGGAGGCAATACGTGCAGCGCCTGGCAGTTTAAAGAGATCGCGATAAGTTGAGAGCACCTTACTTGCGCTTAATTTCTCGGATCTCCTTGCGGAGCTGACGAATCAGAGCTTTATTGGCATTATCTTTCTTATTTGGAAATGCCCATTTGAGAAAGGGAATGAAGATAAAGAGCATTACAAAAAATCCAGCAATACTCTGAAACCAAAGTGCATTATTGATTCCACCAAGCATTATGCAAAAATCACAGTTCGGTGACCAACTATAAAGATGCGGTCTTCTGCATATAGTGAAACAGCACGAGAGAGAACTCGTCGCTCGATGTCGCGCCCAAGCGCGATGAGTTGCTCTGGAGTTGCAGAGTGATTTACATGCGCCACATCTTGTTCGATAATTGGCCCCTCATCTAAATCTGCAGTGACAAAGTGTGCAGTTGCGCCAATAATCTTTACGCCACGATCATGGGCCTGGTGGTAAGGCTTGGCACCCTTGAATCCCGGCAAGAAAGAGTGATGAATGTTGATTATCTTTCCGGGCATCTTTGCACAGAATTCTGTGGAGAGAATCTGCATATAGCGAGCAAGAACAACAAAGTCGATCTTAAGCTCATCAATAATCCTGAGCATTGCTGATTCTTGAGAAGTTTTACTCTCATTTGAAATAGGAAGGTATTGAAATGGAATCCCATGTGATTCCACGAGCTCTTTAAGCTCTTCACGGTTAGAGATGACCATCGGAATTTCAACAGGAAGTTCATCGAGTTCGCGAAGATAAAGGAGGTCACGTAGGCAATGGCTCTCTTTGGTGACCAAGATGAGTACGCGAGGTTTCTCTTCAGTCGGGCGAATCTTTAGCTCTGGTTTGAACTGGGTTAGCCCTGCGAGCAGAGTATTGCGAGCATCGGCGATTCCTTGTGCGGTTTCAAAACGGGTACGCATCACAAATGTATTTGTGGCGTGATCTGTGAACTGCTGATTCTCGATGATATTGCCCTGGCATGCTAAGACAGCTGAGGTCATGGCATGAACGATGCCCGGTTGATCCTCACATTGAAGAGTGGCGATGAGATCCATGCTCTAAGGGTAGAGGGCTTAGTGCTTAATGGTAAATCGCTTGAGGCTTTGTGGTGCCCACCAGTTCCGCTCACCAAATAGACGCATCAAAGCAGGTACTAGTAGCGCTCGGACTATCGTGGCATCGAGAATTACCGCAAGGGCCACACCAAATCCCATAGATTTAATTGAGGTCACCCCACTCAAAATAAAGGCGGCGAATACAAATGCAAGAATCATCGCAGCTGCAGTAATAATTCGAGCCGAACGTTGTAGGCCGATTGCAACAGCATCTTCATTAGATTTACCGGCATCGTGTTCTTCGCGGATGCGAGATAACAAGAAGACTTCGTAATCCATTGATAAACCGAAGACAACCACTGCAATCAAAATAACTATTGAAGTATCCAAAGTGCCAGTGAGAGTAAATGAACCGACCAACCATTGAAGATTTCCATCAATGAAGACCCAAGTAAGGACACCCATTGTTGCCGTGAGTGAGAGCACATTGAGAATAATTGCTTTAATTGGCAAAATAATTGAGCCAGTAAAGAGGAATAGAAGAATCAATACAGTGATAACAATCCATCCGAGTGCGATAGGCAAGGTTGATGCAATTCCATCTTGTGAATCTGTGTAATCCGCGGCAACTCCGCCTACAAGTGTTCCTTCAGGCTCTTTCAGATCTCGAACTTTATGAATTAACTCCTGTGCCTCTGGTGTTCGAGGCAGCATCGAATGCACCGCAGAAATCTTTACATCGTTGCCATAAGTCTTTGCTGGATTAACAAGAACGATTCCAGGAACAGATGCCAAGCTCGTTGAGTAATCTGCAATTTCTGAACTCTTATTAGCACCACCCAAAATGATGATCTCAATTGGATTACTTGTCTGCCCCGGAAATCTTTCGGCTTGAACAGCCGTTGCGATTGCTGCTGGATTATCAGCAGGCAAAGTGCGCGCGTCTGTCTGTGAAAACTTAGCGCCAGCCAAAGGCGATGCCAATATTCCTAGAAAGATCAATGAGAGCAATGTGACACTTACTGGCTTACGCATCACAAAACGAGCAGTCAAAGCCCAGCGCCCATCCTCTTTAGGAGTGATTGCAGATTTGCGAACGGTTCCTTTATCAATTTTCTTTCCGACCATCGCCAGAATTGGCGGAAGACCACAGAGCGCACCAACAACGGCTAGTGCTACAACTGATACACCTGCATAACCAAATGATTTAAGGAATGGAAGCGGAAAGAAGATAAGTGACATTAGAGTTACTAGAACTGTTAGTCCAGAGAAGAAGACTGTTTTTCCTGCAGTCGCCATCATGGTTACAACGGAATCTTCTACGCTTTTTCCTTTACTGAGCTCTTCTCTAAAACGATTTACCATCAAGAGCGCATAATCAATTCCTAGACCCAGACCCATTCCAGTAGTCAGGTTGAGGGCATAAACACTTACATCAGTGACTAAGGTGAGTAAGAAGAGAAGGAGGAAGGCTCCCAAAATTGCAAAAACACCAACAATCAATGGCATAGCCGATGCAGCGAGGGCTCCAAAGACTAAGACCAGAAGCAGAAAGGTCAGCGGTATTGAAATAGATTCTGAGAGCTTGAGATCTTTGCTGATTTTTTCAGTGATTGCATTTCCGATAACCCCATAACCACTGGCATAGAGATCAAAACCTGCAACAGATCCGTCATACTCTTCTTGAAAAATCTTTCCGAGGCTCTGGCTCTTAGGACTGAATGCATCTCCCTCGCCATAGATCAAAATATAAGCAGCGTTACCGTCACTTGATTTAAGTGAAGGCGCACCACCGGTTGACCAATACGAGACTGTCTTCGCCACACCATCTTCAGCGCCCATCAATTTTTCAAGAGCGAGTGCACGATCACGAATTCCGATTTGATTAACGCTTGTGCGGGCATCGACCATAACTACTACCGCTGGTTCGCTCTCTTTGAGCGTGTCACTGATGTATTCGTAGACTTTATAAGAATCACTGGATGCGATTGAGTATCCGCCTGAATCTAGGCGGCTAAAGACCTGTGTTCCGACAACGCCAGAGATCAAAATCGAGAATACAAAGGTAATGACGGCAATTTTTTGGCGTCGAACAGCGAAATGGCCCAGTCTTTCAAACATTGGGAAAGTATGTAGTATTCGATATAGCTAATCGCGCAGAAAATGGGGGGTAATGGCTGTGAGTAATATCTTTCCGGTCACAACCGATGATGAGCGCGACCCGCAAGAAGATGCGGGTGAGCAAAGTCGCAGAGATGCAGAGATTCAGGGCGATAAGCCACCCCATCATGATGACTAATTATTCGCTAGATGTTGGCTTAGGCGCAGAATCGGTTTTATAGAAACCTGAGCCTTTGAAGACGACCCCTACCGCGGCATAGACCTTATTTACCGGACCTTCACACTCGGGGCATTGGGTAAGGGCATCATCGCTAAAAGATTGGACCGCCTCGAATCCATGATCGCAGGCTGTACATACATATTGATAGGTAGGCATCAGAGTGTGACCTTTCGCTCGGGCTCTTGGGGTAGCGCCTAAGTCTAAAGAGGTGACACGATAGGAGCGAATCGGCGGGGCAAAAGCGCCT
>WLDB01000085.1 GCA_009705035.1 Actinomycetota bacterium | reverse complement strand
GTTTGTAGACCAGGTGATTTTTTATTTGGTCCAAATATGCGGATCTTATCGTCATAAATCAAATCCAAATTATAGGTCGCTGAGAAGTTTTTATTGATTTTGAAGGTAAATAAATTGGTCATGAAAAAATTAACATTCTCAGGCTTATCATAGTAATTAGAGAAGAAATCCGCACGACCTCTATAATAAATATTTGTGGCTATGGCTTTACTATAGTTCACAGTCACAAATAAACCTGTTTCTCTTTTGATCATCCTTCCTGTATCCACACCGTATTTTCCTAGGTTGGACAAGGTTTTATTTAAAACCAATGTGGTTCTTGATGTCAAAGGAGAAAAGAAAATAGAAAAATTATTATCAGGCTTATAATCCAAACCTGCAGAAATGATCATGTATGCAGGTGCAAAAAACGAAGAGGTAAAATTTGCTTTCGTTCCACTAAAACTATAACCATCAAAAAGTTGAGAACGAAAATTAAATAAACCAGAGACATACCATTTTCCTACTGTGTCCATCTTATAACCATATTTACTTAGTAAGTCTAATCGGTCATCATTCTTACGGCCGCCTTGAGAGGTGGACTGAACAAATCCAAGATTGACATCTAAATTATTGTCCCAGGATTGACGTTCTTTTTTATAAAAGGCGAAATAATTAAAGAAACTATTGATCGTCATATTGAAATTATCTCCTCCAGCAGCCCAATTGCTCAATGAACTTTGTGATACATTCAAATTGTATAAACCCCCATGCTTCCAGTTCCAATTACTCGTATCGGTATCTTTTTTAATACTTCTTGAGGTCTCAGACCTCAATTTTGCCACCACCAAGTCTTGCGCATAAACTGTATTTAAGCAAAAAACAGTCAATAATAGTGTCACTCCTTTGAGCATGGGCAAATTTTTATAAATATACAAACTACTCAATAACCGATTGATTAATAGGTTTATATAAAATTTATTGCAATATAAGTTATATGATTTTAATCATTTGTATATCAAAGGATTAGGAATTTTGTCTGACAAGTTGACACATAAAAATATTTTGACTAAGTTTGCAGTTCAAAATAAGTGCATGGAATCCAATTTACTCATAGATAAAACCCAGGATGAAGCTAGACAAGGCGAAGCCTATGCGAGCCAGGCTAAGTCGGGGGTATTCCAAAAGCATTTCTATGTAGAGAGTTATGGCTGTGCAATGAACTTTGCTGACAGTGAAGTGGTTGCTGCTATATTAGAAAAAAATGGTTTTGGGGGCACCAAAAATATTGAAATTGCAGATTTAATCCTGATCAATACTTGCTCAATACGTGAGAAAGCCGAATTAACCATTCGCAAGCGATTAACAGAATTTAGAAGATTAAAGCAAGCCAACCCAGGCGTCTTAGTAGGTGTATTGGGCTGTATGGCTGAAAGATTGAAAGCCCAATTATTAGAAGAAGAAAAATTGGTAGACTTAGTGGTTGGGCCGGATGCATATAGAACCCTTCCCGATTTAATTGCCAATGCAGGTACTGGACAAAAAGCCGTGAATGTATTATTAAGTAGAGACGAAACCTATGGCGATATTGCACCAGTTAGATTAGACAATAATGGCATTAGTGCTTTTGTATCGATTATGCGTGGCTGTAATAATATGTGTAGTTTCTGTGTAGTACCATTTACAAGAGGCCGTGAGCGTAGCCGAGATGCCTATTCCATCCTTGCAGAATGTAAAGACTTATTTGAAAAAGGATATAAAGAAGTGGTTTTATTAGGCCAAAATGTAGACAGTTATTATTGGAACAATCCAGAAAATAATGCAACCACTACTTTTGCTATGTTATTAGAAGAAGTGGCACAAATTGACCCAAGCCTTAGGGTAAGATTTAGCACTTCTCATCCAAAAGATATTACGGACGAAGTCTTACATACTATTGTTAAGTATGATAATATCTGCAAACATATCCACCTACCTGTCCAAAGTGGTAGTTCAAGAATGTTGCAATTGATGAACAGGACTTATACCAGAGAATGGTATATGGCAAAGATTGACCGCATCCGAGCTCTATTACCAAACTGTAGTATTACTTCAGATATCATTGCAGGTTTTTGCACCGAAACAGAGGAAGATCATCAAGAGACGATTAGTCTGTTGCAATATGCAAATTATGATTTAAGCTATATGTATTTTTATTCTGAACGTCCAGGTACATTGGCGGCAAGAAGGTATGAAGATGACATAGACTTAATGACTAAAAAAAGAAGGCTTCAAGAAATTGTAGATGTGCAGTGGACACTCTCCAATGAAAGCAATAAGCGAGATGTGGGAAACGTATTTGAGGTATTGATTGAAGGTAATAGCAAGCGGAATGAAGCAGAATGGATGGGCAGAAACAGTCAAAACAAAGTAGTTGTTTTTCCGAAAGGCAATTTCAATTATCAAAAAGGGGACTATGCACAAGTGAAGATTCAAGATTTCACAAAAGGTACTTTATTAGGAAGAATCGTTTAATTTATTTTTATTTAATTTATTCATGCCATGGATTTACAATCATTAAAAAATAGATTCAGTATCATTGGCAACACGCCCCTACTGAATCATGCATTAAATACTGCAGAACAGGTTGCTGCAACAGATCTGACAGTGCTTATTGTGGGAGAAAGTGGTGTTGGTAAAGAAGTTTTTTCTCAAATCATTCATAGCTTATCCTCCCGAAAACACAATCCATTTATTGCCGTTAACTGTGGTGCCATTCCAGAAGGTACGATTGATTCGGAATTATTTGGTCACGAGAAAGGTTCATTCACAGGTGCTGTAGATAGTCGCAAAGGTTATTTTGAAACGGTGAGTGGTGGTACGATTTTCTTGGATGAGATTGGCGAAATGCCCTTGGGTACACAGGCAAGATTATTGCGTGTGTTAGAAACTGGAGAGTTCATTCGTGTAGGTTCTTCTAAAGTGCAAAAAACAGATGTGCGTGTGATTGCTGCAACCAATAGAGAATTGATTGAGTTCACAGAAAAAGGAAGATTTAGAGAAGATCTATATTATAGATTGAACACCGTGCCTATTCGTGTTCCATCATTGAGAGACCGCAAGGAAGATATCCCTTTATTATTTAGAAAATTCGTTGTGGATTTTGCAGAAAAATATAAAACCAAGCCCATTTATTTAGACGAAGAAGCTAGAGGACTTTTAACTGCTTATGGTTGGCCTGGTAATGTGCGCGAATTAAAAAATATTGCAGAGCAAATCTCTGTGTTGAGTAAAAACGACCATATAGATGCAGCACAATTGAATTCATTTTTACCAAAACATACAGCTAATAAAATGCCAATGGTCACAGGTGCTCATGTCGGTGAATTTGCCAATGAGCGTGAAATTTTATACAAGCTCTTTTTTGACATGAAAAAAGATGTCAATGAATTAAAGAAAATGTTTTTAGAGATTTTACAGAACCCAAGTTTATCTGGACAAGCGGCGCATTTTACCAAAGAAGCCATCATCAATGAATTAAAGGAAGATATAGGCCCTTCGAATGCGCCAATCTCCAATGTAAGCATGCCTAGTACCGCAATGCAATTGCCGCATCATCAACCAGTGATTATTGACAATGACATGCAGAACCATTATGAAATAGAAGAGTCTTTAAATATCATGGATAAAGAAAAAGAACTAATTTTAAAGGCACTTAAAAAACATAGAGGTCGACGTAAAGATGCATCTACCGATCTTGGGATAAGTGAAAGAACATTGTACAGAAAAATTAAAGAATACGACATTGAAGAATAAATTTTATTTATTAAGCTGCATTTGCCTTTGTATTCTATTTACTTCTTGTGGTATTTATAGTTTCAAAGACGCCATGATCCCTGACAATGTAAAGACGGTTAAAATTGGCTTTATTGACAACAGGGCTAGGTATGTCAACCCACAGTTAGCGCCCATGTTGACTGATAAAATTTTACAAAAAATTATTGGTCAAACTAAATTAACTAGAACCAATAGTGACGATGCACATTATCAAATATTTGCGACCATCACCAATTACGATCCTTCACAAACAGTTGGTGTGAGTGGACAATCTGCCGCAAGTAATAGATTGACTGTGACTGTGCATGTGGTTTTAAAAAAGACCTTAGAAAATAAAGAACTCGAATTTGATGTATCTCGTAATTTTGACTTTTCAGCCAATCTAACTTTGAATCAAGCAGAGAGTCAGTTAATGGATGAAATAATTCGAAGCATCACGGATGATATTTTTAATCAAATTTTTTCAAACTGGTAAGCATGAGTGCAGTAATGATCAACGATATAGTGAAACAATGGACTGGACATGCTTCATTAGAAGACATAGAAACGGATACCCTTGAAAAATATGCATTGGATCATCCCTTTGCGCCCAGTTTACAATTTCTATTGGCCAAGAAATACCAGATGATCGCCTCCCCGCTATTAGATGCGCAATTGTCTAAAGCAACTGCCTATTTCCCATCTAGTCTTCATCTACATTGTTTGATGCATCAAATTGGTCAAACCAATGAACATGCCCCTGCAGATGCCAAATTGAATAGCTTACTCGACCAACAAGTAGCACAATTCAATGAAGAAGTGGATGCCTCTGCTGCTTTGGATTATGAGAAAGAAACATTAGCGAGCCTTCAGAAAGACTATTTTGCCGCACAAGGCATTGAATTAGACCTCTCTAAGCTCCCACAAGATAAATTTACCCAGCAGCTCAGAAGT
>WLDB01000084.1 GCA_009705035.1 Actinomycetota bacterium | reverse complement strand
TTTCTCGACAATCGCTCGAAACAATTCTCGATTTTCTCCTCGTGAAATAGCTTCGACATCTGCGCCAATCAACCGAACTCCGTGTCTTTCGAGGATGCCAGCCGCGTGCATACCCATTGCTGCATTCAATGCAGTCTGACCACCTAATGTAGCCAGGACTGCGTCGGGCTTTTCTTTTATGATGATACGTTCGATAAATTCAGGCGTGATTGGTTCTATGTATGTTGCATCAGCAAACTCAGGGTCAGTCATAATTGTCGCAGGATTTGAATTTACCAAAATAACGCGAATGCCTTCAGCGCGCAGAACTCGGCAAGCTTGGGTTCCCGAATAATCAAACTCGCACGCCTGGCCAATGACAATTGGGCCGGAGCCAATAACTAGAACACTTCGGATTGATGGATCGATAGGCATTACTTCACCGAGGCTCTCTGCGGGTACTTTTCCATTAATTCAATGAAGCGATCGAAGAGATAACTCGCATCGTGCGGACCCGCTGCGGCTTCTGGGTGATACTGCACACTGAATGCTCCACGCTCTAGGAGCTCGATACCTTCAACTACCCCATCATTAAGACAGATATGAGTAACTTGTCCAGGTCCATATACAGTTGAAAATACTGAATCAGTTGGTGCTGATAATGCAAAACCATGATTATGAGCTGTTATCTCGACTTTTCCGGTGCGTCTATCAAGAACGGGTTGATTAATTCCACGATGGCCAAACTGCAGCTTGTACGTCTCAAAACCTAATGCGCGTCCCAAAATTTGGTGGCCGAAACATATTCCGAAAATAGGAATCTCTTCAAGTAAAATCTCTCTGACAAGAGAGACGGTATCGGTCATAGTTGAAGGATCACCGGGACCATTGGAGAGAAAGATTCCATCTGGATTGAGATTCAAAATCACCTCTAGAGTTGAGTTGTAGGGAAGGACATGTGTCTCTATTCCCCGTTCTGCCATGTTCTTCGGTGTTGCTCGCTTTATACCCAAATCTAAGGCAACGACGGTAAATCGTTTTTCGCCTTTCGCTTTAACAATATAAGACTTCTCGGTGGAAACATCGGCACTCAGATTTGAGCCTGCCATCTGACCTTGTTTGCGAACCTCAATGACCATTTCTTCTCGAGAAAGTACCCCATCAGAGAAGATTCCTACACGCATAGCGCCACGGTCGCGAAGATGGCGCGTAATTGCTCGGGTATCGACTCCAGAGATGCCTACGATTTCCTGTCGCTTCAGTTCAGCTTGTAAGTCGGTAGTGCTTCGCCAATTGCTTGAGATCGAAGATGGGTTTCTTACTACAAAACCAGAGACCCAAATCCGCGATGATTCATTATCTTCTACGTTAAAGCCGGTATTTCCAATATGAGGCGCAGTCATGACGACCACTTGTCGATGATAAGAAGGATCGGTAAGTGTCTCTTGATAGCCAGTCATTCCAGTCTGAAAGACAGCTTCACCGAAAGTTCTTCCAACAGCTCCAAATGGTTGGCCTTGAAATATACGTCCGTCATCGAGGACTAGGTATGCCGTATTCATTATTCTCCGACCTTATGTGTAAGAAGGCCATTAAATATGGTCGCCACAACGGCTCCTTGAAAATTCATTCCGTGGAACGGGGTATTTCTGCTCTTTGAGGCCAATTCGTCTCTATTGACTGTAATGGACCCTTGAGGATTTACCACAGTTATATGCGCAGGCTTGCCTACCTCGAGATGTTGTCCATGGTTGGCGTATCGACCAATAGCTGCCGGGGCGATGCTCATAACGCTTGCTAAGCGATCCCACGACATCGCGCCACTTGCAACCATAGTTGAATACACAATAGAGAACGCTGTTTCCAAACCGACCATTCCAAATGCCGCGTTCTCCCATTCGCACTCTTTATCTTCAATGGGATGTGGGGCGTGATCTGTTGCGACTATATCTATAGTTCCATCTAGAAGAGCGGCTCGTAGCGCATTCACATCATCTTGGGTTCTTAGTGGCGGATTTACTTTGTAGATAGGATCGAATGTTGATGCGCTTTCATCGGTAAGAAGAAGATGATGTGGGGTTACTTCAGCAGTTACCTTCATCCCTTGTGCTTTCGCCCATCGAATTATCTCTACTCCCCCACGAGTTGTTACATGGCAAATGTGAAGCCGCGCATCAACCATATTCGCAAGGAGGATATCTCTTGCGATAATCGACTCTTCCGCAACCGCCGGCCAACCCTTTAAGCCAAGGGTCGCAGAGATACTTCCTTCATTCATTTGAGATTTCTCAGTTAAACGGGGCTCTTGCGCATGCTGTGCAATCACTCCATCGAATTGCTTTACATATTCGAGTGCGCGACGCATTACGAGCGGATCCCATACACAATTTCCATCGTCACTAAATACGCGAACGCGAGCTTTGCTGGAGGCCATGGATCCGATATCTGAGAGTTCATGACCGGCTAAACCTTTAGTTACGGCACCGATTGGAAAGACATCCACCAAACCAATATTGGAACCGATATTCCGTACTTGTTCTACTATCGCTGCAGTATCTGCAACTGGCAATGTATTGGCCATCGCACTCACCGCGACATAACCACCTCGCGCCGCCGCTTTTGAACCTGTTGCGATTGTCTCTGAATTCTCACGACCAGGCTCACGTAAGTGTGTATGTAGATCTACGAAACCTGGAAGGGCAACGAATCCTGCGCAGTCAATTACTTGAGCATCTGAAGCGTTGCCCTTACCGATGAGCGAGATGAGTCCTTTTTCGATTTCAACATCGACTGGAGCAGCGCCCAAAATTGATACAGATTTAAGTACTAGTTTTGAGCTCATCTTAATCCTCCTGATTTCCGGCTATAAAGAGATAGAGAATGGCCATTCGGACCGAGACACCATTTGCAACTTGTTCGACCACGACGGAGGCTGAACTATCTGCGACTTCTGCGGTGATTTCGAGTCCGCGGTTCATGGGGCCAGGATGCATTACTAAAGC
Organism: Actinomycetota bacterium; assembly: GCA_009705035.1. GTDB lineage: Bacteria > Actinomycetota > Actinomycetes > Nanopelagicales > Nanopelagicaceae > Planktophila. The sequence continues at coordinate 1,762 of WLDB01000084.1, read as the reverse complement.
GTGTGACTTCATAAGACTTGCTCGCTCTGCATTTATTCCGAAGAGTGCGCTGTACTCACGAGAGGATGGAAAATAGAGATCACTCATTCTCTCTTTTTGAATCCGTAACATTATGACCGCATCAACAGTGGGAAGTACTGCATCAAGATCGTGTGAAACTTCAACTCCCCATGATTGCCACGCAAATGGTATGAGTGTCGGAGGCGCCACCAAGGTAACAGTGGCACCAAGCTTCTTTAGAAGAAGTATGTTTGATCGAGCGACCCGTGAATGCAGGATGTCGCCAACGATTGCAATATGCAGACCGGCAAGATCGCCTTTGCTATCGCAGAGATGTCTCTGAATTGTGAAAGCATCAAGAAGAGCCTGTGAAGGATGTTCGTGCGTTCCATCTCCGGCATTAATAACAGAGCCAGAAATCCAGCGTCCTTGCGCTAAGCGATGCGCTGCACCCGATGCTGGGTGGCGAAGAATTACTGCATCGGCTCCAAGTGCCTGAAGAGTTTGAGCCGTGTCCTTGAGCGATTCGCCTTTGCTCACACTCGAACCCTTTGCGGAGAAGTTGATGACATCGGCCGAGAGTCGCTTTGCTGCTGCTTCGAAAGAAATCCGCGTACGTGTTGAATCTTCTGCAAAGAGATTTACAACTGTCTTTCCCCGCAAAGTTGGAAGCTTCTTTGTTCCATTTTCAGAGACTCGTGAGAGCTCATGTGCAGTTGAGAGAATTTCGAGGGCGAAATCTCTGCTGAGATCTGAGATTGAGAGGAGATGGCGCATCAGAGGTTCTCCGCTGCAGATACTTCGTCAATACTCACTTCATCAGCGCCATCTCGTTCGATAAGCGAAACCTTGACGCTTTGATTGAGCGATGTTGGTAAATTCTTTCCCACATAGTCAGCTCTAATTGGTAATTCACGATGTCCGCGGTCTACCAGGACAGCCAATTGAACCCGAGCAGGTCTCCCCACTTCACCTAAGGCATCGAGAGCACTTCGAATCGTGCGACCAGAAAATAGGACATCATCAACAAGAATTACTGTTCGACCTTCGACACCTGCGAGCGGAATTACAGTATCCATCAAAGGCCGAGGAGGTCGGATTCTCAAGTCGTCCCGATGAAGAGTGATATCCAGTGCGCCAACGGGGATTTCGATCCCTGAAATATCCAGAATCGATTGTGCAATCCGATAGGCCAAATCTGCGCCTCTAGTTGGAATTCCTAGAATTGTGACGGAGGTTGGATCTGTATTCTTCTCAAGAATCTCGTGCGAGATGCGAGTAATAGCACGAGAGATATCCTCGCTAGATAGGGCTACGCTCATTAAATCTCCTTTCCTGCCTCTCTGGACAGGTCGTTAAAGGAACAGCGGTACCTTATCACGCGCCTTACCCTGTGAATAACTCCAGACTCGCCCAAAATATTCTGCCTAACCTCATCCCCCTGCGCTACCTGCGTAGATAGAAGAGGGGTTCGCCATGATGGAGATAGCAGAGCACAGTAAGCGCTTACCGATAGAAGATCACTGCGCCGCAAAATTGAAGCTACTACGACGTAACAAGGGTTTAACCCTTGAAGAATGCGAAATCGCAAGCAACGGCCAATTTAAGGCGGTGGTACTTGGCTCCTATGAACGGGGAACGCGCGCTGTATCTCTCTCTAAACTGAGTCAGCTGGCAGACTTTTATGAAGTCTCCATTGCCTATTTCTTCGCATCAAAATCAAACTCCCTTGAAGGAAGATGGATCTTTGACTTAAGACGAT
>WLDB01000083.1 GCA_009705035.1 Actinomycetota bacterium | reverse complement strand
CAGACGTGGTTTCGGTACTTTAACCCTGAAAACCAATAAGCAAAGGTCCTGTTAGTTGAATGACAAAGATCTGGCGCAAGCCGGATACCAGCATGAATTCCTAGCTAGGCGCTATGCGAAAGCAACGAGACCAAACCCGTAGAATGGCCCTGTGAACAAGCATGCGCCGGATCTTCAGAAGGTAATTCTCTATTACTGCTTCACACCTCTAGAAGATCCTGCCGCGATTCAGCTCTGGCAGAAACAGCTCTGTGAAACTTTGGGCCTTAAAGGTCGCATCATTATCTCTAAGCACGGAATCAATGGAACCGTCGGCGGCGATATGGCTGCAGTCAAACGCTATGTAAAGATGACTCGTCAATATCCAGGATTTAAGAAGATTGTATTTAAGTGGTCTGATGGAACCGGAAGTGATTTTCCACGACTACAAGTTCGAGTGCGTAAGGAGCTAGTTGGTTTTGGCGATCCCAACATTATTGAGGTCGATGAGAACGGTGTGAAGAATGGCGGAAAGCACTTACGCCCATACCAAGTGGATCAATTAGTTAAAGAGCGCGGCGATGACGTTATCTTCTTTGATGGACGTAACGCCTATGAGGCGAAAATCGGTAAGTTTAAGAACGCGATAATTCCTGATGTTCAGACATCCCATGACTTTGTTGAAGAGATTAAGAGCGGGAAGTATGACCACATTAAAGATAAGCCAGTGGTGACTTACTGCACCGGCGGCGTGCGCTGCGAGATCTTGTCAGCCGTAATGGTTGAAAATGGATTTAAAGAGGTCTACCAAATCGATGGTGGCATCGTTAAGTATGGCGAGAAGTTCGGTAACGATAGCCACTGGGAAGGCTCTCTCTACATCTTCGATGATCGCATGGTTCATGACTTCTCAGAGAACCCAGAAATAATTGGCGAATGCGTGAAGTGCAGCGCTGCAACTAAACATTTCCGTAATTGTAACTCCGCCTCATGCCACCAACTGATTCTGCTCTGCGATACCTGTGCGGCACTACCAAGCAATCTCACCTGCAACCACTCTGTAAATAAGAAGCGCCGCGACCGCGAATTCGTCGGTTAGGCAGAACCATCCATGATTGATTGGCCAGTAAATCTTCCAACATTAAATTCTCGGGCGATGGGAATCGCGGCCGGTGGTGCCAATAACGCCGGTGGTGAGAGCGATGCGCGTTCTTTTATCCTGCGGCCACTTGGCGAGAGCGATATCGACCCTATTTTTCAAGCCTGTCAGGACCCAACTATCTCGGCATTTACCAGGGTTCCTTCTCCATATGACCGTGAAATGGCAGAAGAGTTTGTCCGTGAATCCGCTTTTGCTTATCTCAATCGCATAGCAATCTCATTTGCAATCGAGATCAATGGCGAATTTGTAGGAACAATCGGGCTACACACCTTGAAATTAAGTGATCACTGCGCAGAAGTTGGATATTGGATTACCGATTCACACCGCGGAAAAGGAATCTGCACAGAAGCTCTATTAATTCTTACCGATTTCTCTCTCAACGTTATGCGCTTTAGACGTCTTGAGGCTCTCGCTGATTTCGACAATAAAGCTTCGCAGCGCGTTCTTGAAAGAGCTGGCTATAACCGTGACGGCTTATTGCAATCGCGAGTCACCAAACCAGATGGCCGCCAAATTGATATGGTGCTCTTCTCCAAAGTAAATGCCCAGGGATGATTAAGGAGAGGTAAATGGAAGATTTAGCATTAATTGTAACCATCATCATGTCGATACTTTTACTCTCTGGGCCAATCACTATAGGGCTGACTAGTGAGCGAGCACAGTTGTATACAGCGGACCGACGGGTTCTTAAGATATTAAGGCGAATAATTGCTTTAACTTTCGGAATAATCGGAATCTTTATTGCTATCCAATTTTTATTTGAGAGCTTGCCATTAATGACGAAGTCATTTGCGCTATTAGCGCTGATCGGAAATATCTATGCCTTTAGGCGAGAGATTAAATACGTAAAGCTCGATTAGTGCCGCAAGTGATTGGCCAAATAAATGGGCCCGAGATACGGGCCAAATAAATTGGCATAGTGGAGGTTTTCCGCAATCAAAGATTGCGTCAACCTTCCACTCTTCTCTCGCCAAGAATTTCGTGCAAGCACGATTCTTGACTCGTTCATCGTGGAGGTGCCGGGAATCGAACCCGGGTCCTTCAGAGCTCAAACAGGGCTTCTACGTGTGTAGTGTTATTTACGTTTTCTCAGTTCTGAATCTCTCAAACACAAGTATTCAACGAACTCATTTGCGAAACTGTTCTCTCTACGCGTTCGCAACGCCACGCAGATGAAAAGCTCTCTAGCGACGCCAGATTCCAGAGCGAGAGCGCCCCTGGGCTGACGGATTCGGAGCTAGCTTATGCAGCTAGTGCGAAATCACTGCGACTGTTGTCTGCAGTTATGTGTGCACAGGTTTCATGGTTTACGAGATCATCCCGGCTTCCTCGACACGCTTCCCCTGTCTCAACAGCTAAAGTCGAGACCGTTCACCCCCTATGTAATTGTAAAACTGTCTTGCAGGGATAAGTGTACGGAGGACCACTGACAGATGCGAAATCACGAGCGTAAAGGGCAACTACTTAGGGTGCGAAATTACTAGCGCGGCTTTTTGAGAAGTAGACGCTTAGAAGTTTCTGCCGGATTGGCGGCGAGAAAACCCAGAAATCTAGAAGTCTTTTCCGGATTGGCGGCGCGACATTTCGCGATTGATCTCGCGAACAGCTTGGGCTTCCATCAGTGAATCACGCTTATCGTGCGCTTTCTTACCTTTTGCGAGTGCAATCTCTACCTTGGCGCGACCATCTTTAAAGTAAAGCTGCAGCGGAACTAAAGTGGTTCCAGAATCTTTCATCTTGCCCGATAACTTGCGAATCTCTTCGCGGTGAACAAGCAACTTACGTTTGCGACGTGGAGTGTGGTTTGTCCAAGTGCCTTCGGTGTATTCAGGAATATGAACTCCATGCATCCAGAGTTCGCCATTTTCAATCATCACAAAGCCATCGACAAGAGATGCACGGCCAGCACGCAAGGACTTTACTTCGGTACCGGTAAGAACTATTCCGCATTCATAGGTGTCGAGAATCGAGTAATCATGGCGCGCTTTTTTATTCTGCGCAATGAGTTTTTGACCCGTCTCTTTCACCATGGTAATTACACCTTGAGGTAACGGCGAAGTGTGATTGCTGATGCAACAATCGATACAAAGAGTCCAACGCCGAGCAAGATTGCAGATGAGATCCAAACCTGCTGCCACTCAAAGAACTTAGTGAAAGTCAGCAGCGGTGCAACGTTGGTATCAATCACATATTTCAAACCAGAGAGAAGTCCCGTTGCAAATCCCCAACCGAGAATTGCTGAGAAGACACCTTCTAGTAAGAACGGCAACTGAATAGACCAAGAAGATGCACCGACGAGTTTCATCACGCCAGTTTCGCGGCGACGGTTAAATGCTGCGATGCGCAAGGTATTTGAGATCAGAAGCGCTGCGGTGAGAACTGAGAAGAGTCCAACAATTAGCGCGCCATTACGCAATACATCAAGCAAACGGAAGAACTTCTCGAGAATACTGCGTTGATCTTGCACAATATCTACGCCCGGGCGGCCGGAGAATGCACTGACCACAACATCAAATTGAGTTGGATCCGTTAGCTTCACACGGAACGATTCTGGAAGCTGATCAGCTGTGACATTCTGCGCAATCGCAGAATCAGCAAAGCGCTCTTTAAAGCGTGCAAATGCCTCTGTTTGTGACTCATAGAAAACGCTTTCAACAACTGGCAGCGCCTCTAAATCAGCTTTGATCGCTGTGCGCTGTTCCGCGGTTACAACACCAGCGACGCAGGTTGGTGATTCTGACAAGGTGCCACAGAGAAAGACTGAAACTTCAATCTTGTCATACCAATAATCTTTCATCGCATTAACTTGTGCGTTAGCAAGAAGGCCGATGCCAAGAAGTGAGAGTGAGATTGCAACAGTGACAACAACGGCAAATGTCATGGTGAGGTTACGTCGAAGTCCGATTCGAACTTCTTTGAAAAGAAAACCTGCGCGCATCGTTATCCCCTAGCCCTTAACCGGTATATCCATAAACACCACGAACCTGATCGCGGATTACATGTCCGCCATCTAATTCGATAACGCGCTTACGCATCTGATCGACAATTCCTGAATCGTGTGTGGCCATCAAAACTGTTGTTCCTTCGCGGTTGATACGGTCGAGAAGTTTCATGATTCCAACTGAGAGCTCTGGGTCAAGGTTTCCTGTTGGTTCGTCAGCAATAATAATTGGCGGCTTTGTTACATATGCACGGGCAATTGCCACGCGCTGTTGCTCTCCACCAGAGATTTCTGATGGCAAACGATCTGCCTTATCTTCAAGTCCAACGAGTTCAAGCATCTCTGGAATTTCGCGGTTGATCTCTTTCTGCGAGTATCCGAGGACGTGAAGTGAGAATGCGATGTTCTCTGCGATTGTCTTATTTGGCAGCAATCGGAAATCCTGAAAGACGGTGCCGAGCTGACGGCGCAGCTCAGGGACTTTATGGTTGGCGAGCTTGCCAAGGTCTTTACCTGCAACGTGGATGATGCCCGAAGTTGGGCGCTCTTCACGGAGGATAAGGCGCAAGAAAGTGGACTTACCTGAACCTGATTTTCCAACAAGGAAGACGAACTCACCTTTGGTGATTTCTAGGCTCACGCTATCCAGAGCTGGACGCTCCTGACCAGCATAAAGCTTCGTGACATTCT
>WLDB01000082.1 GCA_009705035.1 Actinomycetota bacterium | reverse complement strand
CTAGTTCTTTCGCTTGCCCTGATGACTTTTCCGATTCTTTCAACTCCCGCCCAGGCAGATGAAAATAATTTTTACGAAAATTACGGACTACCGGTGCCTTCTTATGGCGGAATATATTCGTATGAATACTCAACTGATGGTCAGACACAAGTTGCCTCTGTGGGTGGTGGCGATTGGAGCTACCAGGCCGGCGACGTTTTAGTTTCGCGCGATTATGGGCGCACCTGGAGCATTGTCCTGGATCTTAATTACGCATCAATTTATGTTGGAATGTCAGCAAATGGCCAATACATGGTCGCTGGTGGCATGGTCTCGGTGAATCAAACTACCCAATATCGCAATCCGGGAGACCTATATGTCTCGACAGATTATGGGTCTACTTGGACGGTGAAGAGCGGTGCAGGCCAGAAGCTTTGGGCAAAAATGGATATTTCAAATGATGGAACCAAGATTTTTGCGCTGACTGAACCACAAGCACAATATGTCAACGGAAATGTTGAAGTAACAGCGAAAGGATCATCCTTTTATTCTACAAATTCTGGTGCTTCTTTCACCCAAGCTAAAGCACTTTCGGGTACCACTAACTCGCAGCAATGGACTGACTTTGATATATCAGATGATGGTTCAAAGGTTTTTCTAGTCGGCGGAAATGAAGGCCTCTGGACTTCGTCAAATTCAGGTGCAACGTGGACAGAACAAACCAGTACAGGTACAGGCGGATATAGCTCTGTTCGAGCAAATAGCTCAGGATCAAAAGTATGGATTGTGAACGGCAGTATTTTTACAAACACAACAGCTGGGTCTTACTCGACTTGGACTGATTTGGGTTACAACAATTATTCTCTAGTGGCTGTTAGTGAAAATGGCACTTACCTTTTGGCATCGTCAAACCGATTTTTATGGGTTTCAAAGAATAGTGGTTCGACGTGGAGCGCAGCAGACTTTAATTCAGGTTTGTCTGGCAGTAATTTGTATTTTGATGGTTTCGCATTAGCCATGTCGCCAAATGGGCAGTTTGCTGCGGCAGATGTTGGTTATAACGTTCTCTACCAAATGAAAAATAGTGCAGATAGTCCCTCTGGGCTAACTGCAACAGCTGGCAACGCGCAGGTTCAGCTCACATGGGATTTACCTGCGACAAACGGGTCAACGATTTCTGATTATGAAATACAGTCTTCAACTGATGGTGGTACAACCTGGAGCTCCCCGATTGCTCACACGACCTCAACTACGCGAAGTAGAACCATTACTTCACTCACAAATGCAACTAGCTATTCATTTAGAGTAGCAGCAGAGACCGAATGGGGAATCGGCGAATACTCAGCGCCAGTATCTGCCACTCCGTTTACGCTTCCGGGTGCGCCAACGAGTGTGGTCGGAACAAGTGCGAATGCTTCGGTTTCACTTTCCTGGAGTGCCCCAGCATCCAATGGAGGCGCAACAGTTACTGATTATCTGATCGAATATGCATCAGGTGGTGCTTATTCAACATTTTCAGATGGTTCTAATTCAAATACATCCGCGACGGTTACAGGTCTTACAAATGGAACTGCCTATACATTTAGAGTGAGTGCAATAAATGCTGCTGGCACCGGAACGGCTTCTACGGCTTCGAGTGCCGTCACTCCGATAACTGTGCCATCAGCTCCACAGAGTCTTTCGGCAACTGCCTCGAATCAGACCGTGGTATTGAATTGGAACGCTCCAAGTTCTACTGGTGGAAGTTCAATCACTGATTATGTGGCTGAATACTCAACAAATGGATCATCAGGTTGGGTTGCTTTCGGTACGACCTCAACAGTTCGTTCTGAAACTGCCACTGGATTAACTAATGGAACTCTCTATTACTTCAGAGTTTCTGCCGTAAATTCTGCTGGCACTGGAACAGCAACTTCAAATGTTTCGGCTACACCTTCAACCACGGCAAGCGCACCTACATCGCTTGTTGCAACGCCAGGAAATTCTCAAGTTTCATTGGCATTCACCGCAGGATCTAACGGCGGAAGTGCTCTCACTGACTATGTAATTGAATACTCTTCCAACTCAGGGAGCAGCTGGAGTACTTTCTCGCACACCTCAACAACAACATCACCTGTAGTAATTACTGGACTCACAAATTACACAAGTTATGTTTTTAGACTTACCCCAATCAACGGCAATGGCAATGGTGCAACCTCATCTGCATCCTCGGCAGTGACGCCCGGTGGTTCATTGTCATCAATAACCCTATCGAGACAATCTGCTGGAACAGCTGCTGGTGCCACATTCTCAACCCAGCCCCAGATCACGTTAAAGGATCAGTTCTCAGGAACGATTCTGACGGACTCATCCACCGTAGTCACGGCAACCATTAGTACAGGTGGTTCATTAGTCGGAACAACAACTGCCACGGCAATTGCTGGTGTAGTTACCTTTTCAAACTTAGGAATCTCAGGAACTGCCGGAACTTCTTATACCGTCACTTATTCGGCTGCGGGCGTTACCGCAGTAACGCAGAGCGTTACGGTCACGGTTGGGGCTGCGACAAAGCTCAATGTTTCGCGCAATGGTGCGGGAGCGCAAACAGGAGTTCCGTTTACTACTCAGCCACAGATTAAAATTGTGGATTCAGGCGGAAATCTTGTAAGCAGTTATTCAGCAACAACAATCCGAGCAACGGCAAATAATTCCACCTGTTTTGTTGGAGCATCCGATACAGCAACAGCAACAAACGGGGTTGCAGAATTTAGCGGCTTGCTACTTATTTCCTCCAGTGGAACCCAGTGCATGGTCACGTATTCTGCGACTTCACTCACCTCCGCCTTTGAAACGATCACCGTTACCTCTGGTCCGGCCTCAAATATCACTAGAAGCACACGACCTGATTTTGGATACTACGGAAGGGCCTTTGGTCAACAACCTATTTATATAATTCAGGATTCTGGTGGCAATACAGTGACAACTGATAACACCACTGTTCTGACGGTGACAACTCCCAATAATTCAGGATCGACCATCTTCCAAGAGAGCATGACTGCCGTTAATGGGGTCGTCACTTTTACCAGCCTAGGTTTTAGTGGAATCAATGCAGGAACCTTTGTTCTTTTCCGAGTCAGCTCGAGTTCTTTTGCGAATACTTACACAGACTCCATCATGATTCTGAAGGGCGATCCAGTTTTAACTTGGGGGGATTCCACCAAATTAAGCGGAGCATCTGCCTATACCGTCACTGCACCCACTTCAAATGCAGCAGGAACATTTTCCTATACAAGTTCTAATACTGGTGTTGCCTCTGTATCTGGAAGCACAATCACGGTTGTAGGACAAGGCAATACAACCCTTACTGCGACTCTTACTCCGACGGATACGACTAATTTCAATTCGAATGTTTCAGTAACATCGACGCTTACAGTCACAGCAGGAGCTGCCACGATTTCAATCTCGCTCGCTGGGGGAGTAGTCACTGTTGCCAAGGGAACCGCCATTAACATCACAGCTTCAGTCAATACAGCTGGAAAAGTGAAGTTCATGGTCAACGGAAAAGTTATCGGTGGCTGTGCCGCAAAGAGCGCGACGACATCTGCTACATGTTCCTGGAAACCTGCCATACAAGGTCAATCTGTGGCGCTGACTGCTCTACTCAATCCAACTTCTAGTTCATTTTCAAACGTTAGATCTTCGGCGCTTAATGTTGGCGTATCACGCAGATCTGGAAAACGTTGAGGTGAAGATTCGTCTAGGAGTATTGATTGCATGTTTATTTGCATCTAGCTCAGTCCTCTCTCCTTCGGCCACTGCCGTTTCAACTAATCCTTCACAAGTCTGTGTAGGGAACTCCTGTAGCGTTACATTCCCTTTCTCTGGTGATTACTACCAGTGGAGCGCACCCGTCACAGGTACTTACACCTTTCAAGTGTGGGGCGCACAAGGTGGTAATGCTGGCTATAACGGCACATCTTTAAGTGCAGGAGCACTTGGTGGCTTCGCATCAGGTCAAAAAGTCTTAACGGTAGGAGACACTGTTTACATTTATGTGGGTGGTCAAGGTGAGGGACAAGCGAGTACATCCTTCTCTGATTTTTTGGCTGGAGGTTTTAATGGGGGCGGAATTGGCCAAAATGGAAAAACTGGCACTGCTAACAACCGTGCGGCAGGTGGCGGAGGAGCGACCGATATTCGCCTGGTTGGCAACGCACTGAGCAATAGAGTGATTGTTGCGGGTGGTGGAGGCGGAGGAGCGATCTTCCAAGGATATGGAATTAACTATCCAGGTGTTGGCGGCGGTATTGCAGGTGGAAACGGTGGAACAGCTAATTACCCAGCACCATCTGAATACTCGGGATTTGGTGGAACGCAATCTGCGGGAGGCGCAGGAGGCAGAAATGGAGCTCAGGCACTTGCAGGTTCGCTAGGTTCAGGAGGTCGTGGTTCTAATGACAACAGTGACTACGGATCTTCTGGAGGCGGCGGCGGTTACTGGGGTGGAGGTGGTGCCGGTTGGGGAATGGGAAGTGGCGGTGGTTCTGGATATGTCGGTGGCGTTCTTAGCTCGACACTCACTGCAGGAAATGCAACGATGCCAAATCCATCAGGTGGAACAATGACAGGTAGAACAGGTTCAGGGATTGCAAAGATTTCATACTCGCTTCCTGCAACTAACTTATCTATTGCAATCTCGGGCGGCGCAACTACTACTAACAAAGGTTCTGTAACCCAGATTATTGCGACAACAGATGGCGCTGGCTTCATTACCTTTTATGTCGGCACAAAGAAAATTGCAGGATGTATACGAATGTTTTCAAATATTGGCACCCGAACTTGCTCGTGGAAATCAACATATCAAGGG
>WLDB01000081.1 GCA_009705035.1 Actinomycetota bacterium | reverse complement strand
GAGCTACCTTCACAAGACTTACTCAAAGCTGGCCCTGCTGCAAAGGCAAAGAGCAAAGCGAATGACACTGTTGTAGCTTCACTGACCGAAGTCTTTAAGCAATTTGATATCGATGCTCAAGTTACCGGTTTTATGCGCGGGCCAACAGTTACTAGATACGAAGTTGAACTCGGCAATGCGGTTAAGGTCGAACGAATCACTGCGCTCTCAAAGAATATCTCGTATGCAGTTGCCAGCAGCGAAGTCCGGATTCTCTCTCCGATTCCTGGTAAATCAGCGGTAGGTATCGAGATTCCTAACCTAGATAGAGAGATAGTCTCTTTAGGTGATGTAATGCGTTCAAGTGTTGCAGGTCAAGATCACCACCCAATGCTCGTAGCGCTAGGTAAAGATGTTGAAGGTAACTTTGTATGTGCAAACCTGGCCAAGATGCCCCATCTTTTAGTTGCCGGTGCAACTGGCGCTGGTAAATCTTCCATGATTAATGCCATGATTACATCGATTTTAATGCGCGCAACTCCCGATGAGGTTCGCTTAATTTTGATCGATCCTAAACGAGTCGAACTCACTGCATACGAAGGAATTCCACATCTCATCACACCAATTATCACCAACCCAAAGAAAGCGGCAGATGCCCTCACTTGGGTAGTGCGAGAGATGGATCTTCGCTACGAGGATTTGGCAGTCTTTGGCTTTAGACATATTGATGACTTTAATAAAGCAGTACGTGCGGGAAAAGTTGTTGCTCCTCCTGGCTCCGATCGTGTGCTTGAGCCATATCCTTACTTGCTGGTTGTTATCGATGAGCTTGCAGATTTGATGATTGTTGCAGCGCGTGAGGTAGAAGAGTCTATTGTCCGAATAACTCAGCTCGCCCGATCTGCAGGTATCCACTTAGTTCTGGCAACACAACGCCCGAGCGTTGATGTTGTAACTGGATTAATTAAGGCAAATGTTCCTTCGCGCCTCTCTTTCGCCACATCATCTTTAGCTGATAGTCGAGTCATCCTTGACTCACCTGGGGCAGAGAAGTTAATTGGACAAGGCGATGGATTGTTTATTCCAATGGGAGCGAGCCGCGCAATTCGTATTCAAGGTGCTTATGTTTCCGAACGCGAGATTGAAGCAGTTACTAATCATGTGAAGAAGCAGTTAAAGCCGCGCTACCGTGAGGATGTCACTCAAGCACCACAGTCGTCAAAGATGATTGATAAAGAAATTGGCGATGATCTTGATTTATTGTGTCAGGCAGTCGAACTCGTGGTTGGAACGCAATTTGGTTCGACATCAATGTTGCAACGTAAGTTACGCGTTGGGTTTGCTAAGGCTGGGCGATTAATGGATCTTATGGAGTCTCGTGGAATCGTTGGTCCTTCTGAAGGTTCTAAAGCGCGCATAGTTCTTGTCACCAATGACGAGCTTGATTCAGTCCTTGCCACGCTCCGCGACCACTAAACAGGGGAGTACCGGGGGTGATTTAACCCGAAAGTCACCTTCAAGCTAGTGCTTGCCAACCTTATTGGCGTAAAATTTAGCATCGACCCCGTAGGAGTTTATTGAGAGTTGGTTAGTGATGAATCTAGGCGAGTTGCTGCAGAGCGCGCGCGAAGAGTCACGCCTATCAATAAATGACTTATCTGATGTAACAAGTATTCGGGCAGGTCTGCTCAGTCAGATGGAAGAGAATGATTTTTCTCATTGCGGCGGAGATATTTATGCCCGCGGACATCTGCGCAATATTGCGCCGCTGATTGGTCTTGATGCTGCCAAGCTTATTGAAATCTATAACCAAGAACATTCTGTTGAAAGTAGAAGTCTTAACGATCTGCTTGCGGAAAACAATGTAACGAAAGTCCCAATAGAAAAGAAGAGTATCTCCTGGAAGACACCAGCTACTATCTCACTCTTCGTTCTCGCAGTATTTATCGTTGTTCAAGTGGTTATCTCTAACTCAAACAGTTCATCGCTCGCCGATACAGATCCCACTCCGGCAGCAACTGCATCAACTAGCGCGTCACCAACACCCGTGGCGACAGAATCTCCAACAGTTGAGACCACTGTTGCGCCGGGTGTAACAGGTGTGAAGATGGAAATCGCAGCAACACGCGGAAATTCACGAATCCACATCGTCGCCGATGGCAAAACACTTGAAAAAGGTTCACTGTTTCAGGGCGAGAGTAGAAGTTTTGAAGCAACAACATCTATAAGTATCTACTTCAGCAACCCAGCAGGCCTTGATGTTACTGTTAATGGCGAATTATTGGCCCCACTTGGTGGTCAGAACGAGGAAGTCCGTCGTACCTTCCGCTAAACCTGTACCATCACCCCTATGTCTCGCACCGTCGCAATTGTCACGATGGGGTGCGCCCGCAATGAAGTCGACTCTGAAGAGCTAGCTGGACGATTAGCTGCAGAAGGCTGGACTCTTGTATCCGATGTTGATTCGGCCGAAGTTGCCGTTGTTAATACATGTGGATTCATCGAATCTGCAAAGAAAGATTCAGTCGATGCTTTACTCGAAGCTAATTCGCTCAAAGGGCACGGAACTACAAAGGCGGTAGTCGCCGTAGGGTGTATGGCAGAGCGTTACGGAAAAGAGTTGGCTGAAGCGCTTCCAGAGGCTGATGCAATTTTAGGTTTTGATGATTACAAAGATATCTCTGCCAAACTTCAATCTATCCTTGCCGGTAATTCTCATATTTCTCACACCCCACAAGATCGTCGCGCACTCTTGCCAATTTCACCCGTAGATCGCGCCACCGTCCGCGCGGAAGTTAAGAGCGCTGAAGTGAGAAATGCAGAGCACACCTCTGCAGTAGGCGCAGGTGGTTCACTCTTTAGAAAAAGATTAGGCAATGCGCCCTGGGCCCCACTCAAGATTGCATCAGGGTGTGACCGTCGATGCTCATTCTGTGCGATTCCATATTTTCGCGGTTCATTTATTTCGCGACCTGCAGCAGAAATTCTGGAAGAGGCCGGATGGCTTGCAAACCACGGCGTGAGCGAACTTTTCTTGGTTAGCGAAAATACAACCTCATACGGAAAAGATTTAGGCGATCTGCGCTTAATGGAGAAGATCCTTCATCAATTTGGCGAAATACCAGGAGTCGAAAGAGTTCGTCTCTCATACCTACAGCCAGCCGAAGTTCGCCCTTCTCTACTTCAAGCTATGGTCGAGACAGATAAAGTCGCACCATATTTTGATCTCTCTTTCCAGCACACCAGCGCCTCAGTCTTGCGTAAGATGCGCCGCTTTGGAGATTCCGAGAAGTTCTTACATCTCATCAATCAAATTCGCGCGCTATCTCCTGAAGCAGGAATCCGCTCTAACTTTATTGTCGGCTTTCCTGGCGAGAGTGAAGATGATTACAACGAGTTAGCCGAATTCATTGCGGCAGCAAAACTCGATGCCATCGGAATCTTTGGATACTCTGATGAAGATAACACTGAGGCCCTTGAACTCGATGACAAAGTTGCAGATGAAGTAATTAAAGAACGTGTTGAAAACCTATCTCGTTTAGCAGATGAGATGGTCTCGCTTCGCGCACAGGCTCGCATTGGTGAAAGCGTTCGCGTTCTTATCGAAGATGAAGAGCTGCAAGAAGGGCGCGCTGCCCATCAAGGCCCTGAAGTAGATGGCACTACTTCATTCATTGGAACCTCATTTAAGGCAGGCCAATACGTCGACGCAGTTGTTATCGAAAGTATGGGCGCAGATTTGGTTGCGCAGGTTCAATAATGCGTATCGAGATAACTCCCAACTGGTTAACAGTTCTTCGTATCGCGCTCATACCTTGTGGCGTTTGGGCAATCTTTCATAGCCCTGACGATATCTGGCAAGTTATTGCTTGGACTGTCTTCTTCATTTTAGGTATGACAGATATTCTCGATGGCCATTGGGCGCGCAAATCTGGTAAGACTTCACCGCTCGGAGCATTTCTCGATCCGGTTGCCGATAAAGCCCTCATAGGCGCCGCCATGATCTCATTGATAATTCTTGATCGCTTCCCGTTATGGATTGCAGTTGTGATTCTGACGCGCGAAATCGGAATCACCATTTTCCGTCTTGTGGTAATTCGAGATGGCGTAATCCCAGCAAGTAAAGGTGGAAAGATTAAAACGCTGACACAGAATTTCGGCGTCGGTTTCTTCATCTTGCCTCTACCTGATTATTTACATATTTTCCGCGATGGGCTTATCTATATCGCGCTCGGGCTCACAATATGGACCGGAATTGATTACATTGTAAAATGGTGGAAGATTCGCTCCAATTCAAGTAAGTTGTAGTAATGACCCCTCATCGCCACGTGCCAAGCATCATCGCCGCGCTTATCGAACGCGGGGAAACAGTGAGCGTTGCTGAATCAGTTACTGCTGGAGGGCTTGGGCGAGCACTCACTTTTTCTCCAGGTGCATCAGCAGTTTTTCGCGGGGGAGTGATTGCATATTCTAATGAGGTAAAGATCCAGCACCTCGAAGTTAATCCTGAATTAATTACTCGTCACTCTGTCGTAAGTGAAGAAGTAGCAAATGCGATGGCAGATTCAATTCGCAAAAAGTTCGGAACCACGTGGGGCATAGCCACCACAGGTGTAGCTGGCCCCGGCGATTTTGAGGGCATCGCAGAGGGCACCGTCTGGATAGCGATTCGCGGCCCCATTAACCAGAGCTTGCAATTAGCCCTTGATTCTGGGCGTGATGCGATACAGACGGGGGCTATATCCAGCGCAATCGGAACATTTGCGCGTATCCTTGGAGCTAGTTCCAAAGCCAAATAAGACTGATAGAAATAAGACTGATAGAAATAAGACCGATAGAAAGGGGCAGATGCGATGGTTTTACTACGTGAATCAGTAGGTCT
>WLDB01000080.1 GCA_009705035.1 Actinomycetota bacterium | reverse complement strand
GCCAACTTTGTTGCAGTACTTACTGAAGATGCGCTTTATGTTAAAAGTTGATGCTCGCAATGCTTCTGCTGATTTTGCAGTACTACGTGCACCAGGACTTGCTACCGACATCGGTGGACCATTTGCTCTAGTGCCACGCCCTGAACTCGATGCGATGAAGAAAGTATTTAACGAGAACGCTAAAGAAGTTGGTACATGGGCACTTGATGCAGAACGCGTTGCAGCAGGGCGTCCGCGTATCGGTTTTGATACCGATCACAAATCGATTCCTAATGAACTTGGTTTACTCAATAAATCTGTACATATGTCTAAGGGTTGCTATCGCGGGCAAGAGACAGTTGCAAAGATCTTTAACCTTGGCGCTCCACCGCGTCGATTAGTGATGTTGCACCTTGATGGTTCTGCTGTCGTTTTTCCTGCACCGGGCACCCCAGTTGAAAATAATGGCGTCCAGGTTGGTTTTCTTGGCACTGTTGCTCGCCACCATGAACTCGGTCCGATCGCACTTGCTTTAATTAAGCGCTCAACCCCAACGGATGCGGTTTTAACTGTTGATGGAATCAGCGCAGCGCAAGAGGTAATAGTTTCAGGTTCACGATGAAATTTGTTGGCCAGCTGCTAATTGTTTCAATCGCAGCTCTTGCGATTATGTGGGCCGTTCGTAAGTTATAAAGCTACGATTGCCCTATGGAGCTCTTCACCACCGTACTTCTGGCACTTGTTTCTATTGTGCTTGGGCTTGGGCTCGTCATTTATGGTCTGCGCGGACGCCGTGAATCTCAGGCGCGTGATGCACGCACCTATAAGAGAGGAAGAATTTAATGGCATTTGTAATCCCTGAAGGCCTTCATGAAGATCTCTACCCGCTTGCTTGGATGGTCGGCAAATGGGGAGGAAAAGGTATGGGCGAATACCCGGGTGTTCCTAAATTTGAATATACCCAAGAGGTTATCTTCCGCCACGATGGACGACCATTTCTTGAGTACTCATCACGTTCTTGGTTAATCGATAGCAATGGCGATGTCATCCGCCCGGGCGCATCCGAATCTGGTTATTGGCGCATCAAACCAAATCGCGTTCTTGAAGTTGTTATTGCACATAGCACCGGTCTTGCTGAAGGTTGGGTGGGGCGAATTAGCGAAGATCGCCCTGCAATTCAATTGGCATGGGATAGCGCATATGTGGCGCCGACTGCAAAGACTGTTGAAGACGGTGCGCGTTTATATGGTTTGGTTGATGGACAACTCTTTACCTCGTATGACATGGCAGCGATGGGTAAAGAGCTACAAGCACACTTGTGGTCATCACTTGAGCGACAGGTAGAGGCTTAATGAGCGATGCGGTTCTTGCCGAACTAGTTCGCAGCGAGATTGTTGAATCAGCGCATCGCGGTTACCTGGTAGCTCTCAATGCTGACGGTAGCGAGAACTTAGTACTCGGCGATAGCAGCCATTTTATTTTTCCGCGTTCAACAGTTAAATCTTTTCAAGCTGCAGCAATGGTTCGCCATGGGCTAGAACTTGAACCACGTTTGTTAGCACTGGCCGCTTCAAGTCATTCTGGATCGCCCACACATATAGCGGCAGTTCGCGAAATTTTGGCGCTCGCAGGTCTTGATGACAGCGCGCTGCAATGTATGTTGGATAAGCCTTTGGGAGAGAAAGAGAAGGCTGCATACGGTGATGCAGCACCAACTCGCATTGCCATGAACTGCAGTGGAAAACACGCGGCAATGTTGTTGACCTGCGTTGTAAATAAATGGCCGATTGCTAACTATTTAGATGCTGAACATCCATTGCAGCAAGCGTGCAAAAGCGAATTAGAAGAGCTTTCGGGCGAGAAAATAACGCTGACAAGTACAGATGGTTGCGGCGCGCCACTCTTTCTTATTTCAATCATGGGCCTTGCACGTGCAATTCGTGCAATCACTCTTTCAAGCGAACCGCGTCATCAAGATGTTTTATCAGCATCACGCGCATTTCCTGAAATGGTTGCCGGTGATGGCCGAGCTACAACCGAGATGATGCGTGATGTCGCAGGTCTCTATATGAAAGATGGAGCCGAAGCGGTGGCAGTTGCATCATTGCCAGATGGTCGAACGCTCGTCTTTAAGATTAGCGATGGATCACTGCGCCCGCTTAAGCTCTTGATTCACGCAGGCCTTGCGAGATTAGGTGTTGCCACTTCCTACAAGGAAGAGAAAGTTTTAGGCGGCAATGCGGTAGTTGGTGCTTTGCGAGCTACTTTCTAGCAACTATTGAACTAGCCCGTAGATACATCTCTGCCGTATCCTTAAGCAGTGAATCGCCGTATCGCCACCTTAATGGTGCACACATCTCCGCTTGATCAAGCGGGTTCTGGCGATGCGGGTGGAATGAATATTTATGTCTGCGAATCAGCACAACAGATGGCGGCGCAAGGAATTGCAGTAGATATCTTTACCCGCAGAGCCAATAACGATTTCCCTGATGTTGTTGATTTAGGTAATGGCGTTCGTGTTATTCATCTCAATGTTGGTCCACTTGATGGAGTTACAAAAGAGAATCTTCCAGCACTGATTCCTGCACTTTCTAGCGCATTTAAAGAGGCGCTATCAGGTGATACTAAATATGACTTGATACATTCGCATTATTGGATCTCTGGAAAAGTTGCGATGCCAGTTGCAAAAGAACTCGACATTCCTTTGGTACATACGATGCACACTATGGCGCGCGTAAAGAATCTCAACTTGGCTGAAGGCGAAAGCCCAGAACCAATGATTCGTGTACAAGGTGAATCTCAAGTTGTGGCAGCAGTCGATGCCTTAATTGCCAATACCGATGCTGAAGCAGCAAGTCTGGTATCACTCTATGAAGGATGCCCAGATATCGTCTCTGTGGTTAGTCCAGGTGTAAATCTTGCTAGCTTTACTGTGGGCGCAGGCAAAGTGGCAGCACGCCAAGCGCTTGGTCTGCCAACTGATGGAAACGTCGTTGCATTTGTCGGAAGAATTCAGCCACATAAGGGGCCAGAGATTTTGATTAGATCAATCGCTGAAATGGTTGGTCACTCACCAGCGTTACGCAAAGACCTCACCGTTTTAATCATTGGCGGAACATCAGGTTCTGGTTCTGCTGAAGTTGAAAGAATGCGTGAACTTGTTAATTGGCTGGGCATTGCTGATGTTGTGCGATTCGAACCACCAGTAACTCGCGATGCGCTTCCAAATTATTATCGTGCTGCGGATTTAGTGGCTGTTCCAAGTTATTCAGAGAGTTTTGGTTTGGTAGCACTCGAAGCTCAAGCATGCGGAACACCGGTAATTGCTAGTGCTGTAGGCGGGCTTCGTACCGCAGTTGCTGATGGTATTTCGGGGGTCTTGGTCGATGGCCACGATCCACGAGCCTGGTCTTCAGTTATCGCTCGTCTTTTGCAAGAGCCACATCGCCGCATCTTGCTTTCAATGGGCGCAATCGAGCATGCCTCGCACTTTGGTTGGAATGCAACTGCCCGTGGCACTTTAGATATCTATGATCGCGTCCTCGATGCACGAGCTGCGCGCAAGAAGAGCGTTGGATAAGTGTCACAAGCAACTGAAGTTGTTGAAGATTTTCTTCTTTCGCATGATTTAGATTTCGAAAAATCAGATGCAAAGAGATTTATGGTCACTTTGCCCGGTGAGAAGAAGCTACAGACTCACTGCGCACTTATTATCGGTGATCACTCATTAATGATTAGCGCCTTTGTTATCCGTAAACCTGATGAGAACGAAGCTGATGTTCATCATTGGTGCATGACCAAGAACGCTTCGATGTATGGCGTTGCTTATGCAATCAACGAACTTGGAGATATCTATCTTGTTGGGCGCTTGCCGCTAGCTGCAGTTACCGCCACCGAGCTAGATAAGATTATTGGTTCTATCCTGCAATACTCAGATTCTTCATTTAATCTGCTACTTGAACTGGGATTTGCCAATGCTATTCGCCGTGAATGGGCTTGGCGCGTTACTCGCGGTGAATCTCTGGCAAACCTGGAAGCGTTTTCACACCTAATTTAATTTTCGGCGTACTTCATGGCAAGATAGCGCCATGTCTGATTACAAACTAATCCTGTTGCGCCACGGCGAATCCGAATGGAATGCCAAGAATTTATTCACAGGTTGGGTTGATGTCAGACTTTCTGCAGCCGGTGAAGCAGAGGCCGCTAAAGGTGGTCGTTTCTTAGCAGAGCGCAATCTCTTGCCTGATGTTGTACATACATCTCTTCTGCGCCGCGCAATTCATACTTCGCAGCTCGCACTTGATTCATGTGATCGTCACTGGATCCCAGTTAAGCGTTCTTGGCGCCTCAATGAGCGTCATTATGGAGCGCTTCAAGGTAAGGATAAAGCGCAGACTTTGGCCGAATACGGCGAAGAGCAATTTCAATTATGGCGCCGTTCTTATGATGTTCCGCCGCCACCAATTGTTGATGGCAGTGAATTTTCGCAAGACCAGGATTCTCGTTACAGCAATCTAGGCAAAGATTTGCCGCGCACCGAATGTCTTAAGGATGTTGTCGAACGCATGTTGCCATATTGGGATTCAGCAATTGTTCCTGATCTAAAGGAAGGCAAGACAGTTCTTGTCACCGCCCACGGAAACTCACTTCGGGCTTTGGTAAAGCATCTTGATGGGATTTCAGATACAGATATCGCTGGTTTAAATATTCCGACAGGTATTCCGTTGCTCTATCAACTTGGCGCTGATTTCAAACCTGTAACAAAAGGTGGAGAGTACCTAGATCCAATTGCAGCAGCAGCGGCAATTGAAGCGGTAGCTAATCAGGGTAAGAAGAAGTAGCTTACGAAGTCTTCTCGGCGTATTCGCCTGTAACCAAGAAGTAAACGCGACGTGAGATCGAAACTGTGTGATCT
>WLDB01000008.1 GCA_009705035.1 Actinomycetota bacterium | reverse complement strand
GCGTTGCACGTTTCCATAGTGTGAGCTTTGAAGGAATACCGCCCGGAAGATTGAAATCACCTAAGAGAATCACTTTTGTTGAATACTCGCGTTCAATTGCTTTTGCCCAACGAGATAACTTGAAAAGTTGGTAGATATTTACAAAAGGAATAAATGAGAGATGGGTGTTTATCACTGTCCAACCATTATCAAGAACTGCAGCAATTGCTACTCGTGGCTCATCCTTGACATATATCAGCGTCATCTTTCCTTTTTCATTACCGACCGCCAAAGGCATACCAAGTAATGACCGTCCCAACTCTAAACGCAACCAACTCTTTACAGGGACTTTTGAGATAATTGAGATGCCGTAATACCCACTCTCATTACTCTCACTAATGTTCTGCGCAGTGAAAACAACTTTCTCGTTGGGTTTTAACTTTCGCCATTTCACTCCGGGAGTTCCAGAAATTGCTGGCGCAAAGCCCCAATGCGCAGCACCGATAACTTGCGCAACATCACCAGATTGATTGCGGCTATTGGATCGCTCGAGATTGAAATCAACTTCTTGGAGGGCAATCACATCACTGGCCAAGCTTCGAACTGCGTCGGAGTAAGCGCGGTCCATGGGGGGCTTCAGGGGCTGGCCATGGAGGAAATTCCACGAAGTGATGCGCATGGCTTCAGAGTAGTAACCTCCACCCATGAGCGCGATTCCACAGAGACAGTCATTTATCGACCGCTCCAGCGAACTACGAGCAGATCCTGCAAAGCTCGATGAACTCTGGCAATCAGCGCTCATTATTGAGGTTGGTCAGGGACGAGTTCGCAGTAGCGAGAATGGTCTGACCTTTATCCCACCGATTGAAGCAATTGGCGGCGAGAGATATTTCTTAGGACTCAATCGCAAAGATAACCGCCCGTATTTTGCATGGGCATCAGGTGCAATTCTTAATGATGTCGCTGATTATCTAACACTACGCGAACTTGCCGGTTCACTCGGCCCACTTGAACTAGAAATCGCGATGCATGCAATCGCACTCGCTAATTGGCACGATGTTCATCCACATTGCGCGCGATGCGGAGCCACTACACATGTCGCACTTGGTGGAGCGGTTCGTATCTGCGATGTAGATGAGAGCCAACACCATCCGCGAACAGATGCGGCAGTTATTGTTCTTATCAAAGATAGCGAAGATCGAATTTTGCTTGGACACCAACCAGTCTGGCCCGAAGGGCGTTTCTCAACTTTTGCAGGATTTCTTGAACCAGGTGAAACTTTTGAGCAATGCGTATCGCGTGAATCATTTGAAGAAGCTGGCGTTACTCTCAAAGAGATTAAATATTTGGGATCACAACCGTGGCCGTTTCCGGCGAGCATCATGATTGCCTTTGAAGCGATTACAGATAAACCAGAAGAAGCACGCCCAGATGGCGAAGAGATCACAGAAGTTAAATGGTTCTCTCGCGCCGAATTAAAAGCAGCAACACAAGATGGCACTTTACTTTTGCCGCCATCAGTCAGTGTTGCTAGACGAATGATTGAAGGTTGGCTCGGCGAAAAAGCAGTTGGCGGAGAGACGTGGCGTTAGATCCCGATGAGATTCTCGGCGCGCTCGATGATGATCAACGCGCAGTTGCCTTAGCTACTCGCGGGCCTATCTGCGTTATTGCTGGCGCCGGAACCGGAAAAACTCGCGCAATCACCCATCGCATTGCATATGCCGCAGCTATCGGAACAATGGATCCGCAGAAAGTCTTGGCGCTCACCTTTACCGCGCGCGCAGCGGGTGAAATGCGAGCCCGGTTACGTTCTTTGGGTGTTCCAACAGTAGCTGCCCGCACACTTCACTCTGCAGCCCTTAAGCAATTGCTCTTCTTCTGGCCCACAGTATTCGGCGGTCGCACCCCTGACCTGATTACATCAAAAAGTGGCTTTATTACAGAGGCTATTCGTCGCGCCGGGCTCACTTCTTCACTATCGATAACCAATCGAGAGCTAATGAGAGATATCGCATCTGAGATTGAATGGGCAAAAGTTTCAGAGGTAGCACCAGAGGATTTCCTCAATGAAATTTCGCAACGCGTAACAAAGCCACGGGTAAATGCTGAACAACTTGTGCAGCTCTATGTTGCCTACGAATCAATTAAGAAACAAGAACTCGCTATCGATTTTGAAGATGTGTTATTGCTCTGTGCTGCAATGGTGGAAGAAGAGCGGGAAGTTCGCGAGAGAATTCAAAACCAATATCGTTATTTCACAATCGATGAGTACCAGGATGTTTCACCTGTACAACAGAGATTGATAAATGCATGGCTCGGAACCCGTAACGATATCTGTGTTGTCGGTGATCCTGCTCAAACTATTTATTCATTCGCTGGTGCGACCCCAGTTTTTCTCAATACATTTACGCAACGCTTTCCAGATGCAGAGGTGATTCGCCTCAGTACTGGTTACCGCTCAACTCCTGAGATTACCTTTGCTG
The DNA here is from genome assembly GCA_009705035.1 of Actinomycetota bacterium. Taxonomy (GTDB): domain Bacteria; phylum Actinomycetota; class Actinomycetes; order Nanopelagicales; family Nanopelagicaceae; genus Planktophila. The sequence continues at coordinate 23,248 of WLDB01000008.1, read as the reverse complement.
CCAACTCATTACTTCGCTCGGGTTCGATGGGGCAAGAACTCACTGCAATCAATGGCCATGGAAGCAAACCATTGGTGCAGGGCTTTAAGGATGAGAGCGCAGAGATTGCTGGAGTATCGCGCGAGATAAATGAACTACTTGCTGCAGGTACTGAACCGCAAGAGATTGCAATTCTGGCTCGAACAAATAACCAACTCAAAGCGATGGAACGTGAATTCATCCGTGAGGCGATTCCGTATCAAGTTCGTAATACCGAACGTTTCTTCGATCGCACTGATGTTCGCGATTTCCTTAAGCATGTTCGTCAAGCATCGGTGATTCCGAGCGAAGGCAGCGAATGGATCGATGAGCTACGTTCGATTGCACAGCCTTTTCTTACCGGCGAATCAATCGACGGTATTGCAGCTCTGCTTCATTTAGGGCGTGAACTCGATAGCGACCCGCAATTTCAGCCAAAATCGCTGCGCGGATATCTGCGTGAAGTCGAAGATCGTGTCTCTCAAAATAATCCGCCTACGATGCCGGTAATCACTCTGGCCACTCTGCATGCCGCCAAAGGCCTTGAATGGGAACGCGTATTTTTAATTGGAGCAAGCGAAGGAATCTTGCCGCTTACCAATTCAGCAACGCTCACAGATGCCATACTCGCTGAAGAACGCCGCCTCTTTTACGTTGGAATGACGCGGGCCAAGGCTGATCTTCACATCTCATATAGGGGTGAACCTTCACGATTTATACGCGAGGCTGCCCTCAGCGGTATTTAATTACCCCCCATTTAATTACCTTGCGAGTAACTACCGCTATCCCTTACCCTTATCACTCACCAACCGGTGAACCAGTATCGTCAATAAGTAATTGAGAAAGGGATGAAGCTAATGAGCCTAGTAAGCCTTAACTCCATCACAGCAGAAGCTTCACGCTCTGCTGCTTTCTCATGCGCTAATACAGCTTCTACAACTCATACAGCCAAGCACGCCCACAAGCATGCTTGGCCCACAGCAACGAAGTCAGCGTTCTACGCCAACTTTTATGCAGTGGATGAGGCCACAGGAGCAATAATCGGATAACCGATATCGCCCCACAAGGCCTTTAAATCCACTACGGATTTGAGGGTCTTTTTTATTTCCCAAATAAAAACTAAAAAGAAAAGTAAAAACAAAAAAGAAAAAGAGAATGAGAGGAGAGGACCATGACAGTTCTCTACAGCGAACTACAGGTAGCAGGATGGGCAGAGACAGGCGATCGGATCGGACTCGATGATGTTACATATCGCGCCGATAACGATAAGGCCTTCACGCTCCCGTGCCATATCGCCGACCCTGAAATCTTTTTCGCAGACTCAGATTTAGAGATCAATGCCGCTAAGTCACTCTGTGCGCCATGCCCAATGCGAAGTGCCTGCCTTGAAGGTGCGCTCTCTCGCCAAGAGCCATGTGGCGTTTGGGGAGGCGAACTCTTCGAAGATGGCCAAGTGGTCGCGCGCAAGCGTCGTCCTGGTCGCCCACCTCGTGAGGTTGAGAAATCTGGCAATGAGGTTGCGGCTTGATTTATCCTCCGATTAAAGAGCTCTCGCGTAGCTGAAGCTATGCGAGAGCTCTTTCTCGTTTGTTAAGGGCTCCTTTAGACAGCCAGTTTAGGAATTCGACTAGCTAGGAATTCGACTTGTTAGAAATTCAACTGGTGATGCCTTGGGTGGGTTCGATTAACATTGGCCAATGTCAAGACTACGTCGCACTGTTGCAGCGACAATCGCTCTTGCTTTAACAATGACAGTGAATTATTCACTTACTCCTGTTGCTCAAGCAGTTAATCCGTGTCCCAATACAAATGCGCTCAACGGAATTTCTGGACTCGTCCTCTGGCTCAGAGCAGATTGCGTGAGCGGGTCAGCAAATGATCCAGCCGATAACAGCACAGTAACAACATGGAGTGACCAATCTGGATCTGGAAATAACGCGACTGCTTCTGGAACACCAACTTTTCAAAGCGACAGCGCCAACCTGATTAACTCTCAACCAGTCATAAGTTTCAACGGGTCATCAACTTTTAGCAGTATAGATATCAGAGCGGCGACTCGTCCAAACTTAACAATCTTCACTGTCCATAAAGCTCGTGGTACAGGTAGCCGTGAAGGTATCTGGGGCGTTGATAACGGCGGATGGGATCGCTTCTTCCTGGTTCGATGGTCAGGAGATAACGGAATTGTCTCTGCAGGTGGCGCCGTTGATGTAGCTGGTACCGGAGTTATCGGAACACCAACTCTCATAACTACGCTCTTGCGACATGGGGTGAGTAATGAATCGAAGGTTTACGTTAACGGCGCTCTCACATCATCATTGACTGATGGCAGCGATCCCAACAACGCCTACACCAACTTGTTGATTGGCTCAGGTGGCTCAGGACTTAACTTCACGGGAGATATTGCTGAGGTAATTATCTTCAATCAGGCGCTCACAGTCTCTAATATGCAAACAGTCAACGGGTATCTCAAACCTAAATACAATCTCAATGTCTCATCAAGTAACCTTCCGGTGGTGGATTCAACTCCACCGACCTTTACTTCAACCAATGCCTTTACAGTCGCCGAGAACACCACTACCGCATCTACAGTGGCGACAATCAAATCCTCTGAATCTGCCACCATCACAATCTCATCGGGGGCAGATGCATCTTTATTTAACATTGTTTATGTAGATTCAATTACGGCATCCATTAGATTTAAAGCAGCGCCAGACTTTGAAGCCCCGGCAGATAACGGCGCCAATAACGTCTATGACTTAACGCTCACAGCGACAGACCCTGCCGGAAATGCCGGGACTCAAGCCATCACAATAACGGTCAGCGATCTCACTGATACATCGAGCATTTCATCGTTAACGTTAAGCGGTTCGGCTTCTTACGGCCGGGCTGTAACCATTACAGCGGCCGTTACCGTTCCAGCACGAGTCACTTTTAGAGTGAGAAACTTCCGAATTCCTGGATGTATTAGCAAGTTAACTTCTGGAACTTCACCAAACATTACAGTGACGTGTTCTTGGAAACCTTCCATCCGTGGTTCTGCATCGATAACTGCCACTGCAGTTCCAACTGGTGCTGGGATTAGTTCAACCACCGCTACTATTGCAAACGTGCTAATCGGTAACAGAAGTGGTTCGCGTTAAGAAATGTTTAAGAGAATCATCGGCCTGGCGCGGGCTTCGCACTTTGGCCCCACAGTGCTGGTTACTTCGATCAGTTTTTTCTTTGCCCAATTGTTCTGGTGGGAAGGTCCATCAATTCTTATTGCCTTCGCTGTCTTTACTGGGCAACTTGTAGTCGGGTGGAGCAACGACCTCATCGATTACCAAGATGATTTAACTCATAAGCGTTTGAAGAAACCACTTGTGGCAGGGCTTATAACTCCTAAGTGCTTAATGAGTTGGTTACGCGTAATGGTTCCAATCGCACTTATTACCAATCTCTTCGGACCGCTTGGCTTAATTGGTGGCGGGTTATCTCTTTTTGCAATTGGTTGGGCGGTTGCCTACAACTTCTACTTTAAATTTACTGTTCTCTCACCGCTCCCATATGCAATTGCTTTTGGGGCGCTACCTTCCTGCATGGCGCTATCGAAAGATTATGCGCCACCAATATGGATGTGGCTTGGGGGAGCGCTCTTGGGCGTCGCGGCACATTTCATTAACGTCATTAAAGATATAGATCAAGACCGCGCTAGTGGAATTAACGGTTTGCCCCAGAGATGTGGGAAACGCACCTCTATCGCTATTGCCGTCCTCATGATTGCACTTGCTATCGCTTTGGTGCTTCTCTCAGATTTAGCGCTACCTGCCGTTGCTCCCTGATTTATCTCGAAGATTTATCTCGGAAAACCTGACAACCACATAATGGATGTTGAGTAATTGAATAAATCTGAGGCTGATGTAGCTTCTGAAGATTCACTGTAGTGACCTGCGCAATTGGCCAAGACTTCGCTGAAATGGATGATGAAAGCCTAATGGAGTCGATGTATTGCAGAATCTGTGATGCTGCCAACGATGCGATGAAGTGGGCGCCCACCATTGCAATTTCAGGGGTATGAGTGAGTGCAATCCGATCGGTAGATGAATAGCCCACACGATCAATTTGATTGAGATCGGCACAACGCAAGCATGGCGAGATACCGGGCAATACCAGCGGCCCCATTGTTATTTGATCAGCGAGGGGGGATTGGATGACAAAGTGTGCTTGTCCAGCAGTCAACCAATCAATCAAATCTTCAATATCTACCGGCCCGCTATGAATGATCAGCTTTGCCTGCTTTGCTGCACCGTCACCCTTATCCCTTAAATGATTAGCGCTTCGATCAAGCGGGAAGAGTGAAATTGCTCGTCGGTGAGATTGCAGGTGTCCATAAAAGTTCATCGCATACTCTTTTGATGTAATAGTAGATGTCCCAATATCAGTGTCACTGATGGTTGATTTATCAGAGTGATCAATATATTCAACGAGTGATACTCCACTTGCCAATAGCAAAGAATGCAAAAGTGTGGCAATCCGATTGCGCCCACTAATATGAACTCGCACCTCAGCACGCGCTGCCAGAATATTGGCGCCTTCATCTTCACCTAATGTGATTGCAGCTTCGCTCCATTCGCATTGCAAAAGTTCTGGTTCGCATCGATTACGTAATTGCCCCGCAGCCAGGTCTCTCTCAACTATTTCATTGAGATATCTAGGGGGAAGAGCGATCTCGTGTCGACCTTGAGTGAGAAGATCAGCTGCAGCTAGTGATCTGATCAGTTGCTCAATCGCTTGGTGATCTGAGCTCGGTACATTGAGAAATGGATCACGCCCCTGGGCCATTGCAATAATCGCTGTGCGATGAAATGCGGAAGCAATGAGGACGTTCTGGTTGGCCCGTCCTATGCGATAAGCACCGCCAACTGCCGGTGAGAGTGAAAGCCCGCGACGCAGGCCGAACCCTCTTCTAGTTTGGTTAGCTGAATTTTCCATACCGGCGATAGTGCAGGTATGGGCGATCGCCGGCAGAAAATGGCCGACATGCCTGTGGCTAAGTGTGTGAGCCGCTTACCTTGAGTGAGAAAAGAAGAACCCCGCGCATTATCTTTCGAATTCTCTCGAGATTTTTCTCGATTTTTCGAAAAATGCGCGGGGTCCTACTACGTATGGGTTTAAACTTTTAAAGAAACTACTGGTTAAGAAACTACTGGGCCTTACCGAGGATACGGTTGACCTTAGTTCCGCATACTGGGCAGATGCCCTGTGCCATGCGGCGACCTGAATCTGAGACCTTTACAGTTCCCTCGAAGTCACGCTTCTCTTTGCACTTAACGCAGTAAGCGTCACCCTTATATGTCTCTACATCTGCCATGATTGCCTCCAATCGGCGTAACCGAGTTGTGCGGTCACGCGTATTGGTTGAAACCATACTCTCACTCACGCTCAAAAGGGTGAAATAGGCGAGAATTCACGCCTGAGTGTTGGGCTTACTTACGGAGCTTTTTGAGCTCAACTGGGTCTGCCAGGGCTCTCTCAGCCGCCTCATACCCATCTAGATAGGCGCTAGCGAGCTCAGAATCCTCAAATCGAGCCAAGATCTCCGTGAACTCGGCCCCGTGGTCGTGGTGGCGTAGATGAATAGCTTCGTGGAAGAGAACGTAGTCAAGGGCGTAAGAGGGGGCCAGTGCAAGGCGATCTGAGATTCGAATCGTTCTATCGACCGTCGTGCATGATCCCCAGCGCTCGCGCATTGGACGCCAAGTTACCGAAAGAGGGCGCTCGGTAATCTCTGGAGCAAGTTCGCTCAACAATTGATCGATTCGAATCGCAAGTTCTGACTCTTGCGGGGTCTTTGCTGCCTCTCGAGCGCGAATAATTGCAATTAGCTCTGGCACAACCTGACTCTCCTCAGCTTTGCTCATGCGAGCTGGGATAGAAATTACGATTCGACCACCTTGGCGGTAGGCAGAGCTCGATTTTTTGCGACGAGTAGAGCGGATGACCAGAATCTCTCCTTCGGTTATTCCAGGGAGAGTCAGATCTTCATCCAGTGGCAGGTCGTTATTTAGGGAGTCATCCATCACGCAAACTCTATTGCCCGAAAACCCTCGTAGCTAGTTGCACACACGGTCATTTCGTCGTACTTTGCGCATACGAAGTCCCCGGATAACCGTTCGATATCTGCAAGGGGAAGGCAGATATTGAAATGTGGCCCCGGGGGCTTCGCTTTTTTTGAACGGCCTTTTATCTGGGGCTAGCCCAGCATCCCGCTGAGATCATCAGGAATCTCAGTCGATGCCAGGAAGAGATCGGGTGCGAGTAGCTCGGTTGCGCTAGGAAGAATTCCAGACCAAATGTTATCTCGCGCTGCAATATCTTTTGCGGCGCGCACGTGGTTCCAAAAGGCGCTCGCCTCTCTCGATAACTTTGGAGAAACTTCTAACCCCAACATTGTTTTAAAGAGTTGCTGCGCTGGCGCACTTGTTGCACGTGTACGACGTTGTATTTCACGAAGCGCAGTAATTGCGGGTAAGCGATCTCCGGCTGCAAGCGTTGCAACATCATCAGCCCAACCGTCAACGAGAGCTAATACTGTTTCAAGTTTTGATAGCGCAGCGCGTTGTACTGGAGTTTCTTCAGGTGTGAAGATTCCGGCATCGAGAGCGATAGATATTTCATTTGCGCCGTTACTCATCGCTTCTTCTGCTTGGCGTTGAATTGCTTCGAGATCAATTTTGATTCCGGCGCCGTATTCAACAATGGCGCTACGAATGTAAGAAACTATCCATGGATTATGTTCGAAGAGACGAGCAATCGCGCCTTCACGAAGTGCATGAAAGAGATAGATCTCTGACTTAGCAATCTCAGTATCAGCCCCCCAAAGATCAATGTTTTCAGGGATTAATAAGGGGCGAGCAGGTTCAAGAATTGGTAGCCCTGCATCATGTGCACCTACTGCAGATGCCGAGATTGCACCGATTGCCTGTCCTAATTGTGTGGCAATCATCGAACCAATAAAGCTCTTCATAAGGCCAGCGATTGCGGCGACCGGTATTGGTGATTCTTGAGCCTCGTTATCTCCGCTCATCGCATCATCCAATAGACGCGAAATTGCAGCGGCCAGACCGGCGGCAAGTGGCTCCATAGTTGCTTGCCATCCAGGAAGGGTCGCATCAATCCAATCAAGTCGACTTGTTGCACGAGGCGCGCTAGAAGAAGTAGCAGGAAATTGCGTCGCTTCGTTGAGCCAGATATCTGCAATCTCACAGGCGTTGTTGATTGCAGTGAGATCTTTTGTGCCCAATGGCTGTGAACCTTGCGCCACCGTAAATTTCTTTGCCACATCACGAACCGTCGCAAGTGGTAGTGCTTCAACTTTTCCATCTGGTGCTGCACCGAATCCAGGTATTCCAAGCCCTGCTAATCCGCTACTAATTCCGAGTTGATCAAATTGCGCTTTAATCTGTTCTTGCATCTGGCGCATCATCGCTTCTAAATTTTCGCGATTCTGATTCTCATTAGGGTCATCGGGGTCGTTCGGAGTAAAACCAAATCCCGCCATGACCGACTCCTTCTTCTAAGATTTTTCTGTCTGGGAGCTATAACAGTGAAAAGAGGCACTTTCTTCCCGCTACGACTACTCTAATTCTATGCATGTAAGCACCCTCACCGCCTCTTCTCCAGCCTTTACCGCCCTCATTTGGTGGCTTGTGCCTCTGGCTGGAGTAATTGGCGCCTTGGTCTACATCCTCTGGGTTTCAAAGTTTAAGAGAAAATTTGAAAAAGGAACCTCTCGCTCTGTCAATCAATTCGAACGCTTTCAAAATTCATTCCGGGATGGCATAGAACGAGATAATGAACCCAAGAGTTAGTAACCTGCGTTTCGCGCGGGCGCCGCGCAGTTTCACCTACTTCTTTATAACCTGCATAGCACTTGCTCTATTGGCCCCAATGAACTTTGTAATCATTACACCTGGCAATCCATCTCCGCTCTTTCCCAAGATTCTCAGCATCTCCCAGTCAACTGGTGTTAAGCAAGTGAAGAGCTACCCTGCCAATGGCCAGCTCTATCTCTTAACAATTCTTGTTACTAATCCCGATACCCGCGTACTCGGTGCAGCGATTTCGGGCTGTTGGGTCTGGGGTGATTGTGTAGTAGTGCCGCGCTCTGCGATTTATCAAGAAGATACAAGTACTGAAAAGGAAATTAAAGCAAGCAAGAAAGAGATGGATACTTCACAGAGCATTGCCTTAACGGCTGCTCGTGGTCAATTAGCAAAGAGATTTCCTGAAGTAGATCTATCGCAGGTGAGTGATTCAACAGTAAAAGTTTCACTTAAAAATACAGGGGGACCGAGCGGTGGATTAATTTTCGCTCTCGGAATAGTTGAACTCTTTACCCCGACAGATATTTTGCAGGGGCGCAAAATTGCCGGTACCGGCACCATCTCGGCCAACGGTGAAGTCGGTCCAATCGGAGGCATTGTCGAGAAAATCATCGGGGCAAAGAAAGTCGGCGCCGAGCTTCTCTTTATATCTAAGGCCAACTGTGACGAGCTGCCCGAGTCGGTAGAAGGCATCTCGGTAATCGCCGTGGAGACCCTAGATCAGGTGGTTTCCTTTCTTGTGAACGATTCACAGGAAAGTGAGCAGGCAAATTCTGCAGGAATTCAAGGGTGCGCTAGCGTACGCGCATGAATAGAAATCGTGCCCCCCTCGCAATAACCGCTGGTCTGCTCGCAGTAATTGGAGCCATCATCGTCTCCTTCAGCGGTTACTACATTGATTGGCTCTGGTTTAAGTCGGTTGATTTCACCAGCGTCTGGACAACAGTTCTCACAACTCGCATCCAACTATTTCTCATCGTCGGATTGTTGACTGCAACAATCATCTCTCTCAATATCTTCTTCGCCTATAAGCGTCGCCCCTTCTATGTACCAACTGCAATCGAACTCAATGGCGTCGAGCGCTTACGTGCTCAAATCGAACCTTTTCTTCGCTATGTTTTCATCGGTCTCTTCGTTGCAATCACTTACTTTGCAGGAACATCAGGAACTCTCTTCTGGCGCGAATATCTTCTCTTTAGAAACTCAACTGATTTCGGCGTTAAAGATCCGCAATTTAATATGGATATCTCATTCTTCGCATTCAAGTTGCCTCTTATTCAGGCGTTGATTGGCTGGACAATCTCAGCGCTCGTTCTCGCCGCAATCACAACTCTCTTTGTTCATTACATGTACGGCGGTATCCGTCCACAAGCGCCATCAGATCGAACTACTGTGGCAGCGCGTGTTCAACTTTCGATCCTCTTCGGTCTTATCGTTCTAGTTAAGGCAGTTGCTTATTGGGTCGACCGTTATGCCTTGGTTCTGAAAGAGAATCGCTTGATTACCGGTGCAACTTATTCTGATGTCAATGCGCTACTACCTGCCAAAGCAATTCTCTCTGGCATTGCGCTCATCTGTGCACTGCTTTTCTTTGCCAATATTTTCCGCCGCTCTTTGATTCTGCCAGCTGCTGGTACAGCCCTGATGGTCATCTCATCAGTGCTTATTGCCGGTATCTATCCTGCCGCGATTCAACAGTTCCAGGTAAAGCCCTCTGAATCATCAAAGGAAGCCCCATTTATTCAGCGTAATATCGATGCTACCCGCGTTGCATACGGAATCGATGGTGTAGATGTTCAGGATTACGATGCCGCTCTGACGACAACTTCAAAAGAGTTGGCTCGTGATTCAGTCAATATCAACAATATTCGTTTGATGGATCCAAACGTTCTTTCATCAACATTCCGTCAATTACAGCAGATCAAGCCGTACTACGCATTCTCTGAATCACTCGATATCGATCGCTATGAAGTAAATGGCGTCAGTCGCGATGCAGTCGTAGCTGTCCGTGAACTCAATATCGATGGAAATCCAAGTCGAAACTGGATCAATGATCACCTTGTATATACACACGGTTTCGGTTTTGTAGCAGCATATGGAAATACCGTAGATGCCGATGGAAAGCCAAACTTCCTAGTCGGCGATCTCCCACCAACAAAGGGTCTCGGTGAATTCCAGCCACGTGTTTACTTCGGTGAGAATGCCCCTGAATATTCAATTATTGGTGGCTCAACAGATGGTGAGCCAGTTGAATTCGATTACCCAGATGATTCATCGACAAGCGGACAGAAGAATTACACCTATACAGGTGAAGGAGGCGTTCCAGTTGGAGGATTCCTCAATAAGTTGCTCTTTGCCGTGCAGTATCAAGAGCAGCGCATTCTTCTCTCTAACCTCATCAATAAAGATTCAAAGATTCTCTATAACCGTTCCCCACGCGAACGTGTAGCAAAAGTTGCGCCATGGATGACTCTCGATGGAGATCCATACCCAGCAATTGTTGATGGCAAGATCAAGTGGATTATCGATGGTTATACAACGAGCGCTGGATACCCTTATGCACAGCGCACAACACTCGCTGATGCAACAAGCGATGCACTCACTGCAGCATCTTCTGCAATCACCGTGCAGGGAAATCAGAGCGTTAACTACATCCGTAACTCTGTAAAAGCAACGGTTGACGCCTATAACGGTACGGTCACTCTCTATCAATGGGATGAGAAAGATCCAGTTCTAAAGACTTGGATGAAGGCTTTCCCAAATACCGTTACCGCCAAGAGTGAGATTTCAAAAGATCTTATGAAGCATCTTCGCTATCCTGAAGATATCTTCCGAGTTCAGCGCGATGTTTTGAGTTCTTATCACGTCAAGAGCGCAGCAGCGTTCTACGGCGGACAGGATTTCTGGCGTATTCCTCGTGATCCATCAACTTTCGGTGCAAATGCTGGAGCTCAACCTCCGTATTACTTGACAATGAAGTTGCCTAACGAAAGCAAAGCTTCATTCTCACTTACTACTCCATTCGTTCCACGTGGAAGTCGCGAGAACCTTTCAGCATTTGCAGTTGTAAATTCTGATCCAGGTCCTGATTACGGAAAGATGACAGTGCTACAGCTTCCTCGTAGTACTAACATTCCTGGTCCATCACAGATTGCATCTAACTTTGAAGCAAAGCCAGAAGTCGCAAATGCGCTCTCACTCTTGCGTCAAGGTGGATCTGATGTTGTTCTCGGAAATCTGCTGACACTTCCTGTCGGCGGAGGTCTCTTATACGTGCAACCGGTTTATGTACGAGCAACATCTAACGATGCTGCTTATCCATTGCTACAGAAGGTTCTCGTCTCATTCGGTGATGTCATCGGATTTGATAGTTCTCTTAAGGGAGCACTCGATCAAGTCTTCGGTGCAGGTGCAGGAAATGCTTCAACTGGTACTGCGCCAATCACAACCGATAGCTCTGCAGATCTTTCAACTGCACTCGCTGCCGCAAGACAAGCGTTGGCAGATGGACAGACCGCACTTGCGAAGGGCGATTTCGCAGCATACGGTCGAGCACAAGATCGCTTGAAGGCAGCTATTGCAGCTGCTATTGCAGCGCAGGCTCGAACTAAGTAACTCTGCAATTCTTTAACGCATAAAGAGCACCGCATAGATTCTTCTCACCAAGAAGCTATGCGGTGCTCTTTGCTATGCGATAGATGAGATAAATCAGCGATTTGGTGATGTGCTCGCTCTCCGCCTAGAATACGAATACCGACGCGGGGTGGAGCAGCTCGGTAGCTCGCTGGGCTCATAACCCAGAGGTCGTAGGTTCAAATCCTGCCCCCGCTACTACACGCTAGATTGCACAGGTAACTAGTAAGGCCAATGGTCGCTCATATGGGCGGCCATTCGCTATTCTCCTGACTTATGAGACCCACAATAGGTGGAGAGCGCCTCAACCGATCTGCTGGTTACGCCCTCCATGTGATGACTGCCAGCGGCGCAGCTGCAGGACTCTTGGCGTTGCAAGCCGTTATCGATGGCAATGTTCGCGCAGCTCTTCTCTGGTTGCTCCTGTGCCAGGTACTTGATGGGTTAGATGGTCCAATCGCTCGTCGCATCGATGTTGTCTTTCATGCACCTCGAGTCGATGGATATGTTCTTGATTTAATCGTTGATTACTTAACCTGCGTTGTCGTGCCAGTAGCTCTGATGGTGAGACTTAATATGTTGCCGGCAGAGTTTCAAACACTTATTGCAGCGATGGTGCTGCTCTTATCAGCGCTCTGGTTTGCTCGTACAGATATAGAGACAGAAGATCATTGGTTCAATGGTTTTCCTGCGATTTGGAATCTTGCCGTGCCAACTTTTCTTATTTTAGATTTGTCGCAGCGAACAACGGCAATTGTGACTGTTTTTCTCGCTATTTCTCAGCTAACAAATGTAAAGTTCCCACATCTTGTTCGTGTGGTGAAATGGCGACTCTTTACTCTGCCATTTGCCTTTATTTATACGCTCAATCTCTTCGTCTTGTCATGGAACTATTCGAACGAGACCGGAGTTGAGAACTCAACGCTATCGCTTGTCATCATGATTGCCTTCCCGATATATATCGGGTTAATTTCAATTAAGCGTACGCTATTTAGCGAATCCGAAGAGAGTTAGAAACTACAAATAAGCTACTGAGAGCCATTGCTGCAGCTGCATACATCGGTGACATTAATCCCATTGCAGCGATTGGAATCCCAATCGCATTGTAAGAAAATGCCCAACCAAGATTTAATTTAATGGTGCGCAAAGTTTTCCGTGATAGATCGAGAGATTGCACAGCTCCCATCAATTGTGGGCGCATCAAAGTGATATCTGCGGTGGCTATAGCTGTATCTGTGCCGGTTCCCATTGCAATACTGAGATCAGCTTGCGCAAGTGCAGCCGCATCATTGATTCCATCGCCTATAACCAAAACGCGATGACCGCTCTCTTGTAGCTGGCGCACCTTTTCAATCTTTCCTTCAGGAGTTACCCCGGCAACGATGTGATCTGACGCTATACCTACCTGTGCGGCAATCTTCTCGGCAGCGTCAAGGTGATCACCAGTGACCAACCAGCTAGAGATACCTTTATAGCCAAGTGCTTCAATAGTTTCGCGTGCATCGCTGCGCACTTGATCACCTGCGATAAAGAGGGCTACTGCTACTCCATCAACTGCAAGTAGCGCTGCGCTATCGCCACTGCTCTTTGCCCGTGCAATCGCTTCAATAAGGACTGGATCCAAGGCAGTGGTGCTATGTGCAACCGATTCTGGGGATCCGATGATTACGATGAAAGTCTTATCGAAAGCAGAGACACGTCCGGCAACTCCTGCCCCTGGCGTCTGCATAAAGTCGGTGACAGTTAATTTCTGCGCTGAGTGCGAGATGCAATAATCAACAATTGCTTCTGCAAAGGGATGAGTGTTTGCACTCTCTAAAGCCATCGCTAAAGAGAGAACATTCTTCTCTGTCAGTATCTGCGCATAACTAGCGCCAAGTGGTTTCTGTGCTGAAACTGGAATCAAAGTTTCTGAAACCCTCATTACTCCAGAAGTTAGAGTGCCAGTCTTATCAAAAATTGCTGTATCAATTTCACGAGAAATTTCTAAGACTCGGGGATTACGAAGAACAATGCCACGTAGAGCCCCGCGCCCAGATGCGACGAGAAGAGCGACTGGTGTAGCTAATCCCAACGCACAAGGACAGGCGATTACAAGAACTGTTATTGCAGTTGATATTGAGAAGGTTAGTGATTTATCTTGACTGAAATACCAGAACGCAAAAGTTGCGATTGCGAGCAGGGTTACTGTTGGTACGAAGATTGAAGCGATGCGATCGGCACTTCGCTGTATCGGGGATTTTGATCCTTGGGCAGTAACGACCATAGATGTAATTCGGGCTACCTCGGTATCGCTACCGACACGAGTTGCCCGCACAATGATTCTGCCGTTGTGATTAATTGCTGATCCAATTACTCGTGCGCCAGGCTTTACATCTATTGGTAGTGATTCCCCAGTGATGAGTGAGTTATCAACGGTAGATGAACCTGAAATCACTATGCCATCAGTTGCAATGCGTGAACCCGGCGCCACGATGAATTCATCGCCAATTTGTAAATGCGAAATTGGGATGGTGACTTCAAGTCCGCTTCGAAGGACATTTACTTCTTTCTCACCCAGCGCCAGCAAGGTAGAGAGCGCGCTAGCTGCAGATCGCTTTGCGCGAGCTTCAAGATAACGCCCAAGAATTACAAAGAGAAGTACTCCAGCTGCTACCTCCGTGTAAATATCACCAGTATTTGTCCAGGTAGCATAAATTGACCAAGAGTACGCAGCGATAGATCCGAGAGAAATCAGAGAATCCATTGTCGGATGAAAGAAGTTTCGTAGCGCGGCGCGATGTATCGGCCAAGCTACAAATAGGATAAGAGGCGTTGTGAGGGTGAGAGCAAGCCATGCTGCAAAGTTATGTTCGTAATGTGGCGGCAATGCAATGTTATAGGTAGTAAAAACATCAGTGAGCCATGTACCTATTGGTTCATGCCAGCTCATCGCCATTGAGATTGTTATTGCAGGGATTGCAAAAATCATCGCAAAAATCAGAGCTCGGGCGGCACCCTTGCGATGAAGTGCCGGATCGCTCTGATCTGCTAATAATGTGGCGCTGTAGCCAGCAGATTTAATCGCCTTGATAATTACCTCTGCTTTGATTTCTACAGAGGTAAGTATGTGAACAGTTTCAGAGGCGAAGTTCACTGATGCTTTCACGCCTTCAATCTCATTAAGGGTTCGCTCAATTGAATTCACACACGATGAACAAGTCATGCCCGATACAGCATATGTCTGTGAAATCAGAGTTTGCGAAGTGAGCTCCATCGGGTTATCTACCCACTCCAGCATTTAGCGCTGAAACTACATACATATGCAGCTCAGCATTTGTAGAAAGTCCGTTACCGCCATGAGGACCAGGTAGACCTGCTGTATTTGAGAAAACACCACCTGCTTCAGTAACTATCAAATCAAGGGCTGCCATATCCCAGAGAGCAAGCTCAGGTTCGACTGCAACTTCGAGAGCGCCTTCTGCAACCAACATATGCGACCAGAAATCTCCATAGCCGCGAGTTCTCCACGCTTGCTTCAAGAGGTTATTAAAGGCAGGCAACATTTCACCCCACCCTTGAAAATCAGAGTACGAGATAGATGCATCTTCAATCTTTGCTATATCTGAAACGTGAATCCGTTTTGTATCTTCATGATTAACAGTGACGAATGCGCCTCCGCCTAGATGTGCCGACCATCGGCGAAAGAGCGCCGGTGCGCTGACAACGCTAACAATTGTCGATTGAGATCCGTCAGTTGCTCTTTCAACAAGGGCAATAAGAGTTGCCCACGTTGGTACACCACGGAGAAAATTCTTTGTGCCATCAATTGGATCAATTACCCAGTAGCGATTTCGTTCTGCGCCTTCATTACCAAACTCTTCACCGACAATTCCATCATCAGGTCGATGCGCACCCAATAAAGCGCGGATCGCCTCCTCTGCTGATTTATCTGCATCGGTTACAGGGGTGTTATCTGGTTTGGTAGAAACAGCAAGGTCGATTGCTTGATAGCGCTTTAAAGTAATGGCATCCGCCGCATCTGCCAGGCGATGTGCCAAGGTGAGATCTTCGCCGTGGCTCCAAGGCCCGTGATTCTCTCTCTGATTACTGCTCTGGCTCATAGCTTGATTCTATTGAACTCTTAACATCTAGGAGTGAGCGAAGACTTTCTAAACGTAAAGTTCGCTCTTCAACATGCTCGGGCTCAGCCAGGATCCAGGTATTAAGTGCGCATGATTCTTCTGCATGCGAACAGTGGGACATACAGGTTGCGGCTGCTTGCGCTAAATCGGGGAAGGCTTCAACGATATCTCGCGGGTTGCGATGTGCCAGACCGAAAGCGCGGATTCCGGGGGTATCGATAATCCAACCTCCAATAGGAAGCTCTAGAGCAATCGCACTCGATGATGTGTGGCGCCCACGCCCTGTCACATCATTAACGACGCCAGTCATGCGATCAGCATCAGGTACCAAATCGTTGATGAGCGTTGATTTACCAACTCCCGAGTGACCCACCAAAACAGAGACTTTATCTTTTAAGAGCGCTGCAATTGCCGCAACTTCAACGTCGCGATTGGTTGTAGCAGCTGAAGTGGTGACGATATCAACCCCAAGGGCTGCATACCGCTCCATAAACTCAGGAATCGGTGCAACATCAATTTTGGTGACAACAATAATTGGATGAATTTTCTCAATGAAGGCGCTGACCAGAAAGCGATCTATAAGCCCTCGACGAGGTTCAGGGTTGGCAGAAGCAACAACAATTATCAGTTGATCAATATTTGCAACGATAGTTCTTTCGAGTTTTGCTGCATCATCAACGGTGCGACTGAGCGAATTCTTGCGATCGTTTACTTTGACAATTCGAGCAAGGGTTCCATCATTACCAGATACATCTCCAACAATTTCAACAGAATCTCCTACAACAACAGATTTCGGACCAAGTTCACGAGCTTTCATGGCGATTACAAATTGTCCGGTGGAATCTCCGAGTGAATGCCCTGTGGATTCTGCCCCCTGAATAACACAGCCAGAACGACCACGATCAACTGAAATTACAAGAGCTGTTGAAGATGAGCTATGCGAAGGGCGATCTTTGCTGCGGCGACGAGTTGTGCGCGTTGGACGTATTCGCACATCAGATTCATCGTATTCGCGAGGCGCCATGAATTACCGATTACCTTCTAGTGCATAGTTCCAGAGAGCCGGAAAATCGGTGAGGGTTTTTCTCGTTGTCGCAATATTTTCTACGTTAATGCCTTCAACAACCAGCCCAATAACAGCGCCAGCAGTAGCTAATCGGTGATCTTCGTAGGTGTGAAAAGTTCCTTGATGTAAAGGCTTCGGATTAATGCGTAATGAATCTGCATCATCAGTGACATCGCCACCCAAACCATTTAACTCTGTGCATAGCGCCAATAAACGATCGGTTTCGTGCAGACGTAAGTGGCCGATTCCACGCAGGTGCGAAGGAGAAACTGCCAGCGCTGCCAGCGCTGCAATTGATGGAGTTAGCTCTCCAACATCATGAAGATCAATATCAATTCCGTGAATCGCGGAGCCACCATTAAATTTTACGCCGCCTGCTACGAATTCAACAGTTGCACCCATCTGGGTGAGTATCTGACGTAACTGATCTCCAGGCTGTGTTGTTTGGCGTGGCCAATCTGCAATCGTGATTGATCCGCCACAGACCATCGCTAGAGAGATAAATGGAGCAGCGTTAGATAAATCTGGTTCGATTGTGAGATCAACTCCATGGAGCGCGGAAGGTTCAACGCGCCACGTCTGCGCCTGTTCGTCGACGGTGACCGTTGCACCGAATTGTCGCAACATCGCGACAGTCATTTCAATGTGAGGCATTGATGGAAGTGCGCCACCTGAGTGCTTGACGGTGATTCCCTTAAGAGTGCTTGGTGCAATGAGAAGGAGTGCAGATAAAAATTGACTCGATGAAGATGCATCAATTGTTAACTCTCCACCTGTGATGGCACCCTTTGAGCGCATCACCATCGGAAGCGAATAACGACCTTCGTGACTGATTGAGATACCGAGCTCTTCGAGAGCTTTAATTACTGGCCCCAGTGGTCTCTCATAACTACGTGGGTCACCATCAAATGTGATGTCGCCATTTGCAAGGCCAGCCAATGGTGGAAGAAAACGCATGACTGTGCCGGCGTTACCGACATCTATCTTTGCTGGGCCAGTTAATTTTCCTGGTGAGGTTGGGGGAGTAACAACCCAATGATCGCCTTTATCAATGATCGAAACGCCCATCGCCTGAAGCCCTGCAGACATCAGCTCTGAATCGCGCGAAACCAATGGCTTACGCAGAACTGAAGGTGAGTTGGCTTGGGCTGCCAGAATTAGTGCGCGGTTGGTCACTGACTTTGAACCAGGAATTTCAATCGTTGCCTCAACTGGATGGGCGCCGCGAAATGGCGCGGGCCAAAGCGGATGCGTTGAAGTCATGGTGTAAGTCTACCCATTGCATAGGATTGCCCGTATGTGTGGCAGATATGCGATGGCAACGGGCGCAGAGGAGATAGTCGATTTCTTTAAACTCGATAGCAATGCTGATGCGCCATCACTTCCACTTAATTGGAATGTTGCGCCCACCAACGAGATCTACATCATTAAGGAGAAGGGCCAAGTAAGACCCGAGTTGGCCACTGCTTCTTGGGGAATGATCGCTCCCTGGCAGAAGAGCCTGACAGATGCTCGTAGTTCACAGTCACATGCCATCAATGCACGAAGCGAATCAATTCATGAGAAGCCAACTTTTCGCGATGCATTTAGAAGAACGCGTTGTCTGATTCCGGTGACCGGTTACTACGAGTGGGCGACCGCTCTTGGTGATTATCCGCCGAAGCAACCTTTCTACATCACAAGTGAAAGCGGAGCACCACTTTCGATTGCGGGAATTTGGAGTTCGTGGATCTCTGAAACCGGCGAGGTTATTGAGAGCGCATCAATAATCACTCGTGAAGCGGTCGCGCAATTGGTTGATATTCACTCTCGCATGCCAGTAATGATGGGCCCCGAGAAATGGGGAGATTGGCTCGACAGTGAAAATCGCGATATTGAATTCTTGCGTTCGTTAATGCAGAGCTCAGCTCCTGCGGCGGGGTTGGTTGCCAGGCCTGTTTCGCCTCGCGTCAATCTGGTAGCCAATAACGGCGCAGAACTAATTAAGGAGATCAAGCTTGGCTCTCCTGAGACACTTTTCTAAAGCAGCGCTAGGATAGAAACGATGACATCGAAGGATTTACTTCTCGAAAGCGCCGCTGATCGCAACGTGCGCTTCGAACGTGATGCCCTCGCATTTACTGATCAGCTCTATGCAGCCGCTCTTCGCTATACCAAGAACCCAGAAGATGCCCGCGATTTAGTGCAAGATACATATCTCAAAGCTTTTACCTCCTTCCATCAATTTGAAGAGGGAACTAATTTGCGTGCTTGGTTATACCGAGTTCTTACGACGACCTTTATTAATAGTTACCGCAAGGGTCAACGCCAACCGCAGATTTCCCAGGGCGAGCTTGAAGATTGGCAATTAGAGAAGGCGCAATCACATACAAGCGACCTCGGAAAATCTGCAGAGGTTGAAGCTCTCGAAAAACTTCCTGATAGCGATATCAAGAGAGCGCTACAAGAAATTCATGAAGATTTCCGGATGGTTGTATATCTCGCTGATGTTGAAGGCTTTTCATATAAAGAGATTGCTGAAATCGTCGGCGCACCTGCTGGCACCGTTATGTCACGCCTGCATAGAGGACGTAAGCAATTGCGCGAAAAGCTTGCAGATTACGCGCGCGAATTGGGCTATCAAGTGTCTCCCGATAAAGAGAAGGGAGAGAACAAATGAGCTTTATAGAAATTCACTGTAGCGATGTGCTCTCATCCGTTATCTTCATCATCGAGGATCAGATTCAAGAGCTTCCACGTGCTAGTGAAATTGAAACCCATATCGCACAATGTCTACCTTGCCAGAGCGAAGTCGCTCACGAGCGAGCCATGCATGATTTATTGCAGAGCACGCTGCGTAGAACATGCAATGAGAAGGCGCCGGAAGACTTACATGATCTAATTGCAGCACAGCTTCGGGCACAGTCCACCGGTACAAGTGAAGTTATAACCCAATTCAGCATGACTGAAATTTCAATTGAAATAGATGAGTTCGGCAATGTTGAACATCGCGAAATTCAGATTGAGCAGACTCGTATTCAGCACTTTAACGATTTAGATTCAGATAAATAGGCGAATCATGAAACCGGTAGAAGAAGTCTTAGGCACAGTTGGTTTTGCGACTATGAGTGTCAGGCCAGGTGATACCGCTCTAGCGATGGGTTTATCTGAGCTACCCGTTGTTGCCACATCGCATCTGCTTCATATTATGGAGAGCGCTACCGTTGCAGCCCTGAGCGAGTATTTAGATAACGGCGAAACAACTTACTTACTCTCGACCACGATTGATCTAGAAGGCTCTGCCCAAGTTGGCGATGAGCTTCGCGCCAGTGCCAGATGTATCGAAATAGAAGGTCGTGAAATAGTTTTTGCTTGTGATGTTTATGAAGGTGAGCGCCATATTGCGCAAGGGGAAATAAAGAGAGCGACAGTGGAGCGAGTAACTTTCCTCGCCCGCACTGCCGCTCAATCCGTAATTAACTCCTGAATTTTACTTCCAGCTAGATTACTTCTTGGTGGCCCAGAAGATTTCTGCAATCTCATCAATCTTTGCGATCAATGAATCTGCAACTGCAACATCTTGAGTTCCCTTTGTTCCGGCAGCTCCAGCTAGCTTGGTTGCATCGTTAAAGAGTGTGTGCAACTGTGGGTATGCCTCGAAGTGAGGAGCCTTAAAGTAATCTGTCCAAAGAACCCAAAGGTGTTCCTTAACAGCATGTGAGCGCTCTTCTTTGATTGCAACAGAGCGTGAACGGAAATCAGCATCGGTATTAGCTGCATATTTCTCCATGCAAGCCTTTACTGAGAGCGCTTCAATGCGTGCCTGTGCTGGGTCGTAGACTCCACAAGGAAGATCGCAGTGAGCGAGGACGGTGGTCTTAGGTGCAAAAACTGCTTCAAATATATTTCTCATAAAGCCAAGATTAGTGCAGTAATAGGTGGCTCGCATATCTCGTCTAGACCTCGCCTAGGATTGCCATATGGGTCGAAGCGCTATGGGCAGAAGATACGCAACCGTGCTCGTTGAGGGCCGTTCGATGTTGCCCACATATTCACCTGGCGATTGGTTGATGGCGCGGTGGGGTAGTTACCGCCTTAGTACCAGCACTAACTGGTCAGCCTGGATCCTTCGCAGTTCCACAGTCAAAGTCGGCGATGTAGTTGTCATCGAAAGACCGGAACAACCTGGCGTTAAGTATGTGAAGCGAATCTCTGAGATTAAAGGTGATAGCAATCAAATATTTGTATTAAGCGATAACCCCGAAGGAACAGATTCTCGCCAATGGGGTTGGTTGCCCGCGATATCAATCGTTGCAAAGATAACTGGACGCGTTAAGCGCGCTCGTTAACATTCTCTTACTCAAGAATTAGCGCGTAAAGGCCTCTTGCAACAAAGCCTTCATCTCTTCTTCGTGCAAGTGATGGCTACCGGTGGCAGGAGATGCTGTTGAACGACGTGAAACCAAGCGGAAGATTCGGCTATCAATTGCACGTCCACCATGTGCTTCAGAGGTACGAAGTGCGATATGTGACCATGGACCTTGATTTGCTGGTTCATCTTGCACCCAGAGCAGAGTCGCATTCGGATGCTTTGCAGCCTCTTCGCGCATCTGATCGATTGGAAGTGGATAGAGAAGTTCAACACGAACAATCGCTGTTGAGTGTTCTCCTAACTTTTCTCGCTCTGCAACGAGATCGTGATAAATCTTTCCTGAACAGAAAATCAGACGAGTTGCATTTGCAACTTTATCGTCACCAATCACAGGGCGGAATGTTCCACTTGTGAAATCACTTAGCTGTGATGCAGCAGCGCGGAGGCGCAACATCGACTTAGGTGTGAAGACAATCATTGGACGCCGTGTTGGATTTGCAATGTGCCAACGCAATAAGTGGAAATAAGAGGCTGGTGAGGAAGGCTGCGCAACAGTCATATTGTTTTCAGCGCAGAGCTGTAAGTAACGTTCAATTCGCGCTGAAGAGTGATCTGGTCCTTGGCCTTCATATCCGTGTGGAAGTAGAAGGACAACTGAAGAACGCTCGCCCCACTTCTGTAGAGCTGATGAGATGAATTCATCGACAACAGTTTGGGCTCCGTTAGAGAAGTCACCAAACTGGCCTTCCCACATAACGAGAGCCTCTGGGCGGACTACTGAATATCCGTATTCAAAGCCCATCGCAGCGTATTCGCTGAGAAGTGAGTCAATAACGAAAAATTGATTCTCATCGCTAATCATCGAACGAAGCGGTGTCCATTCGTTGGCGTTCTCAGCATCAATTATGACTGCATGGCGGTTAGAGAATGTTCCTCGTCGTGAATCTTGTCCCGCAACACGAATTGGGTGACCATCTTTAAGAATCGAACCAAATGCCAGGAGCTCGCCCATAGACCAATCGATTGTTCCATCATTGAGCATCTCTGGACGCTTCGCCAACTGTGGCGCCATCTTAGGATGAAGATTAAATCCTTCAGGTGTTGCAACTTGTGTAGCTGCAATTTCGCGAGCAAGTGATTCAGTGATTGCTGTCTGAATCGCTTCAGCAGCCGGAGCAACAGGAGCCTTAAAGTTTGGATCGTGCTCTGGCTCGTGATTTGCAACGGATGCAAATACAGCCTCAAGTTCTGCCTGATATTCAGCTTGTACTTGCTCAGCCTCTTGCGGAGTAATGTCACCACGACCTACAAGTGCTTCTGAGTACAGAGTACGAGTTGTGCGCTTAGCGCCAATGAGCTTGTACATAAGTGGCTGAGTGAAACTTGGCTCGTCACCTTCGTTATGGCCGCGACGTCGGTAGCAGACCATATCGATGACAACATCCTTATTAAACTTCTGGCGATACTCAAAAGCTAAATGAGCAACACGAACACAAGCCTCAGGGTCATCTCCATTAACGTGGAAGACCGGCGCTTCAATTAACTTCGCAACATCTGTTGAGTAACGAGATGTACGCGATGCATGTGGCGCAGTGGTAAATCCAACTTGGTTATTGATAACAATGTGAATTGTGCCGCCAGTGCGATAACCGGCTAGACCTGAAAGTTGTAGAACTTCCATATTGACACCTTGACCCGCAAAAGATGCATCTCCATGCAACAAGATAGGCAGAACAGAGTAAGCACCCTTATTGTTAAGACGATCCTGCTTGGCGCGAACAATGCCTTCTAGTACTGGGTTTACAGCTTCGAGGTGAGACGGATTAGCGGCAAGATAAATCTTGGTCTGCGCACCAGAGGCTGCAGTAAATACACCTTCGGTACCGAGGTGATACTTCACATCGCCAGAGCCGTGCACTTCATTCTCGGCATAGTGACCCTGGAACTCTTGGAAGATCTGGCCGTAGGACTTGCCAGCGATATTTGCCAACATATTAAGGCGTCCGCGGTGCGGCATTCCGATACAGACTTCATCAAGTCCGTTCTCTGCAGCTGCAGAAACAATTGCATCGGTAAGTGGAATAACAGATTCGCCACCTTCAAGTGAGAAGCGCTTCTGTCCGACGAACTTGGTCTGCAAAAATGATTCGAAAGCTTCGGCGCTATTGAGCTTACGCAAGATACGTAG
>WLDB01000079.1 GCA_009705035.1 Actinomycetota bacterium | reverse complement strand
TTTTTTGTGGAGATAAGGGGAATCGAACCCCTAACCTCTTCCATGCCATGGAAGCGCGCTACCAATTGCGCCATATCCCCGATTTATTCAAGAGCGTCACATGACTTCGTCATTGCCGCTCTCAATTCAAGAACGCCATATGACCTTCAACCATTGCCACTCGCAGCGAACTTTACCTTATCGAATCAGGTATGACCGCTCCACTATCTTGGCCACTAGCCCTATCGGTCGTTGTCGCTCCGCTTTCAACTCCGAATAGCGGCTCAGGAATAGAGCCAGCATTATGTTCTGTCAGCAACCAACCCTTTGGTGAATGCGAAAGAACTGACCATGAAGCATTGGCTAGCCCGCCGATCTTTGACCAATGTGGAATCGGAAGCTCTAAGAAAGTACCGATGATTGTGCGAGCTGTTCCACCATGAGTTGCAACGAGTAAAACCTGATTATCTTTTCCAGCCAAATAATCTTCAATGGCAGCACGTGCTCGTGCACCAACTTCGCTGCGACGTTCTCCGGTGCCGCCAGCTGGATTATCTCCACCCATCGACCATTGACGTAGATTATCTAAATCGTATTCGCGAATTGCATCTCCGGTAAGGCCTTCCCACTGTCCGCAATTTGTTTCGCGTAAACGTGGGTCGATGTGAATTTCTTGGCCACTGATATCCGCTAGAGCTTGTGCTGTTTTTTGGGCACGAATTAAATCGCTCGAGATAATTGCGGTGGGTTTCATATCAACAACTAGACGTGCTGCATGAAGTACTTGATATTGACCCACCGCATTAAGTGGAATATCGGTGTGGCCTTGAAACTTATTGGCAACGTTCCAATCGGTCTGACCGTGGCGCCATAAAATAATTGTGTTCGACATAAGAAACTATCCGTTGACTGCTTCTTCTGACTCTGGTCCAGCCTCTTTGATGTGAAGCGGAATAACCGGGCAATCATTCCAAAGACGATCAAGCATGTAGTAGCTGCGTAATGTCTTGCTCTGGATATGTACTACTAAATCTGAGTAATCAAGAAGTGCCCACTCTTCGCTGATTTCGCGGCGCAGTGGCTTGTCGCCAGCAAGACGTAACTTCTCTTCTACCCAATCTGAGATGGCAGAAACTTGACGAACGTTTGCTGCTGTAACAATAAGGAAGACCTCAGAGAGAACGGCTTGCTCTGAAAGATCGAGAGCCACCAATTCGGTTCCGAACTTATCGGCAGCTGCTTGGGCGGCAATCTGTGTATGAGCAATGACGCTTTGGCTAGCTGACATAAAGGTTGTTCTCCTTGATAAAGGTCGCCACCGATGGGGGAAGCAAATCTGATTGGTGCAATCTTACTTGAGTTGCTGATACATCAATTGCAGAGATATCACGCCCAGATACAGCTTGGTAGCCTGGTCGTTCAATGATTTCGAGCTTGACCATCGCTAATAGCTCTAGCGAACGATGCCATTGATCTATTTTCTCTGCGGCATCGCTTCCGAGAATCAAAACAATCTCATCATCAGGATATGTCTGTTTGATGGCTTCAACAGTATCGATTGTGTAACTAGGTCCCATTCGTAGAACTTCAATGGGATTTACTTCAACTTTGCTACGCACTTCAGTTGGCAATTCATTTACTGCTAGCTGACACATGGTGCGTCGTTGTGAACCTGATGCAAGTGGCTGTGCATCTCGCAAACGAGGTTCACCTGCTGGAACTAAAAGAATGCGATCAACAATATTCCGATTAATGAGCTCTGAAATAACACGCAAGTGTCCGTTATGAATCGGATCAAAAGTTCCTCCGTAAAGTCCGATTCGCACGGCAAGGATTACTTATCTAGGCGGAGTACGAGATAAAGCAGAAGACCGAAGATTGAAAAGGCAATGATGCCGAAGGTTTCTGCTGATACAGGAAGCTCGCGAACGACCTCAGATAGTTGAATAGACATGGGGAAAGATTACTACTTTCCTGCAAGAAGCTCTAAAAAGCGCGCCTCATCAATAACTGTGACGCCCAACTCTTCTGCCTTGGCTAGCTTAGATCCTGGCTCGGCACCGACCAAGAGATAATCGGTTTTCTTTGAAACAGATGATGATGGTTTTCCGCCATGGGCTGTAATTGTTTCGGCAATTGAATCGCGAGTGAAGTTTTCTAATCCGCCCGTGACAACAAATGTAAGCCCAGCAAGAGTTTGTGGCTTTGCCTCACCCACAACATTTTGCATAGCAACGCCTGCAGCAGACCACTTCTTCACAATCTCTTTATGCCAATCAACGCTAAACCATTCGACAATTGATTCAGCAATTACTGCGCCAACACCATCAATATCAGCAAGTTCTTCAACTGATGCTTGTGTGATTGCTTCAATCGAGCCTAGGCGTGTTGCTAATGCTTGTGCCGAGGTTGGTCCAACATGGCGAATCGATAGCGCAACGATGGTGCGCCATAGCGGTCGAGTCTTTGCTTCTTCTATTGCTGCAAGTAACTTTTCAACGTTCTTGCCGGGTGTTCCATCTTTCTTAGTAAAGAAAGATGATTTCACTAATTGCGCTTCGGTTAAGCTAAAGAGATCGCCTTCATCTTCAATGATTTTATCGGCCAGCAATGCAATCGCTGCTTCTAGTCCAAGAACATCGATATCAAGCGCAGCACGAGAACCGATATAGAAGATTCGCTCGCGCAACTGTGCAGGACAGCTACGTTGATTGGTGCAGCGAATATCGACGTCACCTTCAGTAATGGCTTTGAGCTGTGAGCCACATTCTGGGCAATGCGTCGGCATAACGAACTTCTTCTCTTTGCCGGTGCGTTTTTCTAGAACTGGACCAAGTACCTCAGGGATGACATCTCCTGCTTTGCGAATAATGACAGTATCGCCGATCAGAACACCTTTACGCTCAAGCTCTTCTTGGTTGTGCAACGTTGCATTGGTAACGGTAGAACCGGCAACTTTGACTGGTTCCATAAAGGCAAAAGGTGTCACGCGGCCGGTGCGGCCCACACTGACTTTGATATCGAGAAGTTTTGTCGTTACTTCTTCAGGTGGATATTTATAGGCAATTGCCCACTTAGGAGCGCGTGAGGTGAAACCTAGCTTTCCTTGTTCGGCGATTGAATCAACTTTGATAACGATGCCATCGATTTCGTGTTCGACATCGTGACGGTGCTCGTTGTAGTACTCAATGAACTCAATAACTTCAGCGCGAGTACCACTGACTTTAAAACGCTCTGATGTCGGCAATCCCAGCTTCTTGAGCTCTGCGTAAGCACCTGATTGATTAGCGAAAGCTAGGCCATCATTTGCACCAACTCCATGCACAACAACGCTTAGTTGGCGTGATGCAGTAACGCGTGGGTCTTTCTGACGTAATGAACCTGCGGCACAGTTACGTGGATTAGCAAAGAGTGGTTTGCCGGCTTCTTCGAGCTCTTCATTGAGTTGGTTGAATTCTGCAACCGGGAAGAAGACTTCGCCGCGAACTTCGATCTGAGCCGGTATCTTTTTGCCAGTTAATTGATGAGGCAAGCCTTTAATTGTCTTTACATTAAGAGTCACATCTTCACCGGTGACACCATTTCCACGAGTCAGCGCACGAACCAATTGACCTTCTACGTAGAGCAGGTTGATGGCAAGACCATCGACTTTGAGTTCGCATAGATATTGTGGTGCTGGTGATTCTTTCTCGACTCGATCAAACCAGGCGTTGAGTTCATCTGTATCAAAGACGTTATCAAGGCTCATCATCTTTTCGATGTGATCGTGCTGGGTGAATGTGGTCGAGAAACCCCCGCCGACCTTGAGCGATGGTGAGTCAGGCTCAAGTAACTCAGGGTTCTTTGCCTCTAGCGCTGAAAGCTCGGTGAGTAACTTATCGAACTGAGCATCAGTGATTGATGGAGCATCAAGAACGTAATATTTAAATTGGTGATCGCGAATTTCTTGGGTCAGCTCGGTGATGCGGTGGCGCGCTTGGTTCTTATCTGTGGCACTCATGATGTCTCGCAAATTGTTGCTGATGCCACTACTCGATCACCATCGTAGATAACCATTGCTTGACCTGTTGCAAGACCTAAGAGTGGTTCATCTAATTGAGCTTCGAGATATCCGTCGGTGTAAGAGTAAGAAGCAGGTAGCGGAGCACCATGTGCGCGAATCTGAACGAAACCACGATGTAAGCCGGCGCCAATGGCGGGCCCACAGATAATTGGGTTTTCACCCTTCATATTGCTCACTGCTAAATCTTCTCGTGCACCTACGACAACTGTGTTTGTGACTGGTTCGATCTTGAGAACAAAGCGCGGTGAGCCATCTGCGGTCGGAACAGTGAGCCCCAAACCTTTGCGCTGGCCAATTGTGTATGTGTATGCACCTTTATGTGTGCCCAGCTGTTTGCCGTCTTGATCAACAATCGGACCATCTTCGCTGCCCATGCGATCGCGCAACCAACCTGCATTATCACCTGAAGGCACAAAGCAGATGTCATGGCTATCTGGCTTTTGGGCCACTGCTAATCCGCGACGTTCTGCCTCAATTCGAATATCAACTTTTTCGGTATCACCTAAAGGAAAAATAGCGCCAGCAATTTGTTCGCGATTAAGAACAGCCAAAACATAAGACTGATCTTTTAATGGATCAACTGCGCGGTGAAGTGTCTTGCCATCTTCGGTATCAACTGTTCGTGCGTAGTGACCAGTGATTACTCCATCGAAGCCCATTGCTTTAGCGCGATCCAATACAGCGGCGAATTTAATCTTTTCATTACAGCGCAGACATGGGTTAGGGGTACGGCCGGCTTTGTATTCGGACATAAAGTTTTCGACGACGTTCTCGTGAAATTCTTCTGCCATATCCCAGATATAGAACGGAATACCGATCACATCGGCAGCACGACGTGCATCATGCGAATCTTCGATGGTGCAGCAACCTCGTGCACCGCTGCGATATTTCTGCGGATTAGATGAGAGCGCGAGGTGCACTCCAA
>WLDB01000078.1 GCA_009705035.1 Actinomycetota bacterium | reverse complement strand
ATTGCTAATAGTCCGTATCTTATCATTGATTTCATAATCTTGTGTTATTGAGCTTTAATGGTTTCAGTGATTGCTTTCAGTTTATCTGAAGCAATTTGTTGTAAAGCTGGTATGGTTGCATTTTCAGCTATACTTTTATAGGTTGCAATTGCATTAAAACTGTCATTTTGTGCTAAGTAGATATCCCCTAATAAAATGTATGTTTTAGTCACCCAGAATTCATAAGAAGCTTGTTTTTTAATGACATCAAAAGCGGTCTTTTCTGCAATATTGTATTTTTGTTGATTGAAATAGATATATGCAGTTAAGTAGTGCGCCTCGGCAGTGTACATCGAACTATTCGATTTTAATACTGTATTTAGTATTTGTAATGCGCTTATGGTATCTTTTTGAACAATTGTTTGATGGTACAAAGCCATATTTGCCATCAACACATCATCTGTAGCACTATTTTTATCAGCCAATATAAGTACTGCTGTCTTGGAGGCTTCTATCCAATTTTCGGCCTTGTATTGACACCTTAATAGTCCTTTGATTGCTTCATTTTTTTGCTCTTGTTGTGTTGCATATTGTAAAACTATTTTAAAGTATTGTTCTGCACCAACATAATCTTTTAAATTAAAATAATACAATCTAGCTGCTGTGATGGCTGCTCTTTCCGAGAATTGATTGGGTGCTTTATTTGCTATTTTTCCAAAATAAACTGCAGCTGTATCATATTGATCTAGAGAATAGGCCATTTCCGCTAAGTAATTCATTGCGTTCATTTGATACTTACCCTCAGGGTAACCTTCTAAGTATTTTCTAAAACCATTTGTTGCATTACTATACTTTTTGTCTTCATATTGGATGATTGCAGCTCGATACATCAATGAATCTTGTTCATTGAATGACAATGGTTTTCCAAAATCATTCATAAATTGAACATAGGCTTCTGGTTGTTGTTCTTCTACAAAAATATTTCTGATGTATTCCAATGCATTTTCACTTTCGGCTGAATTTGGATAAGCACTGTACAATGATTTAAAATTTTGCAAGGCTTCTTGATTCTTATTTAAATTAAAATACACAATACCTAATTTATAATAGGCCATTGGATAAAATTCTGTAGCCTTATTGTCTAATATAACTTTTGACAATGGCGTAATTGCTTCTTGAAATTGTTCCTTGCTTGTATAGGTATCAGCTAATTCCATTCTAGCATCACTTAAATACTTAGACTGGCTAAATTCAGTATCATAGCTATTCAATATTTTTAGCTTTTCTTTATTTAAACCAAGTGCGCCATAGATAATCGCTTTTTGTAAAGTGGCATAATCTTCCAAATTCCAACCTAAATCAATGATTTTTTGGTAAGATTTCAATGCTTGCTTGTATTGTTTTGTCATAAATTGACAATCCGACAAACGTACTAATGCATCTTTCTGATACGCAGAAGATTCGGTATATGGATTAAAATCTGCAGCAATCGTAAATAATTGAAGTGCTTTTGTGTAGTTATTATTTTTTAAATGACAGTATCCTAATGTATAATTAGCATGTTTTTTTGTGATTTCACCAATCTCAATTGGGTCTAAAATATATTTTTCTAAATGTTCTATTGCCTCATCTATTCTACCCATTTTATATGATAACTCTCCAATCCAAAAATAGGTTTGTGCTAAAACGTTCTTATTATATGGTAAATTTTTAACTTGAGTAAATAGCTCATATGCTTTTTCATTTTGACCATCATTGATCAAAAGTGCAGCCTTACCAAATAAAATATTTGGGTATAATTTCAAAAGTGCCTCATCCAATGTATCCATTTTTTGATAGGCTTCATAGGCCTTATTAAAATCATTACTATATGCCAGGGCGGTTACATATAAACGCTTAGCTTCATTATTATATACACTATTAGGATAGGTTTGAATAAATTTTTCTACCGATTGTAGGGCAACACTATATTCTTTTAATTCAATCGACAATTTAGCATAATTAAATAATGCAATTTCTTTCTGAGCTAAATTCTGACTTTTAGTAGCACAAAGAAAAAATGCATTTTTAGCACCTAACTTATTATTTGTTTTTAAATAAGAAGTGGCCAATAAATACATACTATTTTGACCTAATGAATCCTCTACATTGGCTAATTGTTTAAACCCTTGTATCGCATCATTCCATTGCTGTGCTTGAAAATAACAAAAAGACAATTGGTATAGATCCTGGGATTCTACTTGTTTTTGAGACTTCACATAATTTGCTAAATAAGGCAATGCTTTTTCATATTGTTTTTGTTCAAACAATAAGTGTCCCATTAATTGAGCTAATTGGTTGGTGTAATATTGTCCACTTTTTAGTAAGGCTTGTTCAGTATTTTTAATTGCTGCATCTACATCCCCTAAGAAATAATACAATTGACTTATATAAAATGGGGTTAATGTGCTGTAAGCTTTATTTTGTTCTGCAATTTTAAAACAGCTTAATGCCAATTTGAAATCCTTTTGTTGTAATGCAACAAAGCCTGCATAATAGTTTGCATCGGTATAAAACGGGCTAGTTTGCACTTGTCTTATACTCATTAAATAACTTGTAGATTGATCCCAGTCCCCTTTTTTGAAATACAAATAACCCAATTGAAACTGCATTAAAGCCAGTTCCTTGTTTTCAAGGTCATCTATACTTATTTTTTGATAGGCTTGAATGGATGCATCTACTTGTTGTTTCCTAAAAAAGTATTTTGCCAATTCAAAATTCAGTCTAGAATGATAGATCTTATTTGAATTGGTTGTTAACCAATTTTCTGCTTCCTGAACAGCATATGATTTATCTAAAGCCACTGATAATAAATGGTAATGAAAAGCAATATCAAAAGCATTTGGCTCAAAAAAATGAGCTGATTGTATGGTTTGATAGGCAGCTAAACTATCCCCTTGCTGAAGGGATTTTAATCCATTTTGATATAATTGACTAAGTGGTGCCTCAAAATGCATTAATTGACTTGATACAGGCGCAGTGAAAAGCAAGGTAAAGTTTAAAAGCAACAGAATAGGACTTGCTTTTTTGATGTGTTTTAACATAGGAGCCATTGTTTAGTAGGATAGTATTATAAAAATACACTTTGATTATAAAACGCTTCGTTAAATAAGCTTATTGTGGAAAAACAGATACAATCCTTAAATTTGTCAACAAATGCAATAAATATGTATGAACATTCGACAACTGTAAGGGTTAGGTATGCTGAAACCGATAGAATGGATGTGGTGTATTATGGGAATTATGCCATGTATTTTGAAATAGGTCGTGTAGAGGCGATTCGACATCTTGGTGTATCCTACAAGGATATCGAAGATATGGGCATCATTCTTCCTGTTGTAGAGCTTAACATTAAGTATTTAAGACCAGCTAAATACGATGATTTAATTACCATTAAAAGTCAGATTAAGACCTTACCAACCGACCATAAAATTATCTTTGACCAAGAAGTATACAATGAAGCTGGAAAGCTTTTAACTGTTGGACAGGTTAAACTTTATTTTATGGATGCCTCAATGAATCATAAAATCGAAATGCCTGCACATATGAAGGAAAAACTAAGCGTCTATTTTAGTTAAACCGCCTTTTTTGGGTTTACTTTGCAACCAAATTGAAGCATATATATGATGGATCAAATTCAGGCTACTATTATCACCATTGGAGACGAATTATTAATCGGTCAAGTGATTGATACCAATAGTGCCTATATCGCTCAAAAGTTAAATTCAATTGGTGTGCAAGTGCATCAAAGAATTGCAGTTGGAGACGAGGCCAAATCTATCACCAATGCTTTAGATAGAGCAATTCAATCAAGTCAAGTTGTACTTATCACAGGAGGATTAGGCCCAACTGCGGACGATATCACCAAACCTTTGTTGAATCGATATTTTGGTGGCAAAATGGTACTAGACCAACCTACATTAGACCATATCACTTATATTTTTGAGCAGGTTCACAAGCGACCAATGATTGAACGAAATCGTAAACAAGCGGAAGTCCCAGATGTATGTGAGGTTTTGTTCAATCAGACAGGCACTGCACCAGGTATGCTTTTTAAGAAAAACAACAGTCTAATTTTTTCATTACCAGGTGTGCCTCATGAAATGCAGTGGTTAACAAACGAAAAGGTTTTACCCATTATACTTGAAAGACTTAAATTAGGTGTAATAGCGCATAGAACATTGCTTACAGCTGGTGTTGGGGAGTCTTTCTTAGCTGAATCTATCCAAGCTTTTGAAACAAATCTTCCCGATAATATCAAATTAGCCTACCTACCCTCCTATGGTATGGTAAGATTAAGATTGACAGGGAAAAGTGATGATGCTGCAAGTTTAAATAGTCAATTAGATACCCTATTTGAATTATTAAAAGAGCAAGTAAAAGAGCACCTTGTTACAGATAAAGATGAAACGATAGAAGTGGTGGTTGGACGTCTTTTGAAAGCGCAAAACCACACCGTTTCGACCGCTGAAAGTTGTACAGGAGGCTATATTGGACACCTATTATCCAAACATGCTGGTTCCTCCACCTTTTTTACTGGAAGTATTGTTAGTTATGACAATCGTATCAAAACCGAGTTTTTAGACGTCCCAACCAGTATCTTAAAAACGGTTGGTGCTGTTAGCAAGGAAGCAGTAGAACAAATG
Source organism: Actinomycetota bacterium (assembly GCA_009705035.1). Classification (GTDB taxonomy): domain Bacteria; phylum Actinomycetota; class Actinomycetes; order Nanopelagicales; family Nanopelagicaceae; genus Planktophila. The sequence goes on along the minus strand of WLDB01000078.1, from coordinate 362 downwards.
GCCCTGGCAATTAGGTCAAAAATGAACACTGATTTCGGTATTTCAGTCAGTGGTATCATGGGCCCATCTGGTCAAACTGACGAAAAACCACTTGGAATGGTTTGGATTGGGGTTGCCAATAAAGAAAAAGTGGTTTCTAAAGTCTTTTACCTCCGATTTGATCGTCAAAAGAATATAGAAGTAACTGCCAATCAAGCTATAAATTTACTTAGGTTACTCATAATCAATAAGATTTAGTCTTAAATTTGTCTAAAATTACCCCATATGCCTCTTGTTGATTTAGTGATGCCAAAACTGGGTGAAAGTATAATGGAAGCGACCATTTTAAAATGGCACAAGCAAGTAGGTGATGCTATTCATCT
>WLDB01000077.1 GCA_009705035.1 Actinomycetota bacterium | reverse complement strand
CTTCAGAAATACATTATCAAGTGGGCTGTTTAGGTGCTGTGGCGTAAATTTCCGCTGGTCACCCTGCTGGCTTTCTCACTTTTTGGACTTTCGGCAAGCGTTCCACCTGCGCAAGCAAATGATCTGACAACTGGGCTTGTTGCATATTGGAATTTTGAGAATGGCTCTACGTTGGGAACTCCACTTTATGGAGATTTAAACCTGACCAATGTCGGATCACCTGCCTACACAAATACTGGGGGATACGGTTCGAGTAAAGGACTAAGCCTTAACGGTAATTCTTATCTGCAGGGTAGCTCTTATCCCTCAGCACTTAATGGCAATAACCCATACACAATAGCCGCGTGGTTTAAGACAAATGCGGGCGGCGTTGGTGGAATTTTGGGATACGGATCCACCGGTACATGTTTGGGAAATAACTTACGACTCAACGGCTCTACAAATATTTATACATATTGGTATAGCTGCGATTTTAACTCGTCTACAGTGGCGAACTTTGTCGGCACCTGGCATCACGTGGCAGTCACTTATGACGGAACAACGCATAGGTTCTACTATGACGGAGCATTCCTTAATAGTGGTAGCGGGCAAACACGTGCCACAACTGGCACACAGATTGTTCTAGGAAAAACAATTAACGATATTGCCTTTAACGGTGTTTTGGATGAAGTTGCTCTCTATACCAAAGCGTTGTCGTTAGCTGAAGTACAAAGTTTGAGAAGTGGCGGGCTTAATTACAACGCTGCAACAACTTTGACTTTAAGCGTTGCTGGCAATGCTCGGGTAGTTGCTATAAGACAATCATTAACTCTTACCTCGGTGGCAAGTGTTGAAGGTAGAGTCACATTTAGATCTAATGGCAAAGCAATTGGTGGATGCGTCGGTGTCCCCACGGTTTCGTTAACAGCGACTTGTGCCTGGAAACCTTCAATAAAGGGCGCAAGTCAATTGACCGCCCGACTTGTACCTACCCAAGTAGCAAGTAACGCCATAGCTAATTCCAGTAACTATTGGATTAGCGTCGCACCCCGTACGAATAAGCGTGGGGGATGATGACTAGCTCTCGCCATTCTTTGACTAAAATTTGGGGCATGAAACCCGTGATGTTGCGCCTTTTATTTGGTGCATTAGTCATGGCATTTGGGCTTTCGGGAAGTTTGGTGCCGATAAATGCGGCGGTTTCTTCTTCTCCTACCTTCGAACTTGATGCGAGCAACCCTTCAAGCTTGGCGACAAGCGGTGCAACGAACTGGCGAGATCTTGTGTCGGGTGGATCTGTAACGGGCTCGCTAATTGGTAACGCGGCTTACAGCACAGTAGGCGGTGGATCTCTCTCGGTCTCGGGCACCAGTGCATATGGCGGCGTTTCATTTCCTGCAACCACAGCAGGATCGCGAACAAATCCAAGCGGCGATATGTCGTTGATGATGTGGGTGAAGTTCTCGAGCTTTAACAATGAATGGGATCTCCTTGCATCTCATTGGTTTAGTGGCGCCTCTGGTGGAAGTGCATCTGACTGGCACTTTGCATTGAGAACATCGGGGGCAACTCGTTACTTAAATTTGTGGACGACGGATAAATCAAATACTTATGGAACAACAACTTTTGCTCTGGATACTTGGTATTTAGTTGGATTCACCTTGTCCTGGTCAGGAAACCTGCAGTTTTATGTCAATGGAGTTGCCGACGGTCCATTGGTTACTGGACATACAAGAAATGCAAATAGCTCAGCGCTGTTTTGGGTAGCAGATGCTCGTACAAATTGCAGTGGCTGCTCGATGAATGGAAATATCAGTCGAGTCAGAATGTGGAATTCGGTGCTCAGTAGCGCGACAGTGCTCAACGATTTTAACTCTGAAAGAGAAAATTTTGGTTACGCGCCGTTGGTAACGTCAGCCAGCTTCACTCTGGCAAGTAACTCACCTAAATTTCGCGCTCTCGATACGATTACTGCAACAGTTCCGCTCAACAGTCGAGTCACTTTTTATCAGAATACAAAAGTAATCGCTGGTTGTAAGCGCGTAATTCCGACCGGTACTACCGCTATTTGCAGATGGAGACCATCGCTGCATGGCCAGATCAATTTGCAAGTCTCTTATACGAACAGCGGCTCGGCCACCGTCAATTGGTCTCCGATTACTTCGGTATTTAGTACCAAACGAACTGTTGCGCGATCGTGAAGTTTGTTTGATTTAAACCCGCACGACTAACTTGATTATCTCTTGCGCACTGGCATGCTTGCCGAGTTCTGCTTCGACATTGGTTGGAACATCTGCGAGAGCACATTTGGCGAGGTTGGTCATTTGTACGGCGATATCAGCCATCCAATAGAAGGCACCGGCACCTAGTTCTTCGATTAAGTTGGCAGCCTCAGTAAGGATTTCGTCATTGAACTTTTCAGCGCCATCCTGATCTTCTTGTAAGACCTTTAGGAGAAAGTCGCGTATTGCAAGGGCGCTCTCATGCGTGCGCTGGCCTTCAGTCAAGATCTCTTGCAACTCGGCATCTAACTTGGCGTTACGGCTGGCATCTATGGTGAGCTTACGAATCCATTTAAACATGAGATAAATCTATGGCCCAGGGGTGACAACCTCTATTATCGCGTTATGGCGCTAGCACTCGTAACCGGAGCTTCACGCGGACTTGGACGCGAGATTGCCTTGGCACTGGCAGAAAATGACCATCACGTATTGGCGATTTCGCGCAGTGCTACTGCCGAGAGCCATCCCAATATCAGAGCAATGGCGTGCGATATCAGCGATAGCGATGCCGTAGCTAACCTGCATAAAGTGGTTGAGGCAGAAGAAGGAGCTGTACAGATTCTGGTTAATGCTGCAGGAGTCTTTGGTCCGATTGCGCTGATTAAAGATTCTGATCCCAAGCAATGGCTAGAGACAATCATGATTGATGCTGTATCGGCTTATTACACGAGTCGAATTTTCTTGCCGGGAATGATTGATAAAAAGTGGGGCCGCATCGTTAACTTAAGCTCTGCTGCATCTTTGCATCCTCCAGGTAAGTTCAATAGCGCATATGCAACAGCGAAAGTTGCACTCAATCAATTAACGAGACATTTAGCTGCAGAGATCAGCGGCAGTGGTGTTACTGCAAATGTGATTCATCCTGGTGATGTGCGAACAGAGATGTGGGGGGATATCAAAGATAAATCAGTCGAACTAGGTGCAGATGGAGATGACTATCGCGCATGGGTTCAATGGGTTGATGAGACCGGGGGAGACCCACCGCAAAAGGCAGCAGACTTAGTATTAAAGTTAATCAGCGAAGAATCAGCGAGCGTGAATGGTCGTTTTTGCTGGATAGAAGATCCGTTGCAGGCGCCTATCGAAAGCTGGGATGCACCTAAAGAATCACGTCCTTGGGTTTAACAACTAGGCGCTGAAGCGGTCAGCAGAGTAATTCACCGATCTTTGAAATAGGCTAGGTGAATGAGAGCGAAACGATCCATAGTTGGATTGGCTATTGCCTCGCTTATTCTCTCGCTGGTCTCTGTTGTGGCAGCCCCAGTAGCTCAAGCTTGTACTGTTGCACCAGAACAACCGCGACTTAAAGTCGTCTGGGGCAAAAGTGGTGGGCCGGTATTTGAAATAAGGCCTTCAAAAAGTGGGCCGCTGCCAGCAACCATTAATCACGCTTACACAGTTTTGAAGGCAGGTGATGAAAAATACGGAGAATGGAGTGACTGGGTTTCAACGAATGTTTCATCGATAGATACATTGATTTCTTTTGCGGCCCCAAGTGGTACTAATGACGAGTTCATTAATATTTCGACCTACGCATCAAATTCGTGTGGTTATTCAACGTACACGATGAGTTTCAGACTTCTCACATATAAAACATGGAAACCGATCACGGCTCAGTTGTTGGTTTCGCCTGAAATAAATATTGCTGAAGATTTGCCTCTTTCTCAAGCGAAAATTCCCACACGGTTCTTCTTTCCAAATGACATATGGATCCCGCAGACAATTACAACCACAAGCCCCACAATCTGCACCATTGACGAGAAGGCTGAAGAGCTTTTCTTGGTCAGCGCGGGTAAATGCGAGATTGTGATTTCTCAGAATAACGAGAAGATGTCCACACCGAATCCAGATGTGACCTATACCTTCAACATTCTGCCGAATCCAACAATTCTTCCGGGAGTGAAGAAAGATAGACCGGATGAAATTAAGGGCTTTCAGGTTCACTTCATCTATGTCACTCTCCAGAACAAAGCATCAAGCAATTTTCTAGAGAGTGGACTAATCCATAACTGGCTAGATCTAGCAAATGCCTGGCTAAAGCGGAAGATTGGTAAGGAGTTTATCTTTGATACCTATCAAGGAGCCTACGATATTTCAATACTTGAAAGTGAATATAAAGAAAGTGATCTGCTGATTTCTTCAAAGGACCCACTTAAATTACTGAGAGCTGAGTTTGCTAAACAAAATGGGTCGCAAATGCTCGGCAAGAATATGTTCTTTATCATCGATGGGAAGCTTTCAAAAGATTACTGCGGATTGGCAAGCCAACCTGGAAATACAGGTCTATCCACGCCGGGTAGCGATAATTGCTGGTACCCAGAATTTGGATTTATTAGCAGTGAACGTAAACTCAATACTTCTTCATCGACAATAGCTCACGAGTTGATTCATAATCTCGGAGTTGGTCACCCATGCAAGAATCCCTCTGATTTAATGTATGGAACTGGTTGCGATTTGGATAAAGAGTCTGGCGAAAAAGTAATTGATGAGGATAGCTCTCTCTATGTTGGAGCAAGCAAAGCAGGTGCAAATATTCTTGATCTTAAAGTCTGGAAAGATGGATCTGGCAAAAAGTACATCCCATTAAGTGAAGTTTGTTACGTGGGCGAACCATGCATGGTTTCTAATGGCACTTGGACAAACGTTGGTGGAGAACTCATTATTCAAGAGCGAATAGCTGGCAAGTGGATAAATCTTCAGAAATTCAAAAGCAAGCGAAATGCAGCAAATAAGATTATCTTTAATGCTGCAATCACCCCGAAAGAAAAAGGGGTTCGCACTTATCGCGAATACATTGCTCCTACAAAGAAATTCACCGCTTACACAGGTAGGCCATTTACT
>WLDB01000076.1 GCA_009705035.1 Actinomycetota bacterium | reverse complement strand
TCAGAGCGCTCTGTACGAGCTGCTGGACGTTCTGTGCGAGCTGGACGCTCGGTGCGCTCTGGCTTATCAAAGCTGCGAGCTGGCTTGTCGAATGAACGTGCTGGTTTGTCGAATGAACGTGCTGGCTTATCGAATGAACGAGCTGGCTTTTCGAATGAACGTGCTGGACGTTCGGTGCGCTCAGTGCGAGCTGCTGGACGTTCGGTTGAGCGACGCTCTGGACGCTCGTTGCGCTCTGCTACAAATTTTGCTGCACGTGACTTTGGCTTTCCACCTTTTTCAAATACGCGCTCTGATGCAGATTGACGTGGGTTGCCCTTAGGTGCGCCTTCAATTTCCTTAGACTTAGAAGCGGTCTTCTTCTGAAAACGTGCTGCACGAAGTTTTGAACGATCAGTTAGACGCTCTTGCTTGCGAGTAGATACAACTTCATCACGGTCTGAATAGCGAACATTTGTTGATGGTTTAAATTCTGATGATTTCTTTGCAGGTGCCTTACTTGTCGCCTTACGTGGCGCAGATTTTGAAGGTGCCTTAGCCGGTGACTTTGCAGTCGATTTAGCAGTTGCTTTAGCAACAGCGGCGCGACGTGGCTTGCCTTTTGAGGCAGCGCGACGAGCTTTTCCGGGCGCGGATGTACGTGGTTCTAGAGCCATTTTAAGTTTTCCAATCGAGAGATCATGCTCGTCTCGATTTGGAAGGGCCATCATGTAGGCCAACCAGGTTGGTGATAAGACTCGCAAGAAGAGCCTGAATTAGGCTCGGTTTGTTACTGCCTGTGCAGTGCCTCAAGTATAGCTTGCACCCTGCGTATTTATGAAATCGGTGAAGAATCTACGCTTATTTCTTGAATTTAGGTAAGTGAAGATCAAATCGAATTGATATAAAACGAGTCGCAATCACAACTAATCCCCCAACTAAAATTGCAATATTTGATGGCGCTGACAATTCATTGAGAAGAACAAATATTGATGCCCCCATAAGAGCTGCAGTTCCGATTGTCTCTCGGTGAAGCAGTACTGGCTCGACCTGACAAAGTACATCGCGAAGTAATCCACCAGTAACGGCTGTAATAACACCAAGGATAATTGAAGAAAACCAAGGAATTTCTAACTCGAATGCAAGTTGAGTGCCCGAAAGTGTTGCGACTGCGAGTGCGAAGGTATCGAGTGCTAAAAGAATTTTCCCAACATGTGTAACACGTCGCAGGCTCAAAGTAATAATCACAGCAGTAAGTACTGATGCCAGAATCCAAGGATCATTTATCCATACCGGGGTTAAACCGAGAAATACATTTCTAAGGGTTCCACCAGCAATAGATGCGATAGTCGCGATAAAGGCTATGCCTCCATAATCTAAACCTCTATCAGCTGCTACCCGGGCCCCAACAAGTGCAAATGCAAATGTAGAGATGATATCTAGGCCGTGGAGAAGGTCCATGTCGTTATCTTACCTTAGTGTCGTTTCACGATTTTTGCCTTCAATAGATAGGCCAATGATCAATTACCAAGAACTGTTGAAGTAAGATTCCTGCCATGTCATTGAGTAAAGATAAGAATTGGTGGCGTCAAGCTGCGATTTATCAGATATATCCTCGTAGCTTCGCAGATACCGATGGCAATGGCATAGGTGACTTAAAGGGTGTCACTTCTAAAGTTGATTACCTTGCATCGCTTAGCCTCGATGCCGTTTGGTTGAGCCCTTTCTACCCATCAGCTCTTGCCGATGGTGGATATGACGTTGATGACTATCGCAATGTAGATCCCAAGCTCGGCACTCTCGAAGATTTTGATGAGATGCTGGCAGCTCTTCACGCCAAAGGAATCCGTGTCTTTGTCGATATCGTTCCAAATCATTCTTCCAATCTTCATCAGTGGTTTAAAGATGCGATCGCTAGTGCGCCTGGATCGATAGAACGTGCGCGTTATATTTTCCGTGATGGTCGCGGGGCGAAAGGTGAAATTCCACCGACAGATTGGCCTTCGCACTTTGCTCCTTCTGCCTGGACCCACGAATCTGCATGGGGAGGCAAACACAATCAGTGGTACATGCACTGGTTCGCACCCGAACAACCTGATTGGAACTGGGATAACCCAGAAGTTGAAGCAGATTTCCTTACGACTCTAAAGTTCTGGGCAGATCGTGGCGTTGACGGATTCCGAATCGACGTTGCACATGCACTCAAGAAAGATCTATCCGAGCCGCTACGAATGCGCTCAACCATGGAGTATGAAGCGCCTCAAAATTTAGAGGGCACCGGAATCTTGATGGATCGCAATGAAGTACTCGAGGTTTATCGCACCTGGCGCACACTATTTAACTCTTATGACCCACCACGTGTAGCAGTTGCTGAGGCAAATGTTCATCCAAGTCGTATGCCCCTTTACGCGAGCGAAGATACTTTGGGGCAGAGCTTTGACTTTAGATTTATTGATGCAGCATTTACTGCGAGAAGCTATAAAGATTGCGTCAGCCAGAGCCTAGAGCTTGCTAAGAAGAATAAATCATCTACAACATGGACACTGGGCAACCACGATCAGATGAGATATGCGACCAAACTTGGTTTACACCCAATAGTAGATCGCAATGATTGGTTACTTTCACATGGCCAATCACATCCCGTTGATTTCGAGATAGGTACTCGTTGTTCTGTGGCAGGTAATCTCTTTATTCTTGCACTCCCTGGGTGTACCTACATTTATCAAGGTGATGAACTCGGAATCCACGAAGTCGCTGATATTCCATTTGATCAGGTACAAGATCCGGTTTACTTGCGTAATCTCAAGCAAGCAAAAGGACGCGATGGCGCTCGTGTTCCATTGCCGTGGGCTCGTGGTGGAACTAACTTTGGATTTGGTGGAGGTACACCGCACCTTCCACAACCAGAATGGTTTGCAGATTTTTCAGTTGAGGCAGAGTCAGGTAATTCAGCTTCCCCGCTAGAAATATTCCGTACCGCTCTAAAGTTGCGTCGCGAACTTCAATGTGCAGAAGAGATCACTTGGCATGAAACAACTAGCGAGGATGTCCTGCACTTCTCGCGCCCAAATGGCTGGAATTGCATTACAAACTTTAAGGCGAGCAAGTACCCCATGCCAGCAGGAGAAATAATCCTCGCTTCATCTCCGCTAATTAATGGAAAGATTGCAGCGGGAACGACGGTTTGGTTTAAAGCTTAAGTTTTAACTCACACCAATAATGTCAACGGCAAAAATCAGTGTTTCGTTAGGGCCAATTGGACCTGATCCCGCTGGTCCGTAACCCATCTCTGGTGGGAGAATCAATAAGCGACGTCCGCCGACTTTAGCTCCTGGTAAACCTTTCTGCCATCCCTCAACAACATTTGCTAATGGGAATGTTGCAGGTTGTCCACCGTCCCATGATGATTCAATGATTTGCCCAGTTGACCATGCCATCAGTGTGTAATGCACAGTCAGCGTGGATGTAGGAAGAACTTCGGCACCTGTTCCGACAATTACATCTGATGTTGTGAGCTCTGCTGGAGGCGTGCCAGATGGAGCAGAAATTGATGGCGCTTCACCTGCATTTGCAGAGACAACAGGGAGAGCCGATGCTGAGCTTCCTGAATCGGACATTCCTGAATCTGACATGGAAGTTACTCCTAAAAATATGGCGCCCACCATCGTAAAGACAAGGGCGACGGCGAGGACGGTGCGAAATGATTTCTTCATGGGCGGAAGCCTACCTTTCTCCTTTTCGCTTCGCTGTATTAGACTCGCAGTCGTTAAGCCCTCGGCTCTCAATAAGGGGCGCAAGGTTCTTGAAAGGAAATGATGGCAATTCGTAAGCCTGCACCACTCACCGGTTTGGTCGAGAAGATCAACGCATTCACCTCAAGTTACCGAGTCGATGGTGATCCATATCTCGATGGCTTGCGTGAGGCGATTGAGTCGAAGAAGAATCTTCATATCTGGGCTGAGCTCGATCCATTGGATTACTTGCCACATCCAGAAGCTAAAGCTCATCAATCTCGTTCACGCCTAGTACGCATCATCACTGTAATCCGAAATGTTCTCGTCTTTGCACCTGTTGCATTAACTTGGGCCGCTGTCGGCCAGGCAACAACCGGCTTCTCTCGATATATCGACGAGAACGGCGCCGATGTAGTTAACTTCCTCGATTTTTGGCAGAACGGCTACGGAATCCTTGATGATAAGTGGAAGATTGGAGAGGTAGCGCGTCTCGACTTCTTAATGATTATGGTCGTAATCATCCTGACCCTCTATGTATCCCAGGCTGGCCACACTGCAGAGAAGCTTCGTGATACTGAAGAAGAGGCAATCGATCGCGAGCGAATCGCTTTAGCCCTTGAAATTCATGCTCAATTGCACGATAAGCGCAAGATTACCAATGTGACGATGAACGCCTCATTAGCTGGTTCAATCTCACGCTTGGTTAGCGCTACCCATAATTTAGAAGATGCTTCAAAGGTATTAGAGAAAGCATCACGAAAAATTCCTAAGCCTGCAACAAGCTCATCATTTTTAGATTCATTCTCATTTAGCGACGATTACGATGCGCCGAAGAAGCGGAAGTCTCGTGGCGCGTAAGCCCGTTCGACGTCGCGCTGAAGAAGATGCCACCTCAATGGGTGGTTGGCTCTTTGCTGACTCTTTCTTGGCACTGATGGTCATCTTCTTGGCAACAATCTCTTTTGTTCCATCTCTCGGCGGAGGTCTTACTGGAACCGGCAATATAGGAAATATTGCCGGTGGAAATTATGTGAAGGGCCTTAACATCGCTTATGAAAGCTTTGATGCAACCCGTATTGAGCGAGATATCGAAGGATTTATTACCGCCGAAAAGTTACCGCGGTCATCTAAGGTGCTCTTTGCCAAGATAGTTGGTGGCTTTAGCTCAAGCACAGAGAGCGAAGAAGATGGTCGTTATCGCGCCTTAATTTTCAGCGCTGAGATTCAAAAAGCTGGAATCGGTTACTTCGCAGATGCGAAGATAGATCTTGGGGCCAATAGATTGTTAAAGCCCAATCAGATTGTCTTGCGCCTTACTCTTTCACCCTGATCTCATCACCCTGTAATCGGTGATCGAGGGCGTAGGTCTTTAGAGTCCGACGATATTAAAGAGGGTTCC
>WLDB01000075.1 GCA_009705035.1 Actinomycetota bacterium | reverse complement strand
TGTTGCAACGGGGGAGCGCAGCAAAGGTTTCCTAGCTTCTCTATCTTGTTCCTCCGGCTGCTTCTCTGCAGGCGTGGGCTTTATTCGGAGAAAAGCTAAACACCCAATCAATCATCGGAATCGCAATGACTGCCTTGGGCGTTGCTTTAGTTCAACGTAGCTAGGTAGAGCTTATTAGTGGTGCTCAATCTCTTTACGATCTGATTCAGTCGCCTTTGGTACAGCTGTAGTAGCGGCGCGCGAAATGCGATTACGAATCTTGTTCTTAATTGCCTGTGGGCGCTTAACTCCGGCTGCATCGAACTCGGGAAGTTCAAGAGGCGCAAGCTGCTCGTGAGAGGTAAGCAACCATGCCTTCTCTGGGCTAATTGGCTCATGGATTTCAACGAACTCACCATGGGGCAATCTGACCAGACGGCCAGTTTCACGACCATGAAGCACGAGTTCGCGATCAGCGCGTTGCAATGAGAGGCATAGTCGTTTGGTAACGACGAATGCAATCGGAGGAAGAACTAAGACTCCAATACGAGAGAACCACATCATCTGATTAATGGTCAAATCAAATGTTGTAGCGATAATGTCATTTCCACCGTTGATTAATGAGACCAGAGTGAAGGTAAGTGCCATCGCTCCGATTGCAGTGCGGTTGGGATTATTGCGTGGACGATCCAAGAGATGGTGTTCACGCTTATCACCGGTCGCCCAGGATTCAATAAATGGATAGAGCGCCAGTAACGTGAACATAATTCCAGGAACAATAAGTCCCGGGATAAGAATGTTCCACGAAATTGTGTAGCCGAAGATGTAAGACTCAAGTGGCGGGGCCATGCGGACAAGACCATCGAGCCAACCCATATACCAATCGGGTTGTGAACCGGCTGAAACTTGTCCTGGTGTATATGGACCGTAAAGCCAAATTGGGTTAATGGATGCGACTGCCCCTAAGAATGCAGTAACACCGAAGACGATAAAGAAGAATCCACCGGCTTTAGCCATGTAGACAGGCATAAGGGGATAGCCAACAACATTCTTCTCAGTGCGTCCTGGACCAGGGAACTGGGTGTGCTTCTGGTACCAGACCAACATTAAGTGAACTGTAATGAGAGCGAGGAAAATAGCAGGAAGTAAGAGTACGTGGACGGTGTAGATACGAGGAATGAATGCTTCTCCAGGGAAAGCTCCGCCGAATGCAAAGTACGCCAGATAAGAACCCACCACGGGTATTGCTTGAATGATTGCCTCTGCGATACGGATACCTGTTCCTGAGAGAAGATCATCAGGAAGTGAGTAGCCGAGGAAGCCTTCGACAATACCTAGAGTTAAAAGTCCAACGCCTATGATCCAGTTGAATTCGCGAGGCTTCCGGAATGCACCAGTGAAATAAACACGGAGGAGGTGAACAACAATGGCAACCATAAAGAGAAGCGCAGCCCAGTGGTGAATCTGTCGCATTAAAAGTCCGCCGCGAATTTCAAAGGAAATATCAAGGGCTGACGCATAAGCGGCAGACATCTCGATTCCCTTGAGGGGCGCGTATTCACCTTCGTAGATAACTTCGCGTTGTGATGGATCAAACCAGAATGTTAAGAATGTTCCAGATACCAACAAAATGATAAATGAGTAGAGCGCAATCTCGCCGAGAAGGAATGACCAGTGATCAGGAAATACCTTCTTGAGACTCTTCTTTAGATACTTAGCAGCGCCTACGCGATCGTCAACGTATCCCGCAACATTTCCTGCAATTCTTTCGCGTGCTGTCATGATGAGCGCTCCCAGAAGCTAGGTCCAACAGGTTCATTAAATGGTGCTTGGGCTATCAAGTAACCCTCGCTATCTACGGTGATTGCTAATTGCGGAAGTGGACGAGCCGCTGGTCCAAAGATGACCTTGGCCGCACGAGTCACATCGAATGTTGATTGGTGGCATGGACAGAGCAGGTGTTTGGTCTGTTGTTCGTATAAAGCAACAGCGCAACCCATGTGAGAACAGATCTTTGAGAAGGCAATAATTCCCTCGTGGGTCCATGAGAGGCGTTCTTCATCGAGGTTGAAATCTTCAGGACGAAGGCGAATCAAGAGAACTGCATCTTTCGCTACGTCACTGAGTTTGCGATGTTTATCTTCACCAGTAATTTCAGGAAGTGTTTGAGCCACGGCTCCGACCTCTAAATCAGATGCCTTAATCGGGCGATCGCCCGGATCTGTAACTAAGCGAGTTCCGCTCTTCCAGGAAGTCTTAGTGAGTTCATCTCCTGGCAATGGTCCGAGATCGCGCAGCAGAAGTATTGGAGTCAGCCCCGATAATCCGAGCGCCAAACCTAGCGTCCGCTTGATGAGAGGGCGACGACCTAGACCTGCGACAGCCGCACCTTCTTTTACAGTCTTGACCAACTCAGTGCGATCTTCTTCATCTGATCGAAATTCATGACGTTGTGCGATTACTTCTTCGTCAGACATCAATTGTTTCGCCCAATGAATTGCACCAGCTCCGATAAAGAAGAGCGATATCGCCATTCCTAATCCTAGGAAAAGTTGATGTGCATTTTGATCTCCGAATATCGGAATGAAGATGAAAGTATCAATATCGATAAAAATATAGGAATAAATCAGCAAGAGAGTTCCTGCTACAGAGAGCAAGAAGAGAATCGCAACTTGTCGCTCCGCGATCTTTGCATATCTTTCGTCGACATCAGTACGTCGATGTTGATGGGCAGGAAGACCGGGATCTTTGATTAGTTCAATCTCGTTAGACATTTACCTATCTCGCCTTCATCGCTAGCCACACTGCAACACCAATGAGCATTCCAATTCCAAGAGTCCATACAAGGAGTCCTTCAGTGACGGGGCCAACACGACCTAGTGCAACGCCGCCAAGCTGTGGTTCTGTCTCTGCATGTTTAATCCACTTGATAATTGATAATTTCTCTTCTGGTGTAAGCGTCTTATCGCTGAATACCGGCATTGATTGTGGGCCAGTAATTAGCGCTTCATAAATATGTTTTGCTTCTACACCCATCACACTTGGAGCCCACTTACCTTGAGTAAGCGCGCCACCTTGTCCGGCGAAGTTGTGGCACATAGCGCAGTTGGTTCTAAAGAGCTCTCCACCTTCGGCGATGCTGCCATCTCGTTCGTAGTTAAGGAGTTCATCACCCGGAATTTCAGGTCCTGGGGCAAGAGATGAAACATAAACAGCGAGAGCGTGAACTTCTTCAGGGGTGTAAACAACGTTCTTGCGCATAGCTTGCTGGCTCATATCAGCCATCGGCATGCGTCCGGTTCCTACCTGGAAATCTACAGATGCAGCGCCTACACCTATAAGTGATGGCGCAACCACGCCGCCTTCAGCATTGAGTCCGTGGCATGAAGAGCAACCCTTGAGAAATAGCTGCTTACCCTCTTCGATTTGAGCAGATCTATCTGCGTTGAGCGTTGTTGTATTGGTGACAGCGCTAGCTACTTGGAATGTAGTTCCGATAGTCAAAAGTCCGAAGACTAAAAGGAGCGGACCTGCTGCTCGATGACGACGTAGACGCGATAGACGCTTCACTTATTTCCTTTCATAGCGGATGAAAATTCTTTACTTGATGAGATAAATAGCTGAGAAGAGTGCGATCCATACGACGTCGACAAAGTGCCAGTAATAAGAAACCACAATTGCTGTGGTTGCTTGGTTCTGAGTGAAGCGACGCGCCTTGGCAACTCGGACGAGGACAATTAAGAAGGCGATTAAACCGCCGGTTACATGGAGCCCATGGAAGCCGGTAGTGAGATAAAAAACTGAACCGTAGGCTGACGACGAAAGTGTTAAGCCTTCACTCACAAGTTTCGCATACTCGTAAATTTGACCTGCGATGAAGAATGAACCCATGAGGAATGTGAGGGCAAACCACTCGCGCATTCCCCACTTACTGACCTTTGCTAAAGATCCGGTACGTCGTACTTGATAACGCTCAGCTGCGAATACACCGAGCTGACAGGTAACAGATGAGAGAACCAAAATCGTGGTGTTCAAAACAGAGAAGGGGATTGCAAGTACTTCGGATGCTTCTTTCCAAATCTCCGGGCCTTGCACTGCGCGCGTTGTGAAGTACATTGCGAAGAGAGCTGCGAAGAACATCAATTCACTTGATAGCCAGACAATGGTTCCGACAGCTACCAGGTTGGGGCGAGTTATCTTGTGATGGCCCTCGACGTGTGCAGTATTTACAGAACTGGTCATGAGGTGATTATTCCCGAGATTGGCCAGTTCGGCCTACTTTTGCGGGTCGAAAGAGGCGGAATTTGCCCTCAAATAAAGGTGAAAAGGCTCACCTTCTGGGTATTACTATTGCCCCATGACATCGCAAGAAGCATCGTCTCGGAAGTTAAATTTCGTTCTTTACTCTGACGACTCAACGACCCGTGCTGCAGTGACTTCAGCCCTCGGCAAGAGAGTCTCACCAGAGCTCGGGGATCATGAGATTCGCGAGTTCGCCACCGCCGATGCCCTTCGACTCTACGTTGACTCAGTTAAGCCTGGTTCTGATCGCCCTATTGATCTCTTTATCCTCGATGGTGAAGCCACACCTGAAGGCGGAATGGGCGTGGCACGTCAGTTGAAGGATGAGGTATTTAACTGCCCTCCAGTTCTGTTAATTGTCGCCCGTAAGGAAGATGGTTGGCTAGCTGCATGGTCACGAGCCGAGGCGAGTGTCACTCATCCGGTTGACCCCTTTACCTTGGCGCAGACAGTTGCAACACTGGTCCGAAACAATTCTGTCGCAACTATTTGATTTTGATTAACTGCGATTAACGAGAGAGTGCCCATGACTCAACTCTGGTCCGATTTCATCGCTCAACTCAATGCAGGTAAAGACCTTACTGCCCCTGATATTCAATCTGTTCTCAATTCGATACTTCGTGACGAAGCCGATATTGAATCAATCAAGGTTTTTCTCATCGCACTGTCCCAAAAAGGTGAAAGTCCTGCCGAAGTAATTGCTCTTGTAGAAGAGCTATACAGGCATGCAGCGCCGATTTCAATTGCCGAACGAGCAGTTGACACTGTCGGAACAGGTGGAGATGGTTTCCACACAATTAATATTTCATCGACAGCGGCTGTCGTGGCAGCAGCTGCCGGCGCTCGTGTAGTCAAACATGGAAGTAGAGCTGTATCTTCAAAGTCGGGCGCCTCAGATTTCTATGCGGCCCTCGGAATTATTCATGATTTAGATGGCGCTGGAGTAGAAACAACCGTACGAGAACTCGGTATTGGATTTTGCTTTGCTCCGGTTTTTCATCCAGCGATGCGTTTTGTGGCTCCC
>WLDB01000074.1 GCA_009705035.1 Actinomycetota bacterium | reverse complement strand
TTTGCGCCCATAGATTGAAAAGGTTTGATTGATGTTTTTCCAGCGGCAACTGAGAAATGTTGAATCATTCGGGTAGCACCAGCAGATAAGGCAACAACGGGAGAAACCTCTCCTTGCGGTGTCATTCTCTCGGCATAAGCAATTTTTATCTCGGCAGGGTTTTCACACTCGATATCGAAGCTGAAGTAGCCAATTCTTATCTTTGATAGGTCATAACGAACCCAGATTCCATCATGGTCATCATTTGGATCTGGATTGAGGTCACAGAGCAAATACTGGGATGCAAGATCGTCGTACTTATATCCAGTAAAGGTTTCTCGGAATTTTCCACGAGCAATCTCAATTGGCTGAAAACATTTAAGTTTTGGAATACGCAGCTCTGACTTAGTCAGCGGTCCCGTTAGCTCAAGTAGCCCTTTAACTGATGCAACTTCGCGCCATGGTTGATCTTGTGCTGCGGCAAGCTCGCGCCATTCCACCCAACCAAGGAGTGCGCTAATTCTTAAACCAGTTGCAACGTATTCAGGAAGCTCTCGCGCTTGCCAGGTAAGTGGAACTTCAACGCCGGACTTGGAAACTCTGCACCAAACGAAGTTAGGCAACGGCGCCATAGTGCGAGTCTTAAGAAACTCACCATGTGCAAAGATTTCAATGGCATGAGTACCCGCCGAGAGTGAGATTTCTTCTTCGTAATATTCAGGCAAGTGAGATGAAAAACGGACTGGACCTCTAACGGCTATCTCGCCATCGATTATCAGCTGGAAATTGCCACTTGATTGAACTGCAAAGGCGTGAGGACCGCTTTCGGTTTTGATAGTGGTTTGAAAAATTACGTGTAAATCAGATTCTCGAGTTGGGTTAGAGATCCAGAAAGCCTTTGCAAAGCCCTCGGCTTCGCACTTTCTGCGGATCTCACCTGCTGGCCTACCTAGATAGCCGGGTACTCCAAAGGCATCTATTGCCGCATCGTCAAGAGAAGAGTTTTCACTCACGAAATCTTTGCCAGTCGAACTATCCAATCTTCCATCGTCGGAAGTGGGCGCCCAATTGGCTTATCTGATGTGAAGTTCCACTCTCCGCGGTCATCACTTGTAATTGTTTCGGATCTAACAATATCTCCGGTGCGCGGATTAAAGATTTCAAAGTTGTATTTGGTGTTCTTCTCTAGAGTTGAGAATAGAACTGCCGATAGTTCAGTTGAAATTCCGATATCTGCTGGGGCCAAACTAACCGTTGGGAAGTAGACAATAAGTTGGTCTTTTGTACGTCCCGCCCAAGGTCGGTAGGTATGTTCTAAATCTGCATGCACATTGATTGAGTCAGGGGCGGGAGTAAATCCATTCCAACCGAGTGATCTCAGATATTTTGCAGCGATTCCGAGATGCTGGGCGCCGGGAAGTTCAATTGCTTCTTGCCATGGAATCCAACCCCACATTGCTCCTGGACTTGTTTCATCATCATGGAAAGCCCAAATGCCCTGTGCGCCATATGTGTGGCCGGCGGCACCTAACAACATGTGGGTCCAGAATAAATAGCGCTGAATCATCGCCGGAGAACCACCAGCAATACCTTCGTAACAGACTTCACTATTGAGCACGGGAAGCTTTGAATCGCGCTTAGCTTTCTGCATTGCAGTAAGTGTTGCCTTTGTTGAATTAACATCGGCATGACCTGTCTGTAACCATACGAAATCTAGCGCGCTATCGCCTTGCAACGCTTCGGTCGATGAATTGTTAAATGCTGGACAGGGGTGCACTGTGATTGGGCGGTGCCAAGGATCGGTCGCTCGAACATGATCAACCACTGGCTTCCACATCTGTTGAATTTCTAGAGCACGCTCTTGCATATCATCACTGAAGAGATCTTTATATTCCATCAGACCAACTTCGCCGCCAACACACCAGAAGGTAGGAAAAGCGCCCCAACGAGCAATCATCTCTGTCCAATGATTTTTCAATCGCTCTGCGCCAAATTGCAGGATGTAATAACTCCAAGCACCAACAAGTGCTGGCATCTGACCTGCTTGAACGGCATCGATTACTTTGATATCGGCGGCATCCCACCACTTCTTCTCTAGCTCTGATTTATCTAGCTTCCAGGAAGTGACTCCTTCAAGAAGTGTTGCCTTATCGCCAAAGGCGGCTTCAGGTAGCAAACCAGAAACAACTTGCATGACATTAAAGCCCTGCGCAGTTCGCTTCTGCATCAATGCTTTCCATTCGGTATTTGAAATTCGATCAGTGAGGCCAAACCAAACTGTGTCACCTAACCAGAGGAAATCTTCTCCGTTATCGTCGTGAAAAACTGAAGAATCTGGTTTTCCTGTAAGACCAACAATTGAATGGCTCCACGATGTATCAAAATTCAGCGCTTCTCCGCTACTTAATGCGATGCTCTTCCAATCAGAGCGGTTACCCGGAACACGAACACAGAGTTCACCCGATCGATTGAGAAAAGCAGGTACTTCAATAGGCTGTGTGGACTCTGATTTAGTGCAGAGAACTTTTACATGGTCGATCGCACTTGCCGATTTACTTGCTAGCTTAAATTGCGAAACCTCTGAATTGCCCATTTTTCTCTCCCAGCCCAGGTTATGTTTTCGATTCTAAAGGGCTAGAGAAGGGCTGACAAGGTTTTTACTCAGTTTTTTGAATTGAACGTGTTCACTTGTTCTCAAAGACTTTCAAAGAACCGCCATAACACGCAACCCAAGTTCGATTAGTGGAGGTGTCATATGAGATTCCGATGGGTTCGTTGCAAACCTTGATTGTTTGCAGAACCTTCATATCTGAAGTCCGCACCTTCGAAACTGTATTGCTGAAAAAGTTAACGACAAAGAGCGCTGTTCCATCACTTGATAGCGCAAGGCTTCGCGCCGCATCTCCGGTCTTAACGCTCTTAAACGCCTTGTTCTTTAAGAGATTCCATGCAATTACTTTTCCTGAAGAGTTAAGGGTGGCGTAGAGAAACTTTCCATCAGGTGAAAGTTCTAGCGCGCGCGGATTTACACCGATTGGGATAAGAGTTTTAGAAAAATCATTGAGATCAATGCGATGAATATTTGATCCGCCCATTTCGGCAACGTAGGCGAACTGGCTATCTTCAGAAATCTCGATACCGCGCGGATATCGGCCAATCTTTACCTCTTTGACTCGCTTACCGCTTTCAACAGAAATTATCGTGACTGTGTACGAGCACCAATTGCTGACAAGGATGTACTTGTTATCAGGAGTTACCTGGACAACTTTTGGAACCGAGCCAACTGGATATACCGCATCAATCTTCATTGTTGATAAATCAATACGAGATAAGAAGCTATCGTCATAACCTGATGCAGGAGAGCATGTGTCGTGACCTTCTTTGGTAAATCCTTTTCCGTACATTGAATAATTAGTGAAGTAGAGGTACTTACCATCAGGTGAGAACGCACCTTCAACCGGGGCTCCCTTGTAGCTTCCTGAATACTTTTTGAAGCCGAAATCTGAGAGGACTACTGTGTCTGGGACAGTTGCTATCAACTTGGTTGTTGTTGCATCATAAATAGTGACTGAGTGGCGATACATCATGTTATGGGCGCTGACTAACCCGTTATTTGATGCGAGTACGGATTTAGGCGAAATCGAACCGTTAACAGTTGAGAACAAGACCATCTTTTGATCGGCGTTCGTTACTTCTGCGCTCGATGAATGGGCTGCGAGCGGAGCCATAGTGAGCGTGAGAATTATCGTAACTAATCTCTTCATTTATTCACTCTATCGCGAAATTAGCCCTTCTTATTGCACGGACGTAGAATGTAACCATGGGAAAAGAGAATGTAGTGAAAAAATGGAGCGCAAAAGATTCTGCGCGATGCATTCTTATTCCGAGCGAAATTGACCACAAGTATTCTCGTGGCACCTTAGGCGTCATCACAGGTTCTGCGCAATATCCGGGAGCAGCTGTACTGACAACATCTGCAGCTCTTGCAACTGGCTTGGGTGCCCTCCGTTTTCACAGCTCATCTGGGTTAGCCCATCTTGTTCTACATCAAAGCCCTGAGGCTCTTGTCCAGCCTGGTCCAGTCACTGCTTGGATTGCTGGCTCTGGAATTGATGGTCGCAAATATGAAAACCTTTCGACTTGGTTACGCCATCGTTGGTTTAAACTTTTGCACCGCCAGAGCGTTCCAACGCTTCTTGATGCCGGTGCTCTTTATCTGGCAGGCAAACTTGATCAACCAACACTTATAACTCCACATGCTCGTGAACTATCAAAGCTCTTGGCACTTCACGGCATCAGCGCAAGTAGCGAAATAATCGAAGCAAATCCGCAAGAGTGGGTACTGCGTGCTTCTTCAGCGCTCGATGTAACTGTTCTACTTAAAGGTTCAGTTACCTACGTTGCACGTAATGACTATCTCATTGAACTTCCTAAGGCCACACCGTGGCTTGCAACAGCAGGTAGCGGTGATGTTCTGGCAGGAATCATCGGTGCGCTCATTGCAACTAATTACATCGAAATTCTCAACGATCCCAATCGCTTAGCTGATATCGCAGCGACAGGTGCTTTTATTCATAATCGCGCAGCGCTTGCAGCAAGTGGCGGCGGGCCAATGACCGCATCTTCTCTTATTGGCGAGATTCAACAGATAGTAGCGAAGCTCCTGAAATAAAGAGGGGAAGCTCTAGCAGTAGCTCACGCTTTCTTCACAATTGAATCACTTCCATACTCTCGGTTCAACTCCCCCGCTACCTTCGCACTATGGAGAGAAACGAACCAATACAACCACGCATCCTAATTCTCGATTGCAATCGCTTTGAACTGGCAACTATTTCCGACTCGCTTCGATTACAAGGAATCGATGTGCTTGGGCAAGCCAGAGATACACAGGGCGCGGAACAACTCTTTCGCGCACTTGATCCTGATGCAATCCTTATTGATTATCAGGGATGTGATGAACCAATTCTCTCAACCACTCAATATTTGCGTTCGGTCAATCCAAAACTCGGCATTGTGCTTCTGACACATTCTCCAGATCTTCGACTCTACGGAATCACCGAGTCAGATCTACCGAAGGGCACTCAGCTCATCGAAAAATCAGCGCTCTCAGAGCTGCGCCAGTTACGTACTGCGATCGAGAACTCAATTGCGCCCCATGCAAAGACAGCTTGGGTGGCAAATGATTGGAATAGCACTCTAAGCGCTCTCACAAATATCCAAGTTGAGACTCTTCGCCTACTCGCACTCGGGCTGAGTAATTCTGATATTGGTCGAACCCGATTTGTAAGTGAAAAATCAGTGGAACAAACTATTGCCAGAATTGCGCATCACCTTGAAGTCAGTCACGAACATGGACGTAACTTGCGCGTTATTCTCGCTGCAGAATATTTCCGCTGGTTAGGAGCACCGCGCCGTCACATCTTTGCCACACGCGCTTAAG
>WLDB01000073.1 GCA_009705035.1 Actinomycetota bacterium | reverse complement strand
CTGGAGCAAAGAGCTGCGATAGCTCACCGCGATAAACCACTGATACTTCAAGGTGCAACCGGCACCGGAAAAACCGTCACCTTGATTGAAGCTGCGATTGATCGCGTTAAGAATGGCGCCAATCCTGATTCGATTTTGATTTTGGCATATGGACGCGAGCGAGCCTCTGAAATCCGCGATGCGATTGTTATCGCCTCACAAGGAACAGTGAAAGAACCTGTCGCTCGAACTTTTCATGCGCTCGCTTTTTCTATTTTGTCGATGAGTAGCGGCGAAGCATTCCGTGAAACTGTTTTGATTTCAGGTGCTGAACAAGAATCTTTTATTGCGACTTTACTTGCTGGCAATATCGAAGATGAAGTCGATTGGTGGCCGGCAGAACTACGTTCGCAAGCCAACGGTTCCGACCACGATAGTGACCTGATGGGTGAGCCACTTTTGACTCAAGGCTTTGTTCGCGAACTCCGTGACTTGATGATGCGCGCGACCGAACGTGGACTTTCTCCCAAAGATTTAGCTGAGATGGGTCAGCGCTTGCAAGAACGTTACTGGCCAGCAGCTGCAAAGTTCTGGGATTCATATCTTAATATTTCTGCAGCATCCGATAGCGGCGCTGGGGATTCAAAGATGCGTATTGATCCTGCCGAACTCATCAATGCAGCAATCGCTCATTTAAAGCGCAATCCAGAATTATTGGCAGAGCTACGTCAACGCTTCACAACCATCAGGGTAGATGAATTCCACGAATCAGATCCTGCCCAGCGTCGCTTGTTGGAGCTCTTGCATTGCGAAGATATGGTCGTTGTCATTGATCCAGAATCCGCCATCGGTCGTTTCCGTGGCGCAGATCCCGATGGGGTCATCGCGTATTGCAAGAGCACATTTGGCGATAAGGCCACGAATATCACTTTGCTGACCAACCACCGCGGTGACCCAGCACGATTTGCCATCGAACTACGTTCAGAGAATGAAGAAGCGCAGTACATCGCCTATCAAATGAAGCGAGCCCACCTTATGGAAGGTGTTGCGTACTCAGATATGGCCGTGATCTTGCGGGCACAGAATATGAGCGCAACAGCGATCCGTCGAGCGCTTGGGCAATTTTCTATTCCGGTCGCCGGCAATCGCGAAGCTATCGCATCTAATGCAGCTATCGCGCCCTTCTTACTTTTGGCCCGTGTTGCTGTTGATCTCGAAAAATTAAATCTCGATGTATGTGAACGCTTGTTAAAAGCAGAGTTCGGTGGGGCTTCAACAATATCTTTGCGTCGCACCCGTATCGCACTTCTTAAATCACGCGATGAAAGTACCGATGCTCGCAGCGGAACTCAGATATTAATTGATGCAATCGATAAAGGTGATATCCCAATCGAAGATTCAGCTGAGCTTTTGCGAGTACATAACCTTCTGACGGCAGCACGTTCTGCTCTAAAAAAGAAGAACGCATCCATTCATGATTTGCTCTGGGCTATTTGGTCTAACGCCGTCAATAGCGATGGTGCAAAGATTGCAGATGCTTGGCAAGAAGCTGCGCTGCGCGGTGGCGCTCGTGGAGCAATTGCAGATCGCGATCTTGATGCGATGGTTCAACTCTTTGATAGCGCTGCTCGCCATATTGATCGTATGCCTGGCTCGCATCCCAAGATATTCCTAAACGAAATTCTGCAAGAAAACATTGTCTCTGACCTCATCACCACAAAGGGTATTCGCCCCGATGTAGTCCAAATTCTCACCGTGCATTCCGCTAAAGGTCTGCAATTTAAGCGAGTATTCGTTGCGGGAGTTCAAGAAGGAATCTGGCCAAACCTTAAGGAGCGCTCAACATTGTTAGGCGCCGAAAGATTAGTTGAACGAGTACGTCACAGCGAAGAACAATCTGTGGCTGGCTTGCAGAAGATAACTGCAGATTCATTGGCAGAAGATGAGCGTCGCCTCTTCCATGTTGCTACTACTCGTGCCACAGATCAATTACATCTCACCGCAGTCACGCGCGAAGATAGTTCGCCATCAACATATTTTTACGAGTGCTTGGATTCCAAAGATTTTGAAGTGAAGAAATTCGGTGATGTCAGAGCACTTACATCGAGCGCGCTAGTGGCATCTCTTCGCAGAGCGCTATCAGGCCCCGAAAGCGAGAAGGCGGCATCGCTGCTAAAAACACTACAGGAGGCAGATATCGCATCGGCTGATCCTGATCACTGGCTTGGTTCTCGCCCCATCACAATTGACGCGCCGCTCTTTGGCGAAGATGAGCAAATTCCACTCTCCCCATCGGCTGCAGAATCTTTTGAGAAATGCGGATTGAAGTGGTTGCTCGAGCGCAACGGTGGCAGCAATGGTGATTCAACTGCGCAACTTCTTGGCTCAGTAATCCATGAGTACGCACGTTTAAAAGTTGAAGGTACAGATATCACCGATGAGGTTCTCCAACAATCACTTATTGACGCCTGGCCGCTCATTAATGATTCAGCTGGATGGATCAATCGCGCACAGCTCACGCGCGCCCAGAAAATGTTAGCGAGATTTGCGAAGTATCACCGCGAAAGCAGCAACGTCGTAGAAGGTGTTGAACTCGCCTTCGAGTTTACTTTAGGCCGAGCAAAGGTACGTGGCTCAATTGACCGTTTAGAAGTTGATAGCGACGGTAAATACTTTGTAGTGGACTTTAAGACAGGTAAAGCCATAACCAAGAAAGAAGCACAGGAGAATCTTCAATTAGCTTGCTACCAATTAGCGGTCGTACTCAATTCCTTTGAAAAGAAATTTGAAGAACCAGAAATCTCTGGATCTCATCTCGTATTTCTCGGTCATGAGACAGAAAAGATTGCGGCTCTGGCGCGAGATCCGATTGACGTTCCGCAAGTTCAAGAGCAACTCGAAGCTATTGCTATCTCTATGGCCGCCTCAACTTTTATTGCACGCGAAAATGAATTCTGCGGAATGTGTCCAGTAAAAACCTCTTGTCCGGTTCATCTTGAGGGAAAGACGGTGATTGGATGAGTGAGTTTAAGGAGATCTACACACCGCTAGAAGTTGCTGCCTTTATCAAGCGCGTTGACCCGAAGTTTCATAAGCCAAGTGCTCCGCAATCCAAAATTATTTCGATGATTGATAATCCACTCGAACCTGCAGTTGTTATTGCAGGTGCTGGATCCGGAAAGACCGAGACGATGGCGGCGCGCGTTGTTTACCTTGTTGCCAATAACGTGGTGAAACCACACCAAGTATTAGGTCTGACCTTCACTCGCAAAGCTGCTGGAGAGCTCAATATCCGTATCCGCAAGCGCCTTAAGCAGCTCAGCCAAGGAATGAAAGAGGCAGGAAAACCGGTCCATTTCGAAAACTTTGATACATCAGTAACTACCTATCATTCATACGCCGGCCGGATTCTCTCTGAGCATGCGATTCGTCTGGGCATTGATGCTGATTCATCACCAATGGGCGAAGCAGCCTTATGGATGTTGGCTAATCGCATTGTACAAAATTGGGATGCAGCAGGTTTTACCTACGAAAGCGCACCGAATACCGTTGTTGAAGATTTAATGGGGCTAACCTCTCAAGCTCTAGAACATCAAGTCACTGGCGAACAAATCATCGCTGAAGATCAAAAACTTCTCGACAAGTTGGCGACAATGGGTGGGGCACTTAATCCTGGTGTTCGTACTGCCGCAAGAACGTCGCGCCAACGTATTGCCCTAGTTGAAATGATGAACTATTTCATCAATGAACGTCGAATTAGCGGAGAGCTTTCATTCGATGATCAGATTGCCCTTGCTGCAACGATTGCAGAGAAATTCCCAGATGTTGGCGCTATTGAACGAACAAAGTATCCAGTCGTTTTGCTTGATGAATATCAAGATACTTCTCATTCGCAAGTTCGTTTGCTATCAACTCTCTTTGGCGGGGGACATCCCGTGACGGCAGTAGGAGATCCTTGCCAATCCATCTATACCTGGAGAGGCGCAGCGGCCGGAACAATTGGCGCTTTTAATTCATATTTTCCGAAAGGCCCTGGCGCAAAAGGTCGCGCACAATTTGATTTACTCGAGACTTTTCGAAATGATAAAGCAATTCTCGATGCCGCTAACTTAATCTCTGCAGAAGTTCGCAATGATAAAAAGATAGTTGTATCACCGCTGACTGCACGTGATGATGCTGGGCCAGGCGATTTAGTTTGCGGCATCTTTGAAAATCTAGAGGCAGAGGCGCAAGCAATAGTTGAATACTTCTTGCCGCTCTGGGGTGCAGATGGCATAAAAACAAGCGATCTCTCTTTCGCGGTGTTGGTCCGCAAGAAGTCCCAAATACCAATTATTCAGAGCGCACTCACTGCTGCGGGTATTCGTTCAGAAGTTTTAGGCCTTGGTGGTTTGATTCACGTTCCAGAAGTAGCAGATATCGTCGCACTTCTTAACGTTATTGATTCACCGGATGCAGGCGGTGCCTTGATGCGCCATCTCACTGGACCGCGAATTAACCTTGGCCCGCGTGATATTGCAGCCCTTGGTCGCTTCTCATCATCGCAAGCACGTGCAGAATCTCTTGATAATCGCTCAATCGTAAAGAACATCATTGCTGGTAATCCACTTGCCGCAGAAGGCGACGATCAATTTACGGGTTCACTGATTGATGCCCTCGATGAAATCGATAAAGCTAATCGCTCAACTTTCTCACCAGCCGGATATGCCCGCCTCTCTCAGTTCTCAGCAGATCTACGTAGATTACGTAGTCGCGCATCAGGGCCAATCACAGATCTCATCCTCGAAATCGAGCGCTATCTCAATCTTGATTCTGAAGTTGCGCTGCGCGAAGAAGGTATTCATGGACGTCGCCATCTCGATCGTTTTCTTGATGAGGCCAACAAGTTCTCACGTTCTGGTGGATCGCTCCACGCATTCTTAAATTGGCTCGATGTTGCGAGTAAGGCAGAGAGCGGACTGAAAGCTGGCGCCCCAGATGTCGATAAGAGCGTTGTTCAGATTCTTACTATTCATATGTCTAAGGGCGCAGAGTGGGATGTTGTTGCAATTCCAGGTTTAACTAACGGCACATTCCCATCAGACTCATCTCGCAGTCCAGAAAATTGGACAACCAATGAACGCTTCATTCCATTTGCTCTTCGCCGAGATAGCGATGTTGTTCCTCAACTTTCATTTGGGCTAGCGGATACAAATAAAGCTGCATCAGATGCCCTTGATAACTACGGTGATAAATGTGTTGATTACCGCAAAGGTGAAGAGATCCGCTTGGGATATGTCGCTGTAACACGTGCCAAAAGCCACTTATTCGCAAGCGCATCACATTGGGGCGGTGGCAAGAAACCGTTGCGTGCATCATCGCTCTATCGCAAAATTGAAGAGATTGCTCTTGCACAAGGTCGAGTCATTGATGAACACATACCTCCCGAGGATGACGATCGCAACCCACGCGCCGGTGATGAGAATTCTGTAATTTGGCCGCGCGATCCGTT
>WLDB01000072.1 GCA_009705035.1 Actinomycetota bacterium | reverse complement strand
TCCCAACAATGGTTCGCGACTTTCATAAAATTATTGGCGAAGAAGCGCGCGAACAGATGCTCGCACAGGTGGGCCGCTTACCTGATGCCGTTCTAGCATGTGTTGGCGGTGGATCAAATGCCATCGGTATTTTCCATCGCTTTATCTCTGATGCCAATGTTCGCCTTATCGGACTCGAAGCAGGTGGTGACGGAGTGGAGACTGGTCGACATGCAGCAACCATCACCGGTGGCACACCTGGCGTTCTCCACGGAACACGTTCTTATGTTTTACAAGATGAAAACGGTCAAACCGTCGAGTCACATTCAATCTCAGCAGGGCTCGACTATCCAGGTGTCGGTCCAGAGCATGCCTATCTTCACGATATTGGGCGCGCTGAATACCGCGCGATCACAGATAAAGAAGCGATGGATGCCTTCTCTATTCTCTGCAAAACAGAGGGAATAATTCCTGCAATTGAAACTGCACATGCACTAGCTGGCGCAATTAAAGTCGGTAAAGAACTTGGTCCCGCTGGCGTGCTCTTGATAAACCTCTCTGGTCGCGGTGATAAAGATGTTCATACTGCCGCCGGATATTTCGGAATCTCTTTAGATTAGGAAATTCCCAATGTCCACACCGCTAGAGGCGATGTTTGAAAAAGTGCGCGCAGAGAAGCGTTCGGCGCTTATTGCATATATTCCAGCAGGTTTTCCCACAATCTCTGATTGCCATCGAGTAATTGATGCCTTTATTGCAGGGGGAGTGGATGCGATAGAGATTGGTTTTCCTTATAGCGATCCAGTAATGGATGGCCCAACTATTCAAGCTGCTGCCGTCATGGCACTCGATAATGGTGTTACATCAGCCGATGTCCTAACCGCGCTAAAGAAAGCAACAGATGCCGGCGTTCCATCTGTTGTGATGACCTACTGGAATCCCGTAGAGAGATTCGGCGTTGATTCATTTGCCAACGCAATCGCAGCTCATGGAGGGTCTGGAGTTATTCATCCTGATATCACTATCGAAGAATCAACAGATTGGTTAGCGGCGGCTGCAGATGCTGAAATAAATCCGATTTATGTTGTAGCACCGAGCACGAGCAATGAGAGATTAGTTAAAGTGACTGCCGGTTGCAGTGGATTCGTTTATGCAGCAAGCATCATGGGTGTAACGGGTGCACGTGAATCTGTTTCAAGTGGCGCGGAAGCACTTGTTGCTCGAATCCGTGCAGTAAGTGATCTGCCGGTAGCCGTAGGTTTGGGAGTCTCGACTCGCGAACAAGCTAAGGATCTCGCTCGATATGCCGATGGCATTATCGTTGGCTCAGCCTTTGTAAAAGCGATTCTCGATGCGCCCTCTATTGAGGCGGGTTTAACGGCAGTCACAGAACTTGCACAGGAGCTCGCCCTTGGAGTGCGCGGGCAATAGCCGCTAGTTAAAGCTATATTTGGACTCTAAAAGTTTGGTCAATCAGCGCTTACAAGTAAAGGCTAACGAGGGATAGGTAATCAACATGGCATCACAGAAGGACTCCAAGAAATCACAAGATACAGTGACACGCAATATTGTTATCGGCACAGTTGCATTTGTCCTGATCTTTGTGGGAGGTGGAATCGCCCTCTCTAAGCAGACCGAATCAAAGATTTCGCAAGCAATCCCGTCAGCAGTTGATGAGAGCAACGGATACGGAATTACTTTTAATAAGGGGCTAACCGGTGTTCCAAAGATTGATATCTACGAAGATTTCCAATGCCCATACTGCAAGCAATTTGAGAGCGCAAACCTTAAATATATAGATTCACTGATCGATGAGAAGAAGGCTGTAGTTACCTATCACATCCTTTCTTTCGTCGGACCTGAATCAGTTGTAGCAGCAAATGCATCAGCATGTTCAGCAGATGAGAATAAGTTCCTTTCATTCCACGGAACCATGTATGCAAATCAACCAGCGACCGAGAATTCAGGTGAATGGAGCAAGGAGCGAGTTATCGCTATCGCGGCAGCAGCCGGAATTTCATCGAGCACATTCACCGATTGCGTCAATAAAGGTGAGTATTTGGGTTGGGCTCAAAAAGTCGCAGAGGCGGCAGTCGCATCCAAGATCAACTCGACTCCAACAGTTCTTTTGAATGGAAAAGATCTCAAGGATACGATCAACATCTACAACGCAGCGCAATTCCGAAGCGCTATCGAGGGCTAGGTGTTTTCTACCTCAATTCCAACACCATCGTCTTCGGTTGTTGAACTTGGGCCAATTACGATCCATGCCTACGCTCTCTGCATCATCGCAGGAGTTGCAATTGCAATCTGGTC
This sequence comes from Actinomycetota bacterium, assembly GCA_009705035.1. Taxonomy (GTDB): domain Bacteria; phylum Actinomycetota; class Actinomycetes; order Nanopelagicales; family Nanopelagicaceae; genus Planktophila. The sequence continues at coordinate 3,247 of WLDB01000072.1, read as the reverse complement.
AGGTAATCGCAGATTTCTTGCTGCATTCCCGCAGGCTCGCGGAATAGTCTCTGATGTTGCAGTTGTTGCCGTTCCTTCAGGAGTAATTGGTGGGCGCATCTATCACGTAATCTCTTCGCCATCACAATATTTCGGCGCTAATGGAGAACCACTAGACGCGCTAAAAATCTGGCAAGGTGGACTCGGAATTTGGGGCGCAATATCTCTCGGCGCAGTTGGCGCATTTTTCACCTATCGCCGCTTGGCACGTTCCCGTGAATTGCCTGAGTTTAGGTACTTCCTCGATGCACTCGCGCCTGGAATTCTCTTCGCTCAAGCGATTGGGCGTTGGGGTAATTGGTTTAATGGTGAACTTTATGGACGCCCAACAGATCTACCTTGGGCGCTTGAGATCCCTCGTAATCTTCGCACAATTGATTATCGGGAATTCGAGACATTCCATCCGACCTTTCTCTATGAATCACTCTGGTGTTTATTGCTAGGGTTGATTCTCATTAAATTCTCGCCTCGTCTTCTGGCAGGCCAGATTTTCTCAATCTATATCTTCGGATACTGCGCAGGGCGATTGGTATTTGAGGCGCTACGAATCGATGAAGCGAATCTAATTTTCGGGATACGCATAAATATCTTCGTAACCCTGATTGTCGGTGCTCTTGCCGCCCTCAGCTTTCGCCGTTTTGCTAAGCAAGCACGGTAAGCTTCCAATATGGCGTTAGAAGATGTGTACCGTAGAAATTTAGAGCACCGCGCCCATCGCGCTGGGTGGTTACGCGCCGCCGTTCTCGGAATAAATGACGGATTAGTTTCAACCGCTTCCTTGATGGTCGGCGTTGCAACAGCGAGCGCTTCCTTCGATAATGCATCTTCAATCATTATTTCAACTGGTGCAGCTGGAATAACCGCAGGAGCATTATCAATGGCAGTAGGTGAGTACATTTCGGTGAGCTCTCAGACTGATATTGAAAACTCAGATCGCCTCCTTGAGATGCAACACCTAGCTGTGGACCCAGAGGGTGAACTTGAAGAGTTGGTAGAAATTTATATAGCGCGCGGATTAGATGAACCACTCGCTCGTGAGGTTGCTCGCTCATTGACAGATAAAGATGCGCTAGCAGCCCATCTTCGAGATGAGCTAGGTCACCACCCACATAGCAAAGCTCGTCCCGTCCAAGCATCGATTGCATCCGCCATGGCATTTGCTATCGGTGGTCTCATTCCATTTGTTGGTGCAATAGTTGCAACTTCGAGCGCTGGCAGTACTTCAAGTATTGCCACCGCCATTGTGAGCTTTACTCTCGTTGGCCTTATTGCGGCAGGAGCGGTTGGAGCAAAGACAGCCGGATCAAGACTTCTGGTGCCGACCCTGCGTGTGCTTATCGGCGGTGGTATCGGTATGGCTGTAACTGCCGGAATTGGCCAGCTCTTTCACGCCAGCATCGCCTAGCGACTCCTAATTTCTCGCTTATTCAGGTAGTCATCCCAGCGCATCCCTTGCTACTCTTTCCTATACGAAAAGGGCCATCGTTGTCCCTCTCAAGTATGCGCTGGTTCTCAATCTGCGCAACCTCTTCTACATTAAGTAAGGGACAACGCATATGTCACTCCCATCTTCATTTCCTAAAGCTCAAGGTCTCTATGACCCTGCGCAAGAACATGATGCATGCGGTGTTGCCATGGTGGCCACTCTCAATAAAGTTGCTACACACGAAATCGTTGAGAAGGCACTTACTGCACTTCGTAACTTAGAGCACCGCGGCGCATCTGGCGCTGAACCAGATAGTGGAGATGGTGCTGGAATTCTTATTCGCGTACCTGATGCATTTTTTCGTGCTGTCACAGATTTTGATCTTCCCGCAGAAGGTTCATATGCAACTGGAATCGCTTTTATCGCGGCTGGAAAGGATTTCACCGCCAAGATTGCACAGTTAGCTGAAGAAGAAGGGCTAACTGTTCTTGGTTGGCGAACACTCCCAATTAACTCGTCATCACTCGGCAAGACAGCAATCTCTGTGATGCCTGATTTCCAACAAATCTTTCTAGCTGGCAAGAAGGGTGAGAGTGGAATCGCCCTCGATCGCAAAGCATTCTGTCTGCGCAAGCGTGCAGAACATTCGCTCGAGCTCTACTTCCCATCACTTTCTTCACAAACAATTGTGTACAAGGGAATGTTGACAACAGGTCAGCTTGAAGATTTCTTCCCCGATCTCAGCGATGAACGCGTTCTTTCCCCGCTAGCTTTAGTTCACTCACGCTTTTCTACAAACACCTTCCCTTCATGGCCACTTGCTCACCCATATAGATTTATTGCTCACAATGGTGAAATCAATACAGTTAAAGGTAATCGCAATTGGATGCGAGCTCGTGAGTCACTCCTTAAGAGCGATCTCTTCGGCGATGATCTCGAACGTATTTTCCCTATTGTTGAAATGTCGGGTTCGGACTCTGCCTCATTTGATGAGGTGCTAGAGCTTCTCTATCTTGGTGGTCGTTCTTTGCCACACGCAGTCTTGATGATGATTCCAGAAGCTTGGGAGAATCACGCGACGATGCCACAAAACCGTCGCGACTTCTATGCATTCCATGCATCAATGATGGAGCCTTGGGATGGACCTGCATGTGTGACATTTACAGATGGCCACCAGGTAGGCGCTGTTCTAGATCGCAACGGTTTACGTCCATCACGTTATTGGGTGACCGAAGATGGCATCGTCGTACTGGCCTCAGAAGTTGGAGTTTTAGATTTCCCAGCAGAGAAGATTGTTCGTAAAGGTCGCCTACAACCAGGAAAGATGTTCCTTGTTGATATCGAATCTGGTCGAATTATTGAAGATGGCGAAATCAAAGATTCATTGGCAGATGCAGCTCCATATGGTCAGTGGTTACGTGATGGCATGGTCAAGCTCTCCGAGCTTCCACCACGCGAGCACATTATTTATCCGCACAAATCTGTAGTGCGTCGCCAGAAAGCTTTTGGGTATACCGAAGAAGAGCTCAAGATCATCGTCGCACCGATGGCAAAAGGTGGGGGAGAGGCGCTCGGTTCGATGGGAAGCGATACTCCATTAGCTGCGCTCTCCAATAAGCCACGTCTGCTCTTTGATTACTTCACACAGTTATTCGCTCAAGTAACCAACCCACCGCTCGATGCGATTCGTGAAGAACTAGTAACGAGCCTTGGTGGATCGATTGGCCCTGAGCACAACTTGCTTGATACTGGTCCTGAATCCTGCCGACAGATTTCACTCGC
>WLDB01000071.1 GCA_009705035.1 Actinomycetota bacterium | reverse complement strand
TCTCACCGCGAGTCTTCTTCGACATATGCGTAACAACGGTGCGGACTCCATCGACCACCGTTGAGACCTTGATTTCGACAGTGATCTCAATTGGCGCCTTCCAGACACCTTTGTATGTCGAGGAACGGCAATCAACAATCAGCGTTCGCTCAACGCCATCGAGTTTTGCCGCAACCAGGCTAGCCATCGCCTTGTTATCGATCTTCTCTTTATAGCTCTCGATGCGATCGCTAGGACGAATAGCCCCATATTTGGCGCTGATGATTCTCACCGATGCCTCGCCTCGCTTTGCGGCGGCAGGTGAGAGGCTCTGCCACGCCAACGCTTGGTAGAGAACGCCCGTATAGACCGCTACTGCGGGGGCAGGCTTGGTCGTCTCAAGCTTCTTTTCGGAGGGTGGCAAGAGAATCAACACGCCGTGAGTATGGCGCCTCGTACGGCGATTCCTGGGGGCATTTGTCAGTGGCGACGCCTATATTTTGGCGTGTCTTAGGTGGTATTCGAACAGATGTTCGAGTAACCTTAGGCTATTGCTTCAGCCGAAAGGCGAGTAATGCACAAAAGTTCGTACACAACCAGAGCGGTCTCATTTAACCGCCCACAGCGTCTCTATAACGCGAAGGGCCGTAGATGAAGTATTCCGTACCTTCTGGGCCACCCAACGGTGGGGGATCAGCCCCTCTCGTTCGATTAAAAGGAGAAAAGCTCATGGCAGTTGATAAGCCAGATAAAGCGGTCACTAAGGCCGATGAAAAAGCATCATCTGATCGTCACAAAGCGCTCGATACCGCGCTCGCTCAAATCGAACGACAGTTTGGTAAGGGCGCAGTTATTAAGATGTCCGATAAGTTGGCTCAAGTTATCGAAGTTATTCCAACAGGTTCTGTCGCCCTTGATATGGCGCTCGGAATCGGCGGGCTACCACGTGGCCGCATCGTAGAGATCTACGGACCTGAATCTTCAGGTAAGACAACACTTACTCTTCACGCAATTGCAAGCGCACAGAAGCTCGGCGGAATCTGCGCATTTATCGATGCAGAGCATGCCTTCGATGCAGAGTATGCAAAGAAGCTCGGCGTTGATATCGACGCACTTCTCGTTTCACAGCCAGATACCGGTGAGCAAGCGCTCGAGATCATGGATATGTTAGTTCGTTCTGGCGCTCTTGATCTCGTAGTCGTCGACTCAGTAGCAGCACTTGTTCCTCGCGCAGAAATCGAAGGCGAGATGGGTGATTCACATATGGGTCTGCAGGCACGTTTGATGTCACAGGCGCTTCGTAAAATCACTGGCGCTCTTCACCAATCAAAGACAACTGCAATCTTTATCAACCAGCTCCGTGACAAGATCGGTGTCTTCTTCGGTTCACCGGAGACAACAACTGGCGGTAAAGCGCTTAAGTTCTATGCTTCAGTTCGTCTTGATATTCGTCGTATCGAAACACTCAAGGATGGCGCAGAATCTGTCGGTAACCGCACTCGCGTAAAGGTTGTCAAGAACAAGATGGCTCCACCATTTAAGCAAGCTGAATTCGACATCATCTACGGAACAGGTATCTCTCGTGAAGGTTCACTCCTTGATATGGGTGTAGATCTTGGCATCGTTAAAAAGTCAGGTGCTTGGTATACCTATGATGGAGATCAACTCGGACAGGGTAAAGAGAACTCACGTAACTTCCTTCTCGACAACCCAGATCTTGCCAACGATATCGAATCAAAGATTCGTGCAAGCTTTGTCCCAGTAGAGGTCGATGCAGCTCTCATCGCCGAAATCGATGAAGCCGTTGCAGAGGTTGATTTCTAATCGCTCTTCAATATAAGAAGGTAGAGAGCAGCTCCGACCCTTACGAAACTGCCTATGCAATTGCGCTCAATGCGTTAGTTGCTCGGGCAAAGAGTAAGGGGGAGCTGCTCACTCACCTTAAAGCTCGCGGAGTTGAAGATCAGGTCGCAAATGCCACCATTTTCCGGCTCCAAGAGGCTGGCCTTGTAAATGATCTTGAATTTGCAAAGGCGTGGACAGAGTCGCGCCATAACCATAAGAAGATTTCAAAGCGAGTGATTGCAACAGAGCTGCGACAAAAAGGTGTTGAGCAGGAACAAATCCTCGAAGCGCTCGAAACAATCGATGATGGCGCCGAGTACCAATCAGCCTTTAGCCTTGCCATGAAGAAGTACGCGACGATGTCACGCCTTGAAAGCGATGTCCAGATTCGCCGGATTCAATCGCTCTTGCAGCGTAAAGGTTTTGCATTTCCTGTTATCACCCAAGTCATCCGCGATCTAGGAATCGGTACTGAGTTCAACGATTAGCCACTAACTTTTATTTGGCTTACTTTCCCTGCTTAAGATGTTCAGTCAATCTCTCGGCAGTTGCAACGACAGCTGCAGAATGTAAACGCCCTGGTTGGCGCCCCAATCTTTCAATTGGGCCTGAGATAGATACTGCGGCAATTACTTTTCCATTGGGTCCGCGAACAGGTGCTGAGACTGAAGCGATCCCGGCTTCACGTTCGCCGACTGATTGCGCCCAACCACGTCTGCGATTAGCTGCTAGATGTGCTGCAGTAAATCGGGCACCCTTTAAACCGCGATGAATCTTTTCAGACTCTTCCCATGACAGTAAAACTTGTGCAGCAGATCCCGCTTGCATTGATAACCCTGCTCCAAGTGGCACCGAATCACGAAGCCCTGATAAACGCTCTGCAACCGCCACGCAAAGTCTTACATCGCCCTGTCGCTTATAGAGTTGCGCAGATTCACCAGTGGCATCGCGCAATGCTGCAAGGGCGGGAGCGGCAGCTGCAATCAATCGATCTTCACCTGCAGCGAGAGCAAGTTCAGCAGAACGGTGGCCAAGTACAAAGCGACCATTGAGGTCGCGAGAGACAAGGCGGTGATGCTCAAGAGCAACTGCCAAGCGGTGTGCGGTGGGACGTGCGATTCCTGTCACAGCAACTAGCTCTGCAAGCGAGTGTGGGCCTGATTCGAGGGTCGCCAGAATAGAGAGCGCTTTATCAAGTACGCCGACTCCGCTATTCTTCTTTTCCATAGAGTGAGATTAGCATCTCAATAGATGGGATGGCTACTTCACCTAGGATTTATCTTTATTGCATCGGAGGCGGTTATGGGTAAGACACTTGCAGAGAAGATTTGGGCGGAACACGTTGTTCGCTCTGCGCAAGGAGAGCCAGACCTGCTCTATATCGATCTCCATCTGATTCACGAAGTAACGAGCCCACAAGCATTCGATGGCCTGCGTCTTACTGGGCGCACAGTTCGTCGCCCAGATTTAACTATTGCAACCGAAGATCACAATGTTCCAACGCTCGATATTTTGAAGCCGATTGCAGACCCTGTCTCGAAGTTGCAGGTAGATACCCTTCGCAACAACTGTAAAGAGTTTGGAGTTCGCCTCCACTCACTTGGTGATGTCGATCAAGGTGTTGTGCACGTAGTAGGCCCTCAGCTTGGTGTTACACAACCTGGTATGACAATAGTTTGCGGCGATTCGCATACTTCGACTCACGGAGCTTTCGGAGCAATCGCCTTCGGAATCGGAACATCCGAAGTAGAGCATGTGCTGGCGACACAGACACTTTCATCACGCCGCCCAAAGACGATGGCAATTAATGTCAATGGAGAGTTAAAGCCAGGTGTAACTTCCAAAGACATTATTCTTGCAATCATCGCCAAGATAGGTACAGGCGGGGGGCAGGGTTACATCATTGAATACCGTGGAGAGGCAATACGCAATCTCTCGATGGAAGGTCGCATGACCGTCTGCAATATGTCAATCGAAGCTGGGGCACGAGCAGGATTAATCGCACCCGATGAGAAGACTTTTGAATACATTAAGGGCAAGCCACACGCCCCAGAAGATTTTGATGCTGCAGTAACTTATTGGAAGACGCTCTTTACAGATGCAGATGCAAAGTTCGATGTAGAGATTGAAATCGATGGCCCATCACTTGAGCCATTCGTAACTTGGGGAACAAACCCAGGTCAGGGTCTGCCGTTAAGCGCGAAGGTTCCAAGTCCATCTGACTTCGCGCTAGAGACGGATCAGATCGCAGCTAAGAACGCACTTGAATATATGGGTTTAACAGCTGGTACACCGCTTAAAGAGGTAAAGATTGACACCGTCTTTTTAGGATCATGTACCAACGGCCGCATCGAAGATCTCCGCGCAGCTGCAGATATCGTCAAGGGCAAGAAGATCGCTTCAACTCTGCGCATGTTAGTCGTTCCTGGTTCAGAGCGCGTGCGCCAACAGGCGATGAGTGAAGGTCTAGATAAGGTATTTCTTGATGCTGGCGCAGAATGGCGAAATGCAGGATGCTCGATGTGTCTTGGTATGAATCCAGATCAATTAGCAGCAGGAGAGCGTTCTGCATCAACTTCGAACCGAAACTTCGAAGGCCGGCAAGGCAAAGGTGGACGTACGCACTTAGTGAGCCCACAAGTAGCAGCAGCTACCGCAATCCGCGGCACGCTTTCATCACCAGCGGATCTTTAGGGAGGTAAAGAAAATGGAAAAATTCATTTCTCACACAGGTACTGGCGTTCCGCTTCGACGTTCCAATGTAGATACAGACCAGATCATTCCGGCTGTCTATCTTAAGCGTGTAACACGCAGTGGTTTTGAAGATGGCCTATTTTCAGCTTGGCGTAATGATCCTGAGTTTGTTCTCAATCAAGAGGCATATAAAGGCGGCACAGTTCTCGTGGCGGGCCCTGATTTTGGAACAGGTTCATCGCGCGAGCACGCCGTATGGGCCCTTCAAAATTATGGATTCAAGGCTGTTATCTCTAGCCGCTTTGCAGATATCTTCCGTGGCAACTCGCTCAAGGGTGGATTGCTCACTGTCATCATCTCTCAAGATGAAGTCGAAAAACTCTGGGCGACCATTGAAGCCAATCCAGCGACACCAATCACTGTCGATCTTGACTCTCGCACAGTGTCATATGGATCAACAACTTTGAACTTTGATCTTGATGATTACACACGCTGGCGCTTGATGGAAGGTCTCGATGACATCGGACTTACCCTCGCACAAGAAGCGTCAATTGATGCTTTTGAAGGCAAGCGCTCTTCATTAAAGCCAACGACTCTTCCAATACGCTCATAAAACAAGCGTAAAACGCTGATTTTCATCGATGGGTGAAGCGTGGCTCTAAAACTCTAAACCTGACAATGAGAGTTTTTTACGCATAAACTCGTGAAAAATCAGCGAAATCTCTGAAATAAAAGAATGCGACACGCGCATTACAATAACGCTCTCACCCCATATTTAGGTTTAAGTTTTACTCAGTTAAGCAAAAGCTTAATTTTTACGCGTAAAACTTAGGGGAAATTCATGAATAAGGCCCAGTTCATCGCTGCGTTGGCCCCACACTTCAACGGCAGCAAGAAGGAAGCAGCACACGCTGTGGATGTAGTTTTTGACACAATCGTTCGTAACATGTCTGCAGGTAACGACGTGATGATCAACGATTTCGGTAAGTTTAAGAAGGTTGATCGCAAGGCACGTATGGGACGTAACCCATTCACAGGCGAGACAATCAAGATCAAGGCTTCAAAGAAGGC
>WLDB01000070.1 GCA_009705035.1 Actinomycetota bacterium | reverse complement strand
TGACTTTCCCCGGAAAGTTCACCGACTCATTGGTCGCCGGTTCTCTTGAAAAAGTTTCACTCTCTTTCCTTGTCGACGGCCTCGAAGTTCGCCGTGGGGGATGTGCGGCGAATATTGCTTTTGGACTTGCCCAACTCGGAGTCTCTCCAATTCTTATCGCTGCAGTTGGCAAAGATTGGGCCGATTACGACGCATGGTTAACGCGCCACGGAGTAGATACCTCACATGTATTAATCTCAAAAGAGCAGTACACCGCGCACTTTACGGTTACTACCGATACCGAACTTAATCAGATTGCATCTTTCTTTCCGGGGGCAATGTCGGAAGCTCGCAATATTGAGCTGCAGCCGATTATGGCAAAGACAGGGCGTCTAGATTTGCTAGTAATTTCCCCCGATGATCCTGAAGCGATGTTGCGCCATATGGAAGTTGCTCTTGAAAATGGAATAGCCGTTGCTGCCGATCCTTCTCAGCAGATGGCGCGCATGACAGGCGATGAAATTAAGAAGTTGATTAATGGTGCAACTTATCTTTTTATGAACGAGTACGAGCTGGCGCTTGCTATTCAAAAGACAGGTTGGAGCGATCACGAGATTCTGCAACGCGTTAAGTACCGTGTTGTCACTCAAGGCTCAAATGGTGCGCGCGTTGAGAGCATCGCAGGAGAATTTATCAAAGTGAGTTGCGCTCAAGAGCGAGCCAAAGTCGACCCCACCGGAGTTGGAGATTCATTTAGATCAGGATTTGTTGCTGGGCTTTCATGGGGACTTTCACATGAGCGTTGCGCCCAACTAGGTTCGATGGTCGCTACTTACGTAATCGAGACCACCGGCACTCAGGAGTACCGCTTTACGTCTAGTGAATTTCTAGCCCGTTTCGCCGAAGCATATGGAGCAGAAGCAGCTAAAGATATTGCAGAACATTTAGCTTCTTAAGGTTATTGATTTAATCGCGTTGCACAGCGCTTGGACATCTTCATCTTTATGTTCTGTATTTAATGTAATTCGAAGATGCCCTTCGCTCTTATATCCAAGCGAAGTAATCACATGGCTTGGCGCCAAATAATCTGGAGAACACGCAGAACCGGCATCAACTTCAATTCCGCCAGTGTTGAGCTCTCTGGTGATCTCCTCAGCAATAGCTCCATCAATGACTAAAGATAGATATCGAGAGTCACTTTCAATCTCATCACCAATGACAGTCAGACCTGGAATCGCAGAAAGTTCTCTTATGGCCAGAGGACGTAATTTTCTGATTATGTCGATATCTCTCTCGAAGAGATCGAGCGCGACGACAGCGCCAATTAAAAGGGGCAATGAATAAGTTCCAGGCACTCTGATTGGCGCCAAATGAGGGAGTGGATATCGGTATTTAGCAGCGCTATTTATAATGAGAAAACCAATTCCAGCTGGACCTTGCCATGATGTTGCTTCATAGGTGGCAGCGCTAACTCGTTGCTCCACAGGTCGGGGAATCGATTTGGTGCAATCTAAAATAACATGAACGCTCTCTGAAAGATTCTGGATTAACTGCGGTATATCTTGAGTAATACCAATCTCACCGTTGCGCTGTTGCAGAGAAATCAACGCCCCAGCTTGAGCGCCATTAAGTTCTTTGACAATGTCCGGTCCAATCTGCAGGTGACCATATCGGTCACTCTGTATCACACTCTTCGGACCGCCATAGTGATGCGCAACCGCCCGAACCTTTCCAACATCTAAGTTTGACGTCGTAAGGTGATTTCCGTTCTGTAAATAACCTTCAATAGCGAGCTGGTGTAAAAGTCCCGGTTCACCGACGGGCTCAATAGCAGATGGAGAGAGCTTGAGAACACCTGCAAACTGGTCGATAGCGGCGGTTCGAAGCGCACTGGCTCGAGCAGATGCCTGAGATAGCTTTTTTGGGTCCGCCCAACCCGCCTCAAAGGCGGCCGAGATCGCATCGATGACTTCTCTGCGAAGCGAACTCTCGGATGTGAAGTTTCTTGTGAGCTGAACCACCCGCCCAAGGCTACCCTTCAGTGCATCTACTGAGCGCATCCGCCACTATCCTTAGCTCATGCCTGCATTACAGAAGAAGCGCGCTCTCGGTTGGCTTTTGATGGCTCTCACTGCATCGATAAGCGTAAGCGGTTGCTCATTTAAGTCAGAAGATATCTCAGGGATGGGATACCCCAAGGGTGTTTCTAGCGTAAATGACATTTCACTTTCGCTCTGGCAAGGGTCTTGGATTGCAGCAGCAGTTGTCGGAGTCTTCACACTGATCTTAATTATTTGGCCGGCTATTTTTCATCGTGCTAAATCAGATAAGCCTGAATTTCCAAAGCAGACTCAGTACAACATCCCCGTTGAAATTCTCTACACCGTAATTCCATTTATCATTGTTGCTGTTCTCTTCTACTACACAGCTGTAAAGCAAGAGAAAATTGTTGATCTAAAAACACCAGCGCAGCATCAAATAAATGTCGAAGGTATTCAATGGTCATGGCAGTTTGGTTATCCAGAAGGTGGCCCGGATGCAGTAGTAACCGGTACGCCAGAACTTCCTCCAACACTCTATCTGCCGCTAGGTGAGAGTGTTCGCTTCAAAATCACTTCCAACGATGTTGTGCATGGATTTTGGATCCCAGCCTTTATGATTCAAATGCAGAACCTCCCAGGCAAGACTAACTATCTGCAATTCACTGCCAATGAGCTTGGTGAATTCCCGGGCCGTTGCAACATTCTCTGTGGTCGAAACCATACGCAGATGATTTTTAAAGTAAAAGTGGTAACCCCTGAGCAATATGACAATTATCTATCTTCACTGAAGGCAGGCGCATAATGACTACATTCGCAGAACGTCCTACAGTGACAGCTCCTCGTCAGGGAGTCCAAAAAACCTCATGGGGAACGCAGTTTGTAAAGACAATCACCTCTACAGACCATAAGCGAATCGGGTATCTCTACCTTGCAACATCTTTCTTCTGGTTCTTAGTTGGAGGATTGCTCGCACTATTTCTACGCGCAGAGCTCACGCGTCCAGGTATGCAGTTTCTGAGTAACGAGCAGTACAACCAGATTTTCACAATGCACGGAACCATTATGTTGTTGCTCTTCTCAACCTCTCTCTTCATTGGTTTCGCAAATGTGATTATGCCTTTGCAGATCGGTGCCGCTGACGTGGCATTTCCCCGACTAAATATGCTTTCTTACTGGCTCTACTTCTTTGGCTCAATTCAAGCGGTTGCAGGCTTCTTAGCTCCAGGGGGTGCAGCTTCATTCGGTTGGACCGCGTACGCCCCACTTTCTAGCTCGACTTACTCGCCCGGAATCGGTGCTGATCTTTGGATTATGGGACTTGCAATCTCGGGTCTCGGAACAATCCTCGGTGCGGTGAACTTCATTACAACTATTTTTACAATGCGCGCGCCTGGAATGACGATGTTCCGTATGTCGATCTTCTCTTGGAACGTTCTTCTCACATCAATTCTTGTTCTTCTCGCGTTCCCTCCATTAGCGGCAGCTCTTCTGGGGCTTGAGTCGGATAGATTATTTGGAACTCATATATTCGATCCAGCAAACGGCGGAGCTATGTTGTGGCAACACTTGTTCTGGTTCTTTGGCCACCCAGAGGTTTACATTTTGGCCTTACCTTTCTTCGGTATTGCAACAGAAATTTTGCCTGTATTTAGTCGTAAACCAATCTTCGGTTACAAGGGGCTGATTGCCGCAACGATTGCAATCTCCGCTCTATCTGTAGCTGTTTGGGCCCATCACATGTTTGCTTCAGGGCAGGTTCTTCTACCCTTCTTCTCCTTTATGACATTCTTAATCGGCGTTCCAACCGGTGTGAAATTCTTCAACTGGATCGGAACAATGTGGCGAGGCCAAGTGACTTTTGAGACTCCTATGCTCTTCGTTATGGGATTCTTAGTTACCTTCCTCTTCGGCGGAATCACTGGAATTATCTTGGCTTCACCGCCTCTTGATTTTGCAGTCTCTGCCAGCTACTTCGTAGTTGCACACTTCCACTACGTACTCTTTGGAACAGTGGTCTTCGCTATGTTTGCTGGTTTCTATTTCTGGTGGCCAAAGTTCACTGGAAGAATGCTTAATGAGCGACTTGGCAAGATTCACTTCTGGACTCTCTTCTTCGGTTTCCACCTCACCTTCCTTATCCAGCATTGGCTTGGAATTAAGGGCTTCCCTCGTCGCTATGCAGATTATTTAGCGACAGATGGCTTTACTGAAATGAATATGATTTCAACTGTTGGCTCAGCGCTCCTTGCGCTTTCGATGATTCCATTCTTCGTAAACGTCTGGATTACTCGAAAGAGCCCAATGGTCAATACAGATGATCCATGGGGATACGGCGCATCACTCGAGTGGGCGACAAGTTGCCCACCACCGCGCCACAACTTCACATCAATGCCACGCATTCGTTCTGAGCGCCCGGCCTTTGATCTTCACTATCCACACATCAAGACGGAGGGCCATAAGTAATGAAAGCTAACTGGCAACTCTTCGGTGGATTATCTGTCTTCTATGTAATCATGGCTGTCATTTACTATTACGTCGGTGGCGAAGCAGTAGGTATCACGGGAATGATTCTCGCTGCGTGTCTTGCAGGAATGGTCGGCTTCTACGTGTGGTTTACCCAGAAGCGCATTGGATTCGATATCCCATCGGATGATCTCAATGCAGAAATTGCAGATGATGCGGGCGAGCTAGGTTTCTACAGCCCTCATTCATGGTGGCCATTACCAGTTGCAGTAAGTGCGACAACATTAGGTCTGGGTTTAATCATCGGATGGTGGATGGTCATGATCGCTCTCGGCGCTCTAGTAATAAGCATTATCGGTTTCGTAACTGAGTACGAAAAGCCGCTACCAGAAGAGTCACACGCAAACTGATTAGGATGATTCGCCTGATTCGGCTAACCTGCAGGTGAACCGTATTGAACGGTGGACACCGTGGGTCTTTGTTCTTATCTGGAGCTCAGGGTTCGTTGTAGCAAAGTACGCCTTTGAATATTCGGATGTTCTTTTCTTTCTAGGCGTTCGGCTAATCATTGCAGGGTGCATTCTTCTACTGATTACAGTCGCAATGGGCCAGAGCCTACGGCTGACGCGCAGCCAAGTACTTATCTCTTTAGCCCTTGGGCTAACTCTGCAAGGTCTCTATCTTGGGGGAGTTTGGGAAGCCATAGCTAACGGATCGCCAGCAGGAATTGCATCTGTTGTCACGAGCACTCAGCCAATAATTGTTTCAATTCTCGCATTCATGATTCTAAAAGAGCGGTTGCTGCGTAATCAAATAGTCGGACTAATTCTTGGCTTCGCGGGCGTAGTTCTGGTCTTGTCACCAGCTCTTTCTGCTACCGGTGATATGACCTTGATTGCCCTCGCCCTACTGATTCTAGGTTTAAGTGGATCGACATCGGCGACTTTAATTCAGAAGAAGTTCGGTGATTCCTTACCACTATTAGCTGGAACTACTTATCAATTTCTTTTTGCTGGAGTGATTCTCACATGCATCTCATTTCTATCTGGTCGAACCAATCTTGATTGGAATATACAGTCCACCCTTGCCATGGTCTGGGCAGTTCTCGTTACTTCGATTGTTGCAGTCATCGCTCTGCTCTGGATGTTGCAACGGGGGAGCGCAGCAAAGGTTTCCTCGCTTCTCTATCTTGTTCCTCCGGCTGCTTCTCTG
>WLDB01000007.1 GCA_009705035.1 Actinomycetota bacterium | reverse complement strand
CTGTACGTTCTTCTAGATCTGGATCAAGAATGATCATGAGTTCATAGTGACGCATGTGTTAACCCGACCTCCTCTGGACTAAGACGGCCACGGGATTTCCGTGACAGGAGGGTTAAAAGCCCTATCGATAAGGCCGGATGGCCTCTTTCTAGGGAGGTTAAGGGTAACTCGAGCTAGTCGATAAGAGAAATTCGCCTGCTGGGAAGCGCTCATTCCTCTTATGCCTGCGGGCAAGGGCAACTGCCAGAGCTATCGAGGCGAATATCCGAATCAGGGTAAATGTCGCATATGCCTTAACTGGCAGACCGAAGGCTGCCCCGGTCAAAGAGGCCAGGTGTTGCCAGATTGCAATGTGATAACCGATTTCGGCGATCTGCCATCCCCAGAACCACGGTAGGTCGCGCTTATCTTTCAAGGCGAGAAGCGCGAGAGGTACTAACCATAAAACATATTGCGGCGAATAAACCTTGCTCACTGCCATCATCGCGATAAAAATATAGAGCGCGCTTTCAGATAAAGGAAGTGTCTGCTTTGTTTGAAGTAAAAATATAGCAATCGCTGAAATCGCGATGAGGACTGCCAATATTGAAAGGTAATTGATATTGGCAAGATCAACTCCTAAAACAGAGAAGGCATACCAAATCGAACCCCAATCAGCTTTGCGATTGAGATTAAGTTCGTAGAAGCGCCACCATCCTTGCGGTGTGGTTAGCGCAAACGGGATATTTATGGCAACAAATATTGCAAGGGTGAGAGCGATATACCTAACTCCGCCACGAATGTCATGACGGCGCAGATAAATTATTGCGATTGGTAATAGTAGAAAGATTGGAAAGAACTTTGTCGCAATTGATATTGCTAACGCAACTGCACTCAAGGTTTCACGTTTTCGATCAAACCAATAAATGGAAAGTAACATCGTGACAATCGCCCAGAGATCCCAGTTGATAAAGAGCGCTGCTATACCAGTTGGTGCAATTGCATAGAGATACGAAAGATCGGGGCGGATTCGATAGAGAATAAAAGCAGATGCAATAAAGAGAAGTCCGATCAGAAAGATGTTTATTCGAAAATATGTAATGGGGCTATCGGTCGATATCTGGGCAGTTGCCCACATGATTACGCCCTGTAAGACCGGATATTCAGCTGCTTCTTCATTGCCTGAAAATGCCCATTGGCCTTGCCCAAAAGCTCTTTCGCTAAATAGAGCCGGTAAATCTGAATAACAGGCATGAATATATTGATCTGGACCTACAAAATTGTTATCTTCGCAATGGTTGAATTTAAAGTATGAGAGCGCTGTTGCAAGTATTGCAAGTGCAATCACTACACGAACAGTCAGGCGCATTCTTTGCGAGCTACTTATTTCTTCTTAGGTGTTTGTACGCCACCATCGGTATACACAATCGGATCGAGCCCACCGATATTTGAAGGTGCAGGGAATTCAGTGATGGGTTCTCCTCTTAGCGCGCCCTTCATAAATGCCGTCCAGATTCGCGCAGGGAAAGATCCACCGGTAACTGATGTTAATCCACCGATTCCGTTAAGGGATTCTGATGCGCTATCTCTAAAGAGTGCAACGGAAGCTGCGAGCTCGGGGGTGTATGCACTAAACCAAGCTGATGCATTGGATTGAGAAGTACCAGTCTTGCCTGCTGCTGGGCGGCCAAGTGCGAGCGCTGCCGCACCTGTTCCGCCGTTAACGACAGATTTAAGGGCGTACGTTAAATCTGCAGCAACCTCTGCGCTAAATGCTTCGCGGGTCTCTGGCTTTCCCTCATAGAGAATTCCTTTATTTGGACCTGCTACTGATGCAATCAGGTAAGGCTTTGCATAGATTCCATTAGCGGCAAAAGTTGCGTAAGAGTTAGCGACATCGATTACATGTGGGCTTGCTACACCCAATGAAACTGAAGGTGTTGGAATCATTGCAACACTCTCTGGAATTCCGGCACGCCGCGCTACATCTACAACCTTATCCAGCCCTGCTTTCATGCCAAGTGGAACATAAACAGTATTGATTGAGTGTTGTGTGGCATTGAGAAGATCGGTCTGTCCCCAACCTTCATCGCCATAATTTTTCACAATGTATGGGCGACCTAGGTCATCAAAGGTCTGTGGTGAATCACCATTCCACATTGAAGTAAGCGGAATACCTGCCTCGAGCGCTGCGATAAGCGCAAAGGGCTTAAAAGTAGAGCCTGCCAGCGCAATAGATTGCGTTGCATCATTGAGTTGTCGGACTACATAATCTTTTCCACCATACATAGAGATGATTTCTCCAGTGCCAGGGCGAATTGCTACAAGTCCGATATGAAGATTTTCTGGTGCATCTTTTGGAGATAGCTTATTAACTGCATCGACTGCAGAGGTCTGTGCTTTCTGCACGATGGTGGTTTTAATAACATATCCGCCGACCATTAACTGTTCGTTAGAGAAGCCAAGCTTGCTCAACTCTTTAAGCGCTGCATCAATAATGTAGCCCTTTGGACCGCTGAGCGAACCACCAGCGGTGCGAGGTGCAATTACTGGCAACTTAGCTGCAACAGCTTCCTCTTCGGTAATCCATTTCTGGTCCAACATTCCTTGGATGACATATTTAAAGCGCGCTTCGATGCGCGCTGGGTTGTCGCCGCCGAGCGCTGGGTCATAAAGCCCAGGAGATCGCAAGATGCTGGCAATTACCGCTGATTGCGAAATTGATAATTGATTGGCGTTGCGATTGAAATATTGCTGCGCGGCAGTTTGAACGCCATATGACCCGCGGCCAAAATAAATAGTATTGAGGTAATTTTCGAGAATCTGATCTTTCGTCATCGCGTTCTCAAGCTTGAGCGCAATAACTAACTCTTTTACCTTGCGCTGAATACTGCGTTCTGGTGTAAGAAAAGCGGTCTTGGCATATTGCTGTGTGATTGTTGAGCCACCACGGCCTTTTCCGAAGGTAAGAACATTGTCTGCAACAGCCGAAATTAATCCCGTAACGCTAAATGCGCGATTGGAATAAAAGTTCTTATCTTCGGCAGCCATCACTGCATAACGAAGGCGTAATGGAATTTTTGCGAGCGGCAAAATCTGGCGATTCTGTGCACCAATGCGACCAATCTCTTGACCATTTGAATACTGAATAACGGTTGCTTGGCTATTTACATATGCATTGGGATCTGGAATATCAACTGTGAACCAGGCCAGAGCAAAGAGGGTTGAACCTGCAACAAATCCAAAGCCGCCCAAGAAGATTGCAGCGCGCAAGAGTCTGCGTCTTAGTGCGACTATCGCAGAGGATTTCTTTTTACTCACGAGCCAAGGTTACCGCTGAAGTCCTCATCTTCGAGTGTCCGTTGGCGACGAGGCGGCTTTCGGACTCTTCCATCTCCTAATAAGAACGAGGTACAGAGGTGATTCCATGAACAATCACGACATACTTCAACGATATAGACGGCAAACTCACCGAACTCTTTCTCTAATTCAATGAGTTCCTCAGGAGTTTTAATTCTTCCTGAGAACTGTCCAAGTTGATCGCCGAAGATATATCTGATTTCAACCAGGCGATCTTTTTTGCAGACCGGACAATTTCGCCCAGCTTTCTCACCATGATATTTCGCAGCTCGCATGAGATATGGATCGGCATCGCAGGCATCGACGACACCTTTAAAGAGATTAAGCAGGGTGGCGCGTTTATCGAGTGAATAATCGATGAATCCTCGCGCTGTTCTCACCTGTGAAGCCATAAAGAGAAGAATAATCCCCTTTCTTTAACTACGCTTCTCTTGTGCAGATGCGTAGCTCGGCCTTCTGGCAACTCATGGGTGATTCGAAACTGCGACGACTCTTGCGCCTGCGATGGATGGGGCAATTTACCGACGGCATTTTTCAATCTGCTTTGGCATCTTTCATTCTCTTCTCACCGGAAAGACAAGCCTCTGCTCTCAATGCGGCGTTGGCCTTTGCTGTTGTTCTTCTTCCGTATTCACTCATCGGACCGATGGTCGGAACAGTGCTAGATCGCTTCTCACGACAACGTGCCATTCTCTTTGCAAACCTTGCTCGCGCAACGACACTTTTATTTATTGCACTACTTATTTATCAAGGGCGTACCGGGCTTGAACTCACCATCTTGGTCCTTGTTGCATTCGGTGTAAATCGCCTGATTCTCGCTGGTTTATCTGCCGGGTTGCCACTCTTTGCACCGCCCAACAAACTTATTGAATCAAATGCGCTGGCAGTAACAGCGGGTTCTGTCGCAGTTGTTTTAGGTGGTGGCATCGGGCTATTTATTAGACGACTCACTGACGGAGCTGCAACAGCCGATCACGCAGATTCAATTTTGATTTTAACTGCTGCTTGCGGATATCTCATCGCTGCCTTCTTCGCCGCGATATTGAAGAAATTAGAAATCGGACCATTACCGCACGAGATGGTCAAAGGTTCCATAAAACAAGGATTTGTTGAGGTGCGTGAAGGGTTTCGTTTTCTACAAGATCATGCCGATGCTGCCCGCGGAATCTTCGCAGTTGCTATTCATCGCGGCGGAATCACGGCGTTGACTTTGACTGCGTTATTGCTTGAGCGAAACACATTTAACGATCCTGCTGATAGCGCTGCAGGATTAGCGGGATTAAGTGTTGCGCTCTCCTTTGCTGCTATTGGATTTACAATCGGCGCCATTGTTGCTCCGATAGGTGTAAGACGCATGGGCCGCCATCGCTGGATGCGACTATCACTCTTTATCGCATCTCTCGGTTCACTCGTTCTAGTTATTGATAGAACACAGATACATCTCATCGTCACCGCATTTATCACTGGGTTATTTGGCCAAAGCCTTAAAGTGACAAATGACGCCTTAGTACAAGTAAAGATAAGTGATGAGTTCCGCGGTCGCGTCTTTGCCGTCTATGACGTTCTAGTAAATGGATCAATCGTAAGTTGCTCGCTTGTTGCCGCGCTTTTATTGCCTCAGAGCGGTGACTCTTGGTTGGTTCCTCTTATTATTGCTATCGGTTATGCACTCGTTGCAATTATTGCCATGCGACCAAGTAAATTCTTCTTAAAAAATTAATTTTGCGCAGGCGGACGGCGCGAACGATCGCGATTTATCCACCATTGCATCAGCTCTTGCTCTGCTCGCTCTTTTCCTAATGGACCATTTTCCATGCGGAGTTCCATTAAGAAATCTAGCGCCTTTCCCACTTCAGCTCCAGGCTTGATATCAAGAAGTGCCATGACTTCGGCGCCATCTAGATCTGGGCGAATTTTAGATAACTCTTCCTGCTCCATAAGCGTTGCAATACGCGCCTCTAAGCTGTCGTAAATGCGCGATAAGCGTTCAGCTTTCTTAGCGTTTCGGGTCGTGCAATCAGCACGAGTAAGTAGGTGCAGGTGTGTCAGTAACTCTCCAGCATCGCGCACATAACGCCTCACCGCAGAATCGGTCCATTCACCTTCGCCATAACCGTGGAAGCGAAGATGAAGCGCTACTAGCGTCTCGACCGCTTCGATAGTTTCATTATCAAAGCGCAACTCTTTTAAGCGCTTCTTAGCAAGACGTGCGCCTACTACTTCGTGGTGGTGGAAAGAAACTCCTCCACCGGGAATCAAATTGCGAGTCTTCGGTTTACCGATATCGTGCAACAACGCCGCAAGCCGGAGAATTAGATTGGCGCCTCCTAGGCGATCTTCTTGTGCAATTGCTTGTTCAAGTACCGTTATTGAATGTTCGTAGACATCTTTATGGTGATGATGTTCGTCAACCTCTAGTTGCAATTGTGGAATTTCAGGCAGGATCATTTCAGCCAGGCCTGTTTCAACCAAAATTGTAATTCCGGTGCGCGGTGCCGGCGATAACAATAACTTTACAAACTCATCGCGTATGCGTTCGGATGAAATTATTGAGATACGGCCTGCCATCTCTTTCATAGCAGTTACAACTTCTTCATCTAAAGAAAAATCAAGTTGGGATGCAAACCGGGCAGCACGCATCATGCGCAGCGGATCGTCACTAAATGATTGTTCAGCACTTGCTGGTGTTCTAATTATCTTCTTCGCTAAATCATCAATTCCATTAAATGGATCGATAAATTCTGGAACTTCACTTGTTAACTCGAGCGCCATCGCATTTATTGTAAAATCGCGTCGCGATAAATCTCCATCTATTGAATCACCGTACTCAACATCTGGGTTGCGAGAATCTTCTTCATATTTTTCGCTGCGATAAGTTGTTACTTCAACTGTTGTGTCACCGCGTTTTCCAGCAACTGTTCCAAATGCGATTCCGGTATCCCAAATATTTTCAGCCCAACCTTTAAGAATTTTCTTCGTCTCGAGTGGATGTGCATCGGTAGTAAAGTCGAGATCATTTCCAAGGCGACCTAAAATTGCGTCGCGTACTGGTCCACCTACGAGGGCGAGTTTGAAGCCTTTCGCTTTAAATGCGGTCGCGAGCGAGCTGGCCAGCGGTGCCCGCTCAACCAGTGTTTGCAGCGCAAGCTCGCGCCCCAAATTGATCTTCTCGTTGCTCACAATAGATAAGCCTAGTCGCGTACTCTTACTCCATGACCCCGGCACCTGGTGCGGGCAGCGAAGTTCCGAAGAAAAAGCGTAGGCGTAAGCGCCCTACGAATCGCGCCCCACAGAATTCTCCCTCATCGCTCGAGGGCGCACGCAGCAATAACACCAACGGTGGCAGTGGTAAATCTGCCCACACCAAACCTCCTTATGCCAAGAGAGTTGATGAGGTTTCTGCCGGTGGATTAGTTGTTGATACCACCGGAAAACTCGGGCTGTTAATTGGTCGGCGAGATCTTAAAGACGCATCTGGCAAACGGATTCTCTGGTCATTACCTAAGGGCCATATAGAAGAAGGAGAAACCCCAGAAGAGGCAGCCTTGAGAGAGGTTGCAGAGGAGACCGGAATCCAATCAGTGATTGAAAAATCATTGGGTGTGATTGATTTCTGGTTTATGGCTGGAGGAAAAAGAATTCATAAAACTGTGCATCACTTCCTTTTCCGTGAGAGCGGTGGATTGCTCGCCGCTCAAGAGAGCGAAGTCGATGAAGTTGCATGGTTCCCACTCGATCAAATCATTGAAAGGTTGGCTTACCCCGACGAAAAGAAGTTAATTTCGCGCACCAACGCAACAGTTGAGTTACAACAGATATGAAGAAGGTAGTTGCGGTTTTACTCGCTCTCTTCTCGATCTTCTCAATTCAACCTGCAACATCTGCCACACCGGTTATTCGTATCGTTGATATACCCCACACAAACTTCGATGGGACTTTTCGCGATAATGAATTAGTTGGTGAACTCTCTCCTGAAGGAAAATTGGGAAAAGCTGTATTTGCAAAGAATCGAAGTGCTACCTGGGTTATTGATGCGGCGCTCATCGATGAGATCATTGATATGTCAGATGGTTACCTCTATAAAGAGGCTCCTGATGTTATTGGTCAGCAAGTTGCAAGCGCCTGGTTAGAACAGTTACGAATCGCTACCGCTGGAAATCCGATTGTTGCCTTGCCTTACGGAAATCCTGACTCATCGCTAGCGCGTAAGTTAAGTACGCGCGATTTAGCGTTATATAACAAAAGTGCTCAATCTCGCCTTGAAGAATTCTTTAACCGTCCTGTTATTTCCCAAAATGGGTGGGGCAAAGGTAAGTCTCGTTTAAGTAGCGGTTTTCAATCACTATACGAGCGCCAACAAGATTTGTTAGCTAGCCTCACTAAAGTAGTTGCTGTCGAAGAGATTACAACTTTACAGTTAAGGCTAGGTCGTATTCTTAATCCGTTATTGGATTCTCGAGATCGTGCCTACTTCTCATATCAGGGACGAGATGCAACAACCAAGGTTGCTAAGAAGTTGCGGATTGTTCCGGGGCGTTTTCAACTAACCTCAACTAAAGTTGAGGTTCCTCTGACTTTAGTTAATGATTTTGAGACTGCAACAGTTGTTAGCCTCTCTCTGATACCTATGAACTCTCGAGTGCAGGTTGAAAATGTCAACGATATAACGATTCCTCCAAAATCCCTTATTCAAATCTCAGTTCCGTTTACGGTGATCGCTTCAGGATCTACCTTGGTCTTGGCGCAATTTATAACACCAGAAGGTGACCGAGTTGGTCAAACATCAAGGTTGAATTTATCTCTCACTGTTATTGACTCGCGGGTCGCCTGGTTTACAACTGGAGCGGCAATATTTCTATTCCTCGGAGCGATAATTCAATCAGTGCGTAGAATCCGAAAGGGGCGAAATGAAAAACAATGAGCTCTTTAGGGCTTCGGGGGTCATGGCTCTTGGAACCATCTTCTCGCGTATCACTGGTTTCTTTCGCGCTGTTTTAGGTGTTGCGGTTCTTGGTACTGCACTTCTAGCTGATACATACAACGTAGCGAATACCATGCCTAACATTCTCTACAACTTGTTGGTCGGTGGAGCATTGACCGCAATATTTGTTCCGCAACTTGTTCGTTCATTCTCTGATGCCGATGGTGGTGAAGGTTTCGCATCGCGTCTTGTTACAACAATTTCCGGGATTCTTCTCTTACTCGTTCTTGTGGGTGTGATATTTGCACCTGCCTTGGTGCGCCTCTATGCCCCAGAGTTTTCTGAAGTTGGTTTCGAACGCGAGCTTGAGATCGCTATTGCCTTCACAAGGTACTGCTTGCCGCAAATTTTCTTTCTTGGTCTCTTTACGATGTTGGGCCAAGTCGCAAATTCACGTGGTTCTTTTGCACCCCTCATGTGGGCGCCAATAGCTAACAATCTCATCGTTATCGCAGTCTTTGGTGGTTTTCTAGCTCTTCAAGATGAATTAGCTGTTGGAACTATTTCGAGTTTTCAAGTTCAATTACTTGGTTGGGGTACAACTGCCGGCGTAGTCATACAGGCCCTCATTTTGATTCCAATTGTTAAGCGATCAGGAATCAAGTTACGTTTAACTTTTGGAGTAAAGGGACTTGGTAAATCTTTCGGTTTAGCTGGCTGGACTTTAATTTATGTTTTGATTTCGCAACTTGGATATCTCGTCACTGTCAACGTTGCGACCGCAGCTGCGGTGCGTAACGCACAGGCAGGTATAGAAGCTGGTGTTGGCTTTACTCCATATACAAGTGCTTATTATGTAATGTTATTGCCTTATTCAATTGTGACGATTTCAATTATTACTGCTCTCTTGCCACACCTTTCTCGCCTTGCAATCGAGAAGAAATCTGTAGAAGTTCGAGAGCAATTAATCCGCGCAATTAAAATGGTTGGTGTTATTACTGTTCCTAGCGCGATTGCACTTATTCTCTTTGGTCCATTAATCACTGAGGTTTTGTATATGGGAATTCCGATTGAGGACTCTCGATATATCGGATATGTATTGGCGGCAATGGGATTTGGTCTGATTCCATTTAGTATTAACTTGATTCTTATCCGTGGTTTTAATGCTTTTGAAGATACTAAAACTCAAGTCATCTCGATCTTTATTATCAACGTTATCTCGGTAGTTCTGAGTTACCTTTTCCTGGCTCAATTAGATAGCGGTATCGTCACTATTGGTCTTGGTTTCGCCTTCTCTCTCAGTTATATAGTTGGGTTATTTGTCACCCTCTATTTAATTAGAAGACATGTTGGCTCTCTACGTATTCGTGATTTTGGAAAACAACATACTTTGTTGATCGTGGCATCTCTCGCTGCGATGCTTCCAATCTATTTTCTGGTCCGGTATCTGCAATGGGATAGCGATTCTGCTCAGCTATCGATTCGAGCGCTCCGCCTTCTGCTCATACTTTCAATCAGTGGTGTGGGTTACTTTCTTGCCTCTCACCTACTAAAGATTGGTGAGATAGCGGGCCTTCGCGAATTCGCCACTAGAACCTTGAGGCGTCGCGGCAAGTAAAGGCGCGATAAGGTGGGGTTATGAGCACTGAAAGCCGCGATGTGGTCCGTGAAGTAGTAATTGTTGGCTCTGGTCCAGCTGGATATACAGCTGCCATTTATGCCGCTCGCGCAGACCTGAAGCCTTTAATTTATGAAGGTTCGGTCACCGCTGGTGGTGCTCTCATGAATACCACTGAGGTTGAAAACTTTCCTGGTTTTGTCGACGGCGTTATGGGACCAGATCTCATGGAGAGTATGCGCAATCAAGCTAAGCGCTTTGGTGCAGAACTTATTACCGATGATGTTGTAAAGATGGAGCTTGAAGGTGAAATCAAGGTCATCACCGATGGTTCAGGAAATGTTGTTAAGGCTAAATCCGTAATTCTTGCAATGGGATCTGCTTATCGTGAGATTGGTTTAGAAAATGAAAAGCGTTTATCAGGTCGCGGTGTCTCTTGGTGCGCAACCTGTGATGGGTTCTTCTTCCGCGATCAAGTGATTGCTGTCGTCGGTGGTGGAGACTCTGCGGTTGAAGAAGCAACTTTCCTTACAAAGTTTGCATCTAAAGTCGTACTTATTCATCGTCGCGATTCATTGCGCGCCTCAAAGATTATGCAAGATCGCGCATTTAATAATCCAAAGCTTGAAATGCTCTGGAACACCGAAGTTATTGACGTATTGGGTGAGAATAAAGTTGAAGGTTTAAAGCTTCGTAACACTGTGACTGGTGCAGAATCTGAATCGGCCTTCACTGGTCTCTTTGTTGCGATTGGCCATATTCCTCGCTCTGAACTTGTCGTTGGTCAAGTTTCACTAGATAACGAAGGTTATGTCAGCGTCGAAGGACGGAGCACGCGAACAAATATTGCTGGTGTTTTTGCGTGTGGAGATCTTGTTGACCATACCTATCAACAAGCAATTACTGCAGCAGGCTCTGGTTGCCAAGCGGCAATCGATGCAGAAAAATTCTTAAGTCACTAATTTCTTAAAATACAAATAGAGGAGAAGTAAATGGGCGCACCAATTAAAGTAACAGCGGCTGATTTCGATCAGGTTGTATTAAAGAGCAGCAAGCCTGTTCTTGTTGATTTCTGGGCTGAATGGTGTGGACCATGCCGAGCTATCGCACCAATCCTTGATGATATTGCGGCAGAGCACGGAGATAAGATCACAATTGCAAAACTCAATACCGATGAAGAGTCAGCGATTGCAATCAAGTACGGAGTCACATCGATTCCAATGCTCAATGTTTATGTCAATGGTGAAGTTGTAAAGACAATCATTGGTGCAAAGCCAAAGCCTGCGCTGCTGAAGGAACTAGAAGGTTTTATTTAATTCCTTATGAAGGAGTTATCCCCCGATGAGGTCCGTTCTTTTCAACAAGAGCGCGGTCTTCATGTCACCGGTCAACTCGATAGCGCAACTTCGCGCGCGCTAGAAGAGTCGCGCTGGAAGTTGGGTGATCGCTCTCTCAATCTGCAACCTTCTCCAATGATGCATGGCGATGACATTGCAACGTTGCAATCTCGTCTGACTGAGATGGGCTTTAACTGTGGACGAGTAGATGGAATTTTTGGGCCGATGACAGAGGCTGCAGTAAAGGATTTTCAAAAATCGGTAGGTGCGAAAGTTGATGGTCGATGCGGCCCCGCCACTATTATCGCTTTATTGCGTTTAACAAAAACTATCTCTGGTGGCACTCCAGCTGTTTTGCGTGAGAGCGCAACACAGAAGAATCGTGGTCCCGCCCTTGCAAATAAAATTATTGTTCTAGATCCTGGTTCAAGCGAGCAAGAGGCAGAGATCGCCCTCGATATTGCTCGACGTATTGAGGGTCGTTTACTAGCACTCGGCGCGACAGTATTTCTCACTAGAGGTCCACTTAACAATCCCGCTGAAAGCGATCGTATTGATTTTGCAAATAAAAGTAACGCTGATCTTTTGATCTCTATCCATGGAGAAGTTAACTCAAGTCCTGAAGCTCGCGGTGTTGCGACATTTTTCTACGGTAGCGATGCGCACGGAATCCACTCAGTTGTGGGTGAGCGGTTCGCATCGTTAGTGCAACGAGAAATTGTTGCCCGGACCGATCTCCTTAATTGTCGTACTCATTCAAAAACATGGGATTTGCTTCGACTTACGCAGGCTCCAGCAATCAGGGTTGAAATCGGCTATCTCAGTAATGCAGGTGATTTAGCGCGCCTAGAACGTCCAGAATTTCGTGACACAATCGCAGAAAGTTTCATTATTGCGATTCAACGTCTCTATCTTGCTGCTGAAGATGATGCCAAAACAGGAACTCTGCGAATTAGCGACCTCCGTCGCGCTGGGATTCGTTAAAAGCACTACTAGCACTGCTGTGTATGTGGGAAGATTCTCCTTATGTCAGAGGTAAATCTTCGCTATCAGACCGGTGCGCCCCAAAATCTCGAAGAGAGATTTGCTGCTCGCGCCGCCGGAATGTTGCCCTCTGAAATCCGCGCCCTCTTCGCTGTAGCTTCACGGCCCGAGATTGTCTCTCTCGCTGGTGGAATGCCAAATCTTTCAGCGTTACCAATGGAGATGATGGCCGGCGTTGTAAATAACCTCATCCTTACCAACGGTTCTGAGGCTCTGCAATACGGCAGCGGACAGGGCCATCCAAAATTGCGTGAACAGATCTGTGATGTGATGGCGCTCGAAGGCATTCGTGCTAACCCTGATGACATTGTTGTTACTACTGGTTCACAGCAGGCGCTCGATTTAATTTCGCGAATCTTTATTGATCCAGGTGATGTAGTTCTTGTAGAAGCTCCTTCATACGTCGGTGCGCTCGGAACTTTCCGCCAATATGAAGCATCTGTTGTCCATGTTGAGATGGATGAAGATGGCATGATTCCCGCTTCACTATCAGCTGCTATTAAGAGCGTTCGCGCTGCAGGTCGAAAAATTAAGTTTCTTTATTTGATTCCTAACTACCAGAATCCAACAGGTGTCTGTCTACCTGCTGATCGACGCACCGAGATTTTAAATATCTGCCGCGAAGCCGAAATTTTTGTTGTTGAAGATAATCCATATGGGCTTCTCGGTTTTGATAAGCCATCACCAAATGCGATGCGTGCTGAAGATTCAGAGAATGTTATCTATCTTGGTTCTTTCTCAAAGACAATTGCTTCTGGCCTTCGTATTGGTTGGGCGCTCGTTCCGCAATCACTGAAGGATAAGTTGGTTATTGCTTCAGAGTCATCAATTCTCTGTCCTTCAAACTTTACCCAGCTTACAATTTCAAGTTATTTAGCTGATCAGCCATGGCGCGATCAGATTGCTAGCTTCTGTGAACTCTACAAAGTGCGTCGCGATGCAATGCTTGAATCACTTGAAGAGTATTTCCCGGTCGAGGCGAAATGGACAAAACCTGGCGGCGGATTTTACGTCTGGGTCAATCTCCCACCTGAGATCGATACTAAAGCGTTAATGCCTAAGGCGATTGTTGCCAAGGTTGCTTTTGTGCCTGGTAGCGCTTTCTATGCTGATGGTTTTGGTTCATGGCAGATGCGTCTCTCTTACTGCCACCCAACACCAGAGCGAATTCGTGAAGGTGTGAAAGCCCTTGGAAATGTAATTAAGCAGGAGATGTCGCGTCGCGGAACGGCGTTGCGCTAACCTTTAATCAGTTTTTTCGATCAAATCAACGATTCGTTGTAAATCTTCGCTTCCTGCAAATTCAATAACAATCTTTCCTTTGCCTTTACCCATCTCAACCGAAACTCGGGTATCTAGATAATCGCCTAATAATTCACTAGCCGCTAGCCCTGCACCAGATACGCCGGTACTTGCTCCACGCTTGGTTGGGTTTGCCTTGGCTGGTTTATGGGTGGCAATAATCTCTTCGGTTGCGCGAACGCTTAACCCTTCGCCAACGATGCGTGATGCTAATTTCTCTATCTCTTTAGCATCAGTAAGTCCCAGTAGCGCACGTGCGTGACCTGCAGAGAGAATTCCTGCGGCAACTTTTCGCTGCACTGATTCAGGTAAGTTAAGTAAGCGAATTGTGTTTGAAATCAGTGGACGTGATCGACCGAGTTTAAGTGCAAGCTCTTCGTGGGTGCATCCAAAATCTGTAAGAAGTTGTAGGTATGCAGCGCCTTCTTCAAGCGGATTGAGTTCGCTACGGTGAATGTTTTCAATAAGTGCTTCGCGTAATAATTCATTATCCGGTGTCTGTCGAATGATTACTGGAATGCTCTTTAGCCCAGCCGCCTTTGCTGCACGAAAACGTCGTTCACCCATTACAAGTTCATATTTATTTGGAGCAACCTTACGAACAACTGGTGGTTGCAAAATTCCAAATAATTTAATAGATGCAATTAATTCATTGAGTGCGGTCTCATCAAAGACAGTACGTGGTTGACGCGGATTAGGTGAGATCTCACTTATTAGCACTTCGTTCTGTGTTGCAACTTCTGTACCTTCAACAGTGAGTGATGTTGGAATTAACGAATCCAAATTAATTCCAAGTCCTCCGCGCTTTGTTGCCATTATGCGATTCCACCTTTGTAATTAATATTTACAACATTTGAATTGAATGGTGAGTTAAGTTCCTCGTCAATAGGTTCGGTTTCTTTAACGCGACCGCGCTCTGCTATCTCGCGTGCAATCTGCATATATGCAATAGCGCCAGGTGATAGCGGGTCATATGTCATTACAGTTTGATTGTATGAAGGCGCCTCTGAGATGCGCACAGCGCGTGGAATAGGAATATCAATAAGTTCTGTTGGAAAGTGGCTACGCACATTTGCGGCAACATCATTTGATAAGCGAGTGCGTGAATCAAACATTGTTAAAATGATTGTTGAAAGAGTTAGCGCTGGATTTAAGCGCTTCTTAACAAGTGTGTAAGTTTCTAATAGTTGCGACAGGCCTTCGAGCGCGTAATACTCAGTTTGAATTGGGATCAAAAGCTCTTTCGATGCTGCGAAGGCATTAATTGTTAATAGCCCAAGAGAAGGCGGGCAATCGATAAAGATGTAGTCGTAGTTGACGCTGATCTCATCAATCGCTTCTTTTAATTGAAGTTCTCTCGCAACCATCGATACGAGATTAATCTCAGCATTTGCTAGCGATGTATTAGAGGGAATGCAGTCGAGCTCGGGAAAACCCGCCACCTTTTGAATCACCGTTGCTATTGGTGCGCTCCCCATCAAAACTTCATAGACACCCGCACTGGTGCGATGCTCCACACCCAGGGCGGTCGAGGCATTTCCTTGTGGATCAAGATCGATAACGAGGGTTCGAAGGCCACCCATTGCGAGCGCTGCTGCGATATTGACGGTGGAGGTCGTCTTGCCGACCCCGCCCTTCTGGTTGGCAACGGTAAAGATGCGGGTGGATGCTGGTTTTGCCATCGCCTCTTTGAGGCGGCGGACGCCAATTACCTTATTGCTGGCACTTGCCTCAGCTGGCGTTGTTTCACGTGAATCATCCACAGCGCTATCTAACCACCATTAGGTGGCGCCAAGAATCAAAGCTCCTCTGGGGTACCTTTCGCCAACTTTTTGACCTCAACTACGCGGCCTAAACCAATGCCAGCAAGGGTAATTTCATGAAGTTTGGCGTGGGCAACCCCGGCCATTTCAGTGGCGGCCGACTCGCCTTTCATCGCTAAAAGTGATCCATTCATTTTGAGCATATGCCAGCACATCTTTTTGAGCTTCTCTAGCGGGGCGACCGCTCTGGCGGTAATGAAATCGGCGCTCTTCTTCACATCTTGAGCGCGTCCTCGGATCACCTGGATATCACTGCCCTCGACTGCCTCCTTGAGGAATTCCACTCTCCGCTCAAGGGGTTCAATCAGGGTCACCTTGAGATCCGGGCGAGCGAGGGCGATAACAATGCCAGGCAAGCCAGCTCCTGAGCCGATATCAAAGAGGGATGCCCTTTGCGGTAGAAGAATGGTTGGAAAGAGGGAGTTGAAGATATGGCGCTCCCAGATCCTCTCCCCCTCGCGTGGGCCAATAAGGCCTCGCTCTATCCCATCAGTTGCTAGGAATTCGGCATAGCGACGAATCTCAGCCTCACGCTCTGGAAAGTAGAGGGAGATGAGCTCATCGAGTGAATGTTCCACGTGAAACCTAAGCCTTAAGTATTTGTTTTAGGAATTCGCGGATTGGCTAGGAAGGGAAGATAACGACGAAACGGCGTGGATCTTCACCTTCAGACTCTGAGGTCAGGCCCATATCCTGGATTGTGTCGTGGATAATCTTGCGTTCAAAGGCGTTCATCGGCTCTAGCTTGATGGTCTCGCCCTTTGATTTTGCCTCTTCTCCGAGTTTCTTCGCTAGAGCTGAGAGCTCTTTGCGGCGATTGGCGCGGAAGTTCTCAATATCGAGCATGAGGCGGCTTCTATCTCCTGATGCTGTCTGTACTGCTAGGCGAGTGAGCTCTTGGAGAGCATCAAGGACTTCACCATTTGAGCCAACGAGGTGGTTGAGCTTGCCGCCGACGATGGCTAGAGCTGCGCGGCCATTTTCGACATCGATATCGATATCGCCATCAAGATCTGCAATATCAAGGAGGCCTTCGAGGTAATCAGCTGCGATATCGCCCTCTTCTTCGAGTTTGGCTACAGTTTTTGGAGCCTTCTTCTCGCGGGTGGCACTTTCACTGCTTGCTTCAACTTCTGAATCTACCTCTTCAACTGACTCGACTGGTGAATCTGTCATGATATCTCCTTAAATAGATGAATTAAATATTAATGACTGTTATATGCGTTATTGATAGTAAATGTCCGTATTACTTCTTCTTCTTTTTCTTCTTTGGTTGGTTCCGCTGCCCCTCGATCTTGGGAGCTTCGACTTCAGGGGTTGTAGCCCCATCAATATTTGTATCTGTGACGGCTGCGCCACTCTCTTTCGCTTTACGAGCGCGCTTACGTTCTAGCTCTTCATAGGCCGGCGATCCTGGTGTTGGGTTTCGCTTGATCACGTAGTACTGCTGGCCAAAAGTCCAAACGTTAGTTGTTGACCAGTAGATAAGCACTCCAACTGGAAAGTTCACACCTGAGATAGCGAAAATCGCTGGGAATAAATACAACATAATTTTCTGCTGTTGTAACATCATATTGTTGCTGGCATCCATCTTTGGCATACCTTTTGTCATCAACTGCTTCTGGGTTGTAAATGTTGTTGCAGACATAAAGATAATGAGTAGAACTGTTACAACTTTTACAGATAATAAATCTGTACCGAGAAAACTCTCTGAGATTTTTGCGCCGAAGAATTTTGCTTGAGATGCGCTCTCTAGATATTCGCCTTTAAGAAAACCGCGTGCAATTGGTGATGGAACTCCATTGTCATCTTTCGCTGCGATTCCATTGAGCACTGTGAAGAGCGCGAAGAAAATTGGAGCTTGAGCAAGAATAGGTAAACAAGAGCTGAGTGGATTTGCTTTATGTTCTTTATAAAGCTTCATCATCTCTTCAGATTGCTTCTGGCGATCATCTTTATATTTAGCTTGAATTGCCTTCATATGTGGTTGTAGCGCAGTCATTGCGCGCTGGCTTTTAATTTGCTTAACGAAGAGTGGGATCAAAATGATTCGGATAAGGACTACAAGGCCCATGATTGATAGCGACCATGTAACACCAGAGTCTTTACCAAATATCGGTGAGAAGACGTTATGGAATGCGACCATCACTCCAGATACGAAACTGTAGAGTGGATTTAAAATAGCGCCCATTAGTGAGCCCCTTCTCTTTGTAAACCAGTGATTAGGCCTGATTTAAGCTTCTTATCGCGCGCATCTGTGCTATCAATTTCAGCATCGACATAATCGACTCCGCCAAGTGACCAAGGGTGACAACGAAGTAAACGTGATGCGCTCATTAGTAAACCTTTGAATCCGTAACGCGAGATAGCAGTTGCTGCATAGTTAGAACATGAAGGATAAAATTTGCAACGTGGTGGGCGGGTTGCTGAATATTTGTGGTATGCCTTAATCAGTAATTCAAAGGCGCGTTTCATTAAATTTCCACCTTTTTTGTAAATTTCTCGCTCTTGCGCGAAAGATCAGAGAAAAGTTTTGCGATTTGGCTCTCAGTTGAAGGCGCCTCGTTTTTCTGAGCGAGTGCGCGGATTACCAAGAGAGACCCTTGAGGAAATTTAGAAAGTTCTGGCGCGATTAAATGACGTAATTTGCGTGATAAGCGGTGACGTTGAACTGATCCGCCCGCAGATTTACCAACAATTAATCCAGCGCGCGCTTGGGTATCTTTTGGAGCAGGTTGAATGTAAAGGTATCCGACAAACGATTCTGTCGTAGCTCTGATTCCGCTCTTTGTGACGCGAGAAAAATCAGCAGGTGTGGTTATACGCGCATTTTTAGGTAGCACGAGATGCTATCGCCGCTCTATTCAAACTTTTTAGGTATGTTTAACTGTTGTGTTGGTGATGGGCGCTTACGCTGAAAGGCGTGTGCGACCCTTACCGCGGCGGGCTGAAAGAATTGCGCGTCCTGCACGTGATGCCATGCGAGCGCGGAAGCCATGCTTCTTGGCGCGGCGACGGGTATTTGGTTGGAAGGTGCGCTTTGTCATGAGTACTCCAAAGAATAAGTGAGCTTATTGAGGCTCGTGGATCAGGTCAGAAATGCGGGGGAAGCAATTTGTCGGAACTGCTAGAGGGGTAACGGTAGGGGTGTGGATAGCCTTCGGTCAAACTCACCTTGAGCCTTCCAGGATGTGGATAACTACTTGCATAATTACTGTAAAGGGGTTACTTTGCGGGTTCTCCACAGGTATCCGTCAAATTGGTCCTCATTTCAAGGCTAAACCCTTACTTGAGAGCACACCCTGTGGATAACTTTGTGGATAAGAAAGTGGGTGGGTATGGCGCTGAATAGCCTCGAGCTCACCCAGCTTTGGGAGCGGGTTGTCTTAGAAATCTCAACCGGAGAGCCTCAACACCGAGCTTTTTTGGCGATGACTAAACCCCTTGGTTTGCTCCCTAATGAAGATGGTCCGGCAAGTCTCTTGGTTGCTGCACCAAACTCTTTTGCTAAAGATGTACTTGAGTCTCGGTTACGCCCGGCGATCAATGAAGTCCTTACTCGTGAATTAGCGGGGGCAACAAATATTGCAGTGATGGTCGATGAAAGCATTGAACTCGCAGATTTACCGGAACCCGCAATTACTGTCGAGCTTCCTCGTCCAGGTACGGGGCGTGAAAACCAAAATGATATTCGTAGTTCTACAACCGATATCTCATCTTCGCAATTAAATGAGAGATATACATTCGAAACTTTCGTTACCGGTGAATCCAATCGTTTCGCGCGCGCTGCAGCCATTGCCGTGGCAGAAGCGCCAGCCAAGGCGTATAACCCACTATTTATCTATGGAGATTCAGGGTTAGGTAAAACTCACTTGCTTCATGCTATTGGTGCATATTCACGCGAACTATTTCCAAATATCCGTGTTCGTTATGTTTCTTCAGAAGAATTTACCAATGACTTTATTAACTCTATCCGCGACGATAAAGCCACATCTTTTCAGCGTCGCTATCGTGACTTAGATGTACTGCTTATTGACGATATTCAGTTCTTAGAGAATAAAGAACGTACGCAGGAAGAGTTCTTTCACACCTTTAACACTTTACATAATGCAAAGAAGCAGATTGTGATTTCTTCTGACCGTTCGCCAAAACAATTAACAACTCTTGAAGATCGTTTGCGCTCACGTTTTGCTTGGGGTTTTACAATCGACGTTCAGCCACCGGAGCTTGAGACTCGTATTGCGATCCTCCGTAAAAAAGCTGCGCAAGATCGCCTTAACGCACCGGATGATGTTCTTGAATACATCGCAAGTAAAATTTCTACCAACATCCGCGAACTAGAGGGCGCTCTTATTCGTGTAACTGCCTTCGCAAGTTTGAACCGCCAAAGTGTTGATATGGGGCTTGCTGAAATTGTTTTAAAGGATTTAATGCCTAACGAATCTAACCCTGAGATCACTGCCGCAACAATCATGGCGCAGACAGCTGCCTTCTTTAAATTAACTCTTGAAGATCTCTGTGGCACATCTAGGTCGCGCGCCTTGGTTGAGGCTCGCCAGATTGCGATGTATCTCTGCCGTGAACTCACTGATTTATCACTACCGAAAATCGGCCAAACCTTCGGTGGGCGCGACCACACCACAGTGATGCACGCAGACCGCAAAATTAGAGAGTTGATGGCTGAGCGCCGGGCGCTTTATAACCATGTAAATGAGATCACCACAAAGATTAAGCAGCAGAGCACTTATTAACAGTGGTTAAATCTGACCCTCAACCAAGGGTCTTAAAGGGTAACTTTATCTTTGTCCGTTTTACCCACTTTACCCCCAGATGTGGATATCCTGTGGATAACTGTGGATAAATAAGGTTTTGCGGTGGGTAACTTGGTGGGCTTGCTCTTTTCTTACCGTCTACACGCTCTAGTTTTATAGATCTTTAAATGCGGCGGTTTCCTATCCACAGAAAAGGAAGGGTTCTCCACACTATAATTGAGTAACTTTAAGGCTCCGAGCGGGGGTTTTATACTTTATCCACAGATATTCGCTCTACCTATTACTACTATCTTTATATATAAATCTCTCTCTGTGGGGCGAACCAGCTTTAAAAAATCCCCATTCCTACCTTTACCTAATCTATGCCAGACTTTCCAACTTGAATGAGATGAGGCTTCGGCGTGAAATTTACAGTAGATCAGCAAGCGTTAACCGATGGGGTTAACTGGGTATCCCGATCTCTATCTACCCGCCCAATTAAAACCGAACTTCTCGGAATTAAAATCGACGCGACAAGCGATCAAGTAATTCTCTCTGGCTCAGATTTAGAAACTTCAAGTAAAGCGCTTTTTAACGCCGACATTTTTGAAAAAGGCGCAGTTTTAGTTCCAGGAAAATTACTAGCTGAAATTTCTCGTTCACTCCCTAACAAACCAATCACAATCACCTTAGATGGTTCACGCGTTTTGGTAACTTCCGGCTCTGCAAAATTTACACTCCCAACACTTTCACTAGATGAATATCCAAACCTGCCAGAACTCCCCGCAAAAACCGGAGTAATCGCCAGCGACACATTTGCTACAGCCGTTGCACAAGTTGCTATCGCTGCAGGCCGCGATGATTCACTTCCAACACTTACAGGTGTTCATATTGAAATCGAAGAAGATAAAGTCACACTCGCTGCAACAGACCGGTACCGCCTAGCAGTCCGCGAATTTTCATGGGATCCATCAACGCCAGGTTTATCAACCTCAGCACTACTACGCGCTCGCACTTTAGCTGACGCTGCAAAATCACTCACAGGTTCAAAAACAGTTTCACTTTCATTTGCCCCAGCTGCAAGCAATGATCGCCTTGCAGGTTTCGCCGGCGAAGGTAAATTAATGACATCTAGAATGTTAGATGGCACCTTCCCCCCATACCGCCACTTACTACCAAGTGAAGCAACAACCACTGCAGTTATAGAAGTTGCACCCTTTCTAGATTCTGTCCGTCGTGTTGCACTCGTCGCCGACAAAACAATTCCACTCCGTCTTGAATTCACCGACGGTGGAGTATCACTCGAAGCAGGTACCGGCGAGGAAGCACAAGCGACTGAAACAATCGATGTTTTGTTAAACGGCGAACCAATCTCAATCGCATTTAACCCAACCTTCCTAGCTGATGGCTTGCAAGCTGTTGGTACACCTTTTGTACAAATCTCTTTCACTGGATCAAATAAACCTGCCATCCTGACAGGCCGCACCGAACCAAATGGTCCATCAATTGATACCTATAAATATCTTTTGATGCCAATGCGCTACGCCTCATAAAAGGTAATTACCTATGCGGGTAAAACGCCTTGCGCTCACCAATTTCCGTTCATATACCAACCTTGAGCTCGAACTCAACCCTGGCGTAAACACCTTTATCGGCAACAACGGTTCCGGAAAAACAAATATCGCCGAAAGCTTGATTTACCTTGCTTACTTATCATCACACCGGGTTGCGAACAATATTCCTTTAATCACACTCGGCAGCGACCAAGCAATTATTCGGGCAGAGATAGAACGTGATAACCGCACCCTACAAGTTGATCTTGAAATCAATGCAAGTAAAGCCAATCGTGCCCGCCTTAATCAAAACCCAGTTAAGAGCCAACGAGAAATTCTAGGTGCACTACAGATAATTTATTTCTCTCCCGAAGACCTTGATTTAGTCCGCGGCGACCCAACAGACCGCAGAAACTTTTTAGATAAATTAATGATTACTCAATCACCACGCATGGCAGGCGTGATTGCGGATTACGATCGTGTTGTCCGACAACGCAACACGCTTTTAAAAACACGTGCTCCAGAAAACGCACTGGTGCCCTGGACAGAACAACTTATTCATTACGGAGCAGAACTATCGGCAGAACGTGTTAAGTTAGTTGATGATCTCAACCCACATGTAAATGAACATTACCGAAACCTCAACGAAGTAAAGAGCGCATCAATATCTTATAAATCTTCAACAGATGGTTTATCAGCAGATGCCGCCGAAAACGCACGTATCTTGCAAGAGCGCGCTATCGAGGTAGCTAAACAAGAGCTAGATCGTGGCGTATCTTTAATAGGCCCACACCGAGATGATTTACATTTACAACTAGGTGATTTTCCAGCAAAAGGTTATGCCAGCCACGGAGAATCTTGGTCCATGGCGATTGCCTTACGTATCGGTTCTTACACACTCTTAAAATCAGAAGGCTCTGACCCAGTTTTAATTCTCGATGATATTTTTGCTGAGCTCGATACAGCACGTCGCAAACAATTAGCGGCAGTGACAACTTTGGCCGAACAAACAATTATTACAACAGCAGTTGAAAGCGACCTCCCACCTGAACTATTGTCAGCGAAGTTCTATGTTTCACCAGGTGTAGTAAGTAAGGAGACAAGCAATGGCTAAGCGCGATCTTGCCCTTGATCTTTTCCGCACCTACAAAACAGGTTTTACAAAGAAAGTGCGCGTCCGTCCCGAAAGAGGCCAGAGTGTTGGCGACCCAACCCTGGTCAGTGAAATTTTGGGCGACCTCGTCAAAGACCGCGAATGGGATTCAGGGTTGGCCGAAGGAAACCTCTTCGCCACCTGGCCCACCATTGTTGGCGCCGATATCGCCCAACATGCATCGCCAATCTCATTACTCGAGGGCAAACTATTGATCCAATGCTCATCGACCGCCTGGGCCACCCAACTCAACCTCGCACAGGACGACCTCTTGAGCCGCATCCGCGCCAGCGCTCCCGGCGCGCTCGTGGAAAGTTTGACGATTATTGGCCCACAGGCTCCCTCTTGGAAGCGCGGCATCCGCTCAGTATCCAATGGTCGGGGCCCTCGCGACACATACGGTTAGGCCGTAAAGGCGAAGGAAGGCGATTCTAAAAAGTCTTTCCGAATCGCCAGTTCGCCTTTTCAACGGAATATTTATGGGTAGCGGGGCGTTAAAGCTATCAAGAAACCTGAGTCGCATCGACTCAACCCTTTGGCTAGAATCGACTCAGGTCTCCCAGATAAGTAACCCTGACCCAAATTGGCTCGGGAGACGAGTAATCGTAGAAAAGTAGAAGGAGTTATACAAATGGCTAGAGCAGTCGGAATCGATCTTGGAACAACAAATAGTTGCGTCTCTGTACTTGAAGGCGGCGAACCAACAGTTATCGCTAACGCAGAAGGCGCTCGCACAACACCATCAATCGTTGCATTCGCAAAGAATGGCGAAGTACTTGTTGGTGAAGTTGCAAAACGTCAATCAGTAACAAATGTTGAGCGCACAATCCGTTCAGTAAAGCGCCACATGGGCACTAACTGGACAATCGATATTGATGGCAAGGCTTATACCGCCCAAGAAATTTCAGCACGCGTGCTACAAAAGTTAAAGCGCGATGCAGAGGCCTACCTCGGCGAGACAGTAACCGATGCTGTCATTACCGTACCTGCATACTTCTCTGATGCAGAGCGCCAAGCAACAAAAGAAGCTGGTGAGATCGCAGGACTTAATGTTCTACGTATCATCAACGAGCCAACTGCAGCTGCGCTCGCTTACGGTCTTGATAAAGCTGATAAAGAACAGACCATTCTCGTCTTCGACCTCGGTGGTGGAACATTCGACGTTTCACTTCTTGAAATCGGCGACGGTGTTGTTGAAGTAAAAGCAACATCAGGAGATAACCACCTCGGTGGCGACGATTGGGATCAAGCACTTGTTGATCACCTCGTAAAGACATTCGGATCTGCAAACGGTATTGATCTCACAAAAGATAAGATGGCGATGCAGCGTATCCGCGAAGCAGCAGAGAAGGCGAAGATCGAACTCTCATCTTCTCAATCTGCCACAATCAACCTTCCTTACATCACTGTTGATTCAGAGAAGAACCCATTGTTCTTAGATGAAACAATTACACGTGCACAGTTCCAATCACTCACATCAGATTTACTCGATCGTTGCAAGAAGCCTTTCCAATCTGTACTTAAGGATGCCGGAATCGCAATCAGCAAAATCGAATCTGTAGTTCTTGTTGGCGGATCAACTCGTATGCCAGCAGTTGTTGATCTTGTCCGTGAATTAACAGGCGGAAAAGAGCCAAATAAGGGCGTAAATCCTGATGAAGTAGTAGCTGTAGGAGCATCACTTCAAGCAGGCGTTCTAAAGGGTGAAGTTAAAGATGTTCTCCTTCTCGATGTCACACCACTCTCACTTGGTATCGAAACCAAAGGTGGTGTCATGACAAAGTTGATTGAGCGCAACACAACTATCCCAACAAAGCGTTCAGAGATCTTTACAACCGCAGATGACAGCCAACCAGCTGTTCAGATTCAGGCTTACCAAGGTGAGCGCGAGATGGCTGCATATAACAAGAAGCTTGGAATGTTTGAACTAACAGGTCTTGCACCAGCACCACGCGGCGTTCCGCAGATTGAAGTTACATTCGATATCGATGCCAACGGAATCGTTCATGTATCAGCGAAGGATCTTGCAACCGGTAAAGAGCAAGGTATGACCATCACAGGTGGCTCCGCTCTTTCTAAGGACGAGATTGATCGCATGATGGCAGATGCTGAAGCACACGCTAATGAAGATAAGCAGCGTCGTGAAGAGGCAGAGATTCGCAACACTGGTGACTCACTGCTCTATCAGACAGAGAAGTTCATTAAAGATAATGAGGGCAAGTTCGAAGGCGAGCTCGCAACTCAGAAGTCTGAACTTGATGCAGCTCTTGAAGAACTTAAGACAGCACTTGGCGGTGCAAACTTCGAGATGATCAAGAGCGCAACAGAGAAAGTTTCAACAATTTCTCAAGCGCTCGGCGGAGCTCTCTATGCAAATGCAGCAGCACAAGCAGAAGGCGCATCTTCAACAGAAGATGGCGTTGAAGATGCTGAAGTTGTAGAAGAAGAGACGAAATGAGACACAAAAGTGTCGAGTATTTGGAATCGGTCTAAGTAATGACTACAGAAAGCGAAAACGAAACCCAAGTACAAGAAGAAGATGTAATCCCAAATGAGATTACAGAGGAGGCGCCGGGTCAAGAGATTGACCCGGTTGCATCCCTGACTGCAGATCTTCAGAGACTTCAAGCCGAGTACGCGAATTACCGGAAACGTGTAGAACGCGATCGCACTGTTGCATCAGAGATGGCTACAGCCGCTGTATTAACAGAGCTATTAGCTACTTTGGACGATATCGACCGCGCATCCACACATGGCGAGCTCACTGGTGGGTTTAAGGCTGTTGCAGATCAAATCGCATCACTGACAACTCGCTTCAACCTTGAGCGATACGGGCAAGAAGGCGATCTCTTTGATCCACAAATCCATGAGGCTCTCATGCATGAGACATCAGTTGATGTTGCAGCACCCACCGCTTCAAAGATTTTGCAACCTGGATATAAGTACAAAGAACGCATTTTGCGCCCCGCTCGAGTTGCAGTTACTGAGCCAGAGTAAGAGAGAATCACAATGGCTGCTAAAGATTTATACGAGAAGGACTTCTACAAAATCCTTGGAGTTGATAAAAAATCAACTGCCGATGAGATTAAGAAGAAGTACCGCGCTTTAGCACGCGATTTGCACCCTGATAAGAACCAAGGTGATACCGCACTCGAAGAGAAATTCAAGGCTGTCTCCGAAGCCTATGACATTCTCTCTGATGCAAAGAAGCGCGCCGAATACGATGAAGCGCGCTCACTCTTCGAAAGAGGTGGCTTCCGCGCTCCAACTGGCGGAGGTGGCGCAGGAGATTTCTCAGATATTTTCGGTGGTGGCAATCCACAAGATATCTTCGCCAACCTCTTCGGTGGCGCTGGCATGCGCCGTGGACCACGGAAAGGCCAAGACTTACAAACCGAATCAACCATCTCTTTTAGAGAAGCTATCTTCGGCACAACACTTGAACTCAAACTCGCGTTAGATGGTAAGACCCGTCAAGACATTACTGCGCGAGTTCCTGCAGGTGTAAAAGATGGAGTAAAGATTCGCGTTAAAGGTAAAGGTGCACCAGGTGAAGCAGGACCTGGTGATCTCTTTATCCTATT
>WLDB01000069.1 GCA_009705035.1 Actinomycetota bacterium | reverse complement strand
TCACTTGCTGGCCTTGCAACAGTTGCAGCGGTAGCAGTACTTGGCTCAACACTCGCAGCTAACATCTCACTCGGAACAGGTTCAACACTTGAATTTGGTCAGGGTGTACAGGTAACAGCAGCATGCGATAGCTCAATCACATTGTCACCAAAGGTGAACTTCGTCAACGGAAGCAACCCGGTATTTATGCTCTCAACGATCTCATTCTCTGATCTTGATAGCCGTGCACTTGGTGCAACACTCACTAACGGTGGAACAGGTTGCGCAACCCGCACACTGACACTCAACGCATACGGAGATGTCTCAGCGACACCACTTCAGATTGCTACCAATAGCTCAACAGCCGTCTCGGCTGCAACAATCGGAATCACGACATCTGCTATCACTACATCAGCAGGCTTCGTTGTTGCGAGCCCACTCAACCTCAACTCTGCAACATCATCATTTGATCTCGGAATCACTACACCGTCCGCGACATCAGGTGCTGTTTACAAGCTCACACTCCAGAGCAACTAAAAATATCCAACCCATTTAACGATTCTCTTATCGGTAGATAGGGCGGTTCGCAAGAGCCCCCTATCTACCGAGAGTGAGAGAAGTTAAATGAACACGGTTTGTAATTTCTAATTGTTAACTGAAGCAGAAAGAAGAGCATGGATCTCCTAAAGCGTTACAAGGGCGATGACTTTGACGAGTCATTTAACTTTGACGACGCTGAAATCGGAGAATTTGAAGAAAGTAGCAGCTCAAAGCCCTTCCTCGTGAAGGCAATTGCCATGATGCTTGCAGTCACCGGTATTGCTTACGGAGCAAACATCGCGCTAACAACAGCGCAAGGTGGCAAGACCGAATTCGGTCAAGGTTTCGTCACTGCTGCAGCTTGCGATACACAGGATGGAATAACCGTTATCCCGCAGGCAGGATTTATCAATGAAACCGGTACAGCCGGGGCATCAGGTAGGTTCACTCTAGATACGGTTTATCTCGAGAATATCGATAAAGCATGCGTGGGTGATGACTTCATCATCCAGGTTTATGGTGAAACCGGCACAGCCCTAACACTCACCGAATCTGAAACCGCTCTCAATAGTGGAAATTACCTTCAATTCGATGCAGTTCGATTCTCATATGTAGATTCGAATACCGTCGTTTTGACAGACACTAGGCAGTACGCAGATGTTTATATCTTGACCGATACATCAAGTTCTACAGAGTTCGATTCAAACCAGGGCTCAATTCAAATTGTTTTTGACGCAGATCGATTGATCTCAATGGCGGATGCTTCACTGCTCCGCAGAATTACGATTCAAACCGTCAAAACTGGGTCATGACCTCTGAGGTAAATCGTCGCCCTCTCTTTGAAGCAACACCTAATGAAGAGATGTGGGTTGAAGGCCAATCACGATTTCCAGATTCTAAAGTTCTCATCACGGTCTCCAATGCACGTGGAGAAAAGACTTTTCTTGTAACGCCCAACGAAGTTACTCCTACAAAATCAAAGCTTTTTGTACAGGCGCCACCTGAGCGAATTTCTACGCCAGCTCAAGCACGTAATCGACGATTCGGATCGATTTTTCGCGGAATTGGATATTTGCTGAGTGCGATACTCATTTCATTCTCAGTGCTTTCAGCTTCAGGATTTATCAAAGCGCGAATCGTTCTTACAGGATCGATGGAACCCGTAATTCATGCGGGAGATATCGTCATACTCGCGCCAACTCCACGGACACAACCACAAGTCGGTGATATCGCCGCATATACCGCACGTCGCTTTAGCGGTGAATCCGTCGGAATCTTTACTCACCGAATTATTGGTGGTAATCCCGTTGACGGCTTCTTAATGAAGGGTGATAACAACCCTTCTCCCGATGTGCAGCGCCCCAAAGTTGAAGATATCAGCGGTGTTGTTTTCTTTGTTATTCCATACGTCGGAAAATTCTTAACACTTAAGATGTTAATGATCTTTATCCCGGTAGGGGTGGGTATCTGGTTGATTATCGATACCCTCAAGGGCGACTCATGATTACATCGATGAAACGTTCTGTGAAGTTACTCGCCTTGGTGCTCCTGGCAATGATTGCGCTGCCATATTCTGCAATTGCTGCCGATATTCCACTCTTGACCTGGGAACGTGGAAGAGAACACCAGGTAGTTATCGCAGAAGGTGATCTCAACCGAAATTGGCTAGTAACGCTAGAAGGTAACGGCCAAGAGGTTCTCCGATTTGTAGGAAGCACAAAGGACTCCAAAGGTTTTGTGGTTCACTCAGTCTCAATCCCAGATGATTTTGCGTTGGGCTCTTACTCCATTGTCACTCTCGAAAACGGACAAGATCGCAAAGTAATCGCTGGTGTTCGAATAATCGGTGCCATCTCCCGTACCGCAGCTAGCAATCTCTTTGATCTGACTTCGATTCTTATCTTTTTTATATTGTTTACCACGATTAATTCGGTTATTCGCGCCAGAAAGTACTCATTTATTCCATTTCAATCTACGCAAGTTTTACCACGTATTACAGATCCAGTTTTTGAAGATGATCGAAATTTCTGGACAAGGTTAGAATCTGCGCCATATCGCGTGCGCGTTAATTGGCTCACCTCCTTTAAGCCATCCCTCTTACGTTTCTTAATGATTCGAGAAGGTGAAATGGCGCACCGCCTCAGTCGTAATTACTATGGGCTATCTCCACTGATAGGGCTCATTGCAGGTTCGATAGCCGGAGTTCAGGTCAATCGTGACAACGGAATCGCCGGCACTTCGACCATGCTCTTTCTTGTGCTTGCATTGTTAGCTGTAATCGATGCATTTGCCGGTATTGCGATGACGCTAGGTTTCTGGGCGGTTCTTCTCTTCTCTGGAAATGTGACAAGTCTTCGAGATATTTTGATCGCAGTCTCTATCGGAATCGCCTGGGTTGGCCCATCGATTTATGCCTCGTTATTGCGAGATTTGATTGCGCGTGATTTCACCAGGGAAAATGAAGTTCAATCCAACTCTGCACG
The DNA here is from genome assembly GCA_009705035.1 of Actinomycetota bacterium. Taxonomy (GTDB): domain Bacteria; phylum Actinomycetota; class Actinomycetes; order Nanopelagicales; family Nanopelagicaceae; genus Planktophila. The sequence goes on along the minus strand of WLDB01000069.1, from coordinate 2,903 downwards.
AGCTATCGCTGTGCTTGGTTCAGCGCTGATAGGCGCGTTAGCCTTCTACTTTGGACAGATTCTTTTGCAGAGCATCATCTATGTTGAAGCGCCCGATCTCAAAGTTAGCCTCATCCATTTGGCAATTATTTCACTGGCACTGATTATTCGTGGCGCAGCCGATGAGTTTCTAGTTAACCGCCCGACAACTCAAGAGCGTCGTGATGAATCATTCTTTATTGCGCGAGTATCTTCTCCAATGACCGCACTTCTAGTTGCGTCTACCATCTTGATTTTTAATTATGTCTGGACTCGCTCACTGACCAAATCTTTCTTCGTCGCTCTTATCTTTTCATTGCCCTATCTCTTCTCGTTTATTCGTTTCAATAAGATTGCAAAGCTCCCAATTGAAAAACTACCGAGAAATATCCTCATTGAAACTGCTCTCTTGGCGGCCATCACTTTCGTGATTTTTCGACAGATCTCGATTTCACCGCTGATTCTTGAGGAGAGGGTCCAATTGCTTCTCTTGATTGCTGGCGTCGCTCCAGCCTTGCATGCTTTTTTGAGCACAATTTACGCCTCGAACGAGGATAAGTTTTCTTTTGAGGCGAATACGGAGATAATTAGGCCATGAAGAAGCTAGCTGTAATCTTGCTTGCGCTCTCACTTATCCGGGTGGGTGTTGCTTATGCCGACACAACAACAGCCCAGAGTGATACTTTTGCAGCGGGACAGACATCCATCGTTACCGACGCCAATCAAGTTCTCTACTTCTATAAGGGTGCCGACGGTAAAGATGGATTAAATGGTGTTGATGGTGCGCAAGGAGCAGATGGTGCGCCAGGCGCAGACGGCGCAGACGGTGCAAATGGTGTCAACGTTGCGACCACATCCTTTACTGGAGCCCTTGGCGGATGCACCAACGGTGGCGTACAAGTTAATGCAGTCGATAACGTTACTTATATTTGTAATGGATCCACTGGTACCGGCGTAATCTCTGTTCTCTTTACAGGAAGCCGCGGAACATGTACCAACGGCGGAGTTCAGCTGACCGATAGCACTGGCGCAGTTACATACGCTTGCAATGGTTCTAACGGAGCTAATGGCGCCAACGGCACTAATGGAACTAACGGAACTGGCGGAACAGGTAGTGGTGCTACAACAGAAGGACAAGGTGTCTTATCGATATCCAGTTGTGAATCCGATACAGCCATCACGTTAAACCCAGTTCGCCTCTTTGATGGTGAAGATTTTCACTTTGATCAAATTCAAATGGGTGAAGCAAGCTCGACCGTAGGCGATATCGAAGCAACATGTGCCGGCAAGCCAGTCTCTTTCTATTTAACAATTGCCACTGGTCGCTCTCTCATCTCGACTGCATACACCGCAGGTGAGATTCTTAAGTGTTCTGCAACTTTGCCCGCTGCAAATCAATGGCCTGGCGGATCACCATGGCAATTCTCTTTCTTATCGAGCTCAAAATGGCTTGCGCTCTCGACACCGGCTTCCCATCAGCTGCGCCTGCGTTGTTATCGCGCGGGTGGCACGGGTGCCGAGTTAGAACTGAATTCTGTTAACACCGCCGATTACACAAATAGAATCGGTTTTGAAATTGGCAACTAACGAAACCGAGAAATCTTCCCCAAAGGTTTCCAAACTTCCTCTTCCAATCTCTGATTCGCCACTAGTAATCGATCTGCCCGACGGGCAAAAGATCGTTGTCGGCAAGATGACTCTGGGAAGCGTGATTGAGGTTGCGACTTGGCGTGGAGTAGGCCGACCGGATAGCCGAACAAGCCGCCTGATGCTCGGCATGGGTAGCGGCAACGTTAATGAAGATTCCGATGGCGCCGAAACGAATCAAAGTCAGGGGGAGAGAAATGCTCCCGTAAAACCAAAAGGCTTTGCAGGTGTTCTCTTCACACTCCAACATTTCGTTAAGAACTTTAGCCGTATCAATTGGGCTGGTACTGCAAAGGGAATTCTCGCATCCGTAAAATCGAAGAATAAGAAGAAATCAGCTAAGCCTGATCCAATCAATCCTCCGGTGCCGGGAAAGGTTTTAGACCAGAGTTCTGGTATTAAATCCGCAGTGACAGTTAGTCGCGTCTCGGAGGATGCCGATATTGAAGAGTGGCTCAACAAAATTACCCAGAAAGCAGCCCGCGAAACAACATCAAAGAAGCCAGTTGCAAAATCAACTGGATCGAGCGCAGCAAAGCCAAAAGTAAGCGTTAAAAAAGCTGCTCCTAAGGCAAGTAACGCTCGCAGTTCAAAGAAGTAGTAGGTTAGACTTTAACCATGAAGCTTAAGGTTATAGGTCTACTTGCAATCTTTGGCATCCTTTTTGCATTTGGAATCCGCGTCGCACATCCACAAGATGGTTTGCAGAGTGCGATGGGATCCGCAAAATCAAGTCTCGTGATCTATAAGGCTTCCGATCAATATGCGGTAGGTCAAAAGGTCGTTGTTGTAGTTGCTAATAGTGGAAACCAACTTGGTGTTATCAAGTCAGCTAGTGATGAAGCAGTAGATGTCGATACACGTGTTTCATTTGTGCGAGTAAAGCAAGAAGATGTTGTCGGCAAGATGCTCGTCATCGTTCCGTTCTTTGGAACCCTCTTCAATATCGTTGGACTCTAAAGACCCTCGCTCGCGCTCACCTATTTCAGGGTGATGATTTTAGGGTGCTAGTGTAAGGCGCAAGACAATCTGATTAGGTTTTAACAATCTATTGGCCCCAAGATCTATCTTCGCATCTGCGAAGTAACTGATCCCAGCTTTTTGAATCTCAGCGCTGAAAATCAAGGCGCGATAACGACCATCTTCTTCGCTCTCTGTGCTTGAGCTAAAGCCACCAACTATCTTGGCAAAGAGCACCTTAGATGACCGCGGTAACTTTTCGGCGGTAATAAATCCTT
>WLDB01000068.1 GCA_009705035.1 Actinomycetota bacterium | reverse complement strand
GAGGGCGGATGACCTCTCGAAAAGTAGCGGGTGACATGCACCAAGGTTAGCTAGAACCGTGAAGTAATGGAAAGTGAAGTAAAGTGTCCTCATGAGTCGAGTAGCCAGCACGACGCCTCCAGCAGGAGCGATCATCCCAGAGCGCCATCCCAAGTCGCCTGCAACTGGCTCTGTGATTCCTTCGCACTTTAAACATTGCTTTGGATGTGGTGAGTTACATCCCACTGGTTTACATCTTGTAGCTCATGTCGGAGAAGCTCTCGATATCACTGCACAATTTACTGTGACCGAAAACCATCAAGGAGCACCTGGACTTGCTCATGGTGGTCTTCTATCGCTCGCCTTTGATGAAGCACTAGGAAAGTTGATGTGGCTGCTTCGTGCCCCAGCGGTAACCGCTCGCCTCGAGACAGATTTTTTACGCCCTGTACCAATGGGAAGCGTTCTCTACATCTCAGCATCGATTACCGGTCAAGTTGGTCGTAAGGTTTATTCGGAGGCTATTGGTCGCCTTGATGGGCCAGATGGCGATATTGCAGTGCGCGCCGCTTCCCTCTTCGTAATTGTCCCTATGAAACATTTCCTTGAGAACGCCCCTGCAGAATACATAGCAGCGCTTCGAGAGAAGCCCGAGCTGCTTGCCTTTGTCGATCCAGAATTTAATATCAATCCATGAGCGCGCTACAGGTATTGATTACACGTTTAGATCCTGAACTACCAATGCCGCGCTATGCCAAAGGTGGCGATGCCGGCGCTGATATTTATTCTCGGATTGATATCACTCTTGCACCCGGAGAAAGAGCTCTAGTTCCAACCGGAATCGCTATTGCATTGCCCGATGGATATGTAGCTCTTGTACACCCACGTTCTGGACTCGCAATAAAGCATGGAGTCACAATGGTTAACGCACCAGGTACTGTAGATGCGGCCTTTCGTGGTGAACTGCAATGCATAATGATTAATCATGACGCCCATGAGTCAGTGACATTTAAACGTGGTGATCGAATTGCGCAGCTAGTCTTTCAAAAAGTAGAGCATGCAGAGTTTGTTGAAGTGAGTACGCTGCCTGGGTCCTCTCGCGGTGATGGTGGCTTCGGCTCAACGGGGCGTGCGTGATGGTTCCAGACGAGAGAGCACCAGAGAATATCGAGCCCGACGATAAAGATAAGGTGATGGCAGCCTTCGGTGGCAAGAAAGGCCTTATCGATTCTGGAATTCCAACTGTATTTTTCTTGATTACATTTAATGTGACAAAAGAGCTACGAACAGCGCTCATAGCAGCTCTGGCAATCTCTGCTCTGCTCACCATAATTAGATTGCTCAAGAGAGAGACGTTGCAACATTCTCTTGGTGGACTGATCGGCGTGCTTATCTCTGCCTGGTTTGCTAATCGTTCCGGAAACGCTATCGATGCCTTTGTTCCTAAACTACTCACTAACTTGGGATATGGAACCGTCTACTTGATTGCAAATTTGGCGGGCTGGCCGATTCTTGGATTAGTTCTTGGTCCGATACTTGGTGAAGACCTTCATTGGCGTAAAGATCCAGCACGTAAGGCGGCCTATATTCTCGCTGGCTGGCTCTGGGTCGGAATGTTTTTCTTACGCCTGCTTGTGCAATTACCGCTCTATCTTTCAGATCAGCTCAATTTGTTAGGCACAATCAATCTATTGATGGGTTATCCGCTCTTCTTTGCTACAGGGTACGGAACCTGGCTAATCTTAAAATCAGTTCCTACCGCAAAACCGCGCACTTAATTACTGCAAAAAAATTAATCGTGAGCGATAAAGCAATCTTTAATTAGTCCTTCGGCAACAACTGAGGCTACAAAGAGAAGCTCATCGCCGGCAACAAAGACATCTGTAGCAGTTGGCGTAAGTACTCGACCATCACGCACAATTGCAGCTAATGAAGCGTCGGTAGGAAGCTCTACTTCATTGACAGTCTTGCCGATGCAGGTAGAAGATTCTGGAAGAGTGAGCTCAACAAGGTTTGCTTGGCCCTTACGGAAAGAGAAGAGTCGAACAACGTCTCCAACGCTTACCGCTTCTTCTACTAGTGCAGCGATTATTCGTGGTGTCGATACTGCGACATCGACCCCCCATGATTCATCGAAGAGCCACTCATTCTTCGGATGATTAACTCGTGCAACAACTCGAGGTACTCCATATTCTGTCTTACCTAAAAGCGATGCGACAAGGTTAACTTTGTCATCTCCAGTAGCTGCAACAAGAACTTGGCAGTCACTCAGACTTGCTTTATCGAGGGAGGTAATTTCGCATGCATCTGCCATGAGCCACTCTGCATCAGGAACTGATTCAAGCTTGAGCGCCTTGGGATCACGGTCGATGAGCAGGACTTGGTGGCCGTTATCGAGAAGCTCGCGAGCGATAGCGCGACCTACATTTCCTGCACCTGCAATAGCGATACGCATCTCTTAAGCCTCCGGCGATCTTCCGAGAACTGCTTCAACATTTTTAAGCTCGTCATCACGCAACATGACGTGGATGAGATCTCCATCTTGGAGCACTGTTCCGTCATCAGGAATTAGCCCTTCACCAAGGCGAGTCAGGAATGCAACTCGCAAAGCAGCGGCCTTCTCAATCTCTTTGACAGGAAGTCCAAACCAATCGATATGAGGGTGAACCTCAGCTAATTGCACGGTTCCGCTAGCATCTCGCCATTCAGATCGTGAACCTTCTGGGGTCAAGCGACGCAAAATCTGATCAGCGGCCCAGAGGACAGTTGCAACTGTTGGAATACCTAGGCGTTGGTAAATTTCTGCTCGTCCTGGGTCGTAGATACGGGCAACAACATTGGTGACTCCAAAACTTTCACGAGCCACTCGAGCAGCCAAAATATTTGAATTATCGCCATTGCTTACTGCGGCAAATGCCTCGGCACCTTCGATACCTGCTTCGAGCAAGGTATCGCGGTCAAAACCAACACCTGTGACTGTTCGTCCTTTGAAGTCTGGACCTAATCTACGAAAAGCTTCCTTTGATTGGTCAATGACTGCGACTGTATGGCCATTAGATTCAAGTTCAAGTGCCAGAAGCGAGCCGACGCGACCGCAACCCATGATGACAACGTGCATAGGGATAACTTACCCCCTTACTCTTAGCTCTATGACCGATTCCAGCAAAAAATCATTAAGAATCGGCGAAATCTACACCGTCGAGATAGAGAAGGCGGCCCACGGAGGCCACTTCATTGCGCGTCATGAAGGGGCTGTGATCTTCATCCGCCATGCGATTCCGGGTGAAATTGTCGAGGTAGAGATAACGGCTATAGAAAAATCTTTCTACCGAGCAGAGGTACGAGCAGTTGTTGAAGCAAGTCCCCACCGAGTCCAAGCTCCCTGCCAATATGCCCGCCCAGGTGGATGTGGGGGATGCGATTTTCAGCATATTGATTATGCCCATCAACGTCAGATTAAATCTGAAGTCATCGCCGAACAGTTCGCCCGCATTGCAAAGATGGAGATAGATGTTGAAGTCGAAGAAGTATCTACGCCATTGCATTGGCGTTCTCGTTTTGCCGCGACAACAAATGGGCAGAGCGATTTAGGATTTAAGGAGACGCGATCTAATTCGGTAATTGCAATATCAGAGTGCCCTGTCTTACTCCCTGAAATTGATTTTGACACGATTGCGCGCGAATCAATATCTCCGAATTCTCGGATTGAAGTAGCGCTATCAACCCAAGGAGAGCGCACCATTTCGGTTGCACCCAATCGTAATAATCGCTTAGAGAAGAACCCTCCTGCGCAAATCGTTGAGGGGAAGAGTGCTTTGCATTACGAAATCGCCACGAATTCAGATACCTTGAAGTTCCAAGTAAGCCAAGGTTCTTTCTGGCAGAGCAATATCAATGCCCCTGCAACGCTGGTAAATGCAGTGCGAGCGTATGCAGATGTGCAAGAAGGTGATCACATTATTGATTTATATGGGGGAGTAGGGCTATTTGCAAAAGCGCTAGTTAAAGATATTGGATTAACAGGCCACATTGATTTGGTTGAAGCAAGCACAACGGCGACTCGTGATGCACAGCAAAATTTTCGAGACCACAAAAATGTCACTGTGCATCGAGGCGATGTGGCGCGCTTGATTTCTCAATTTGAATCAGCAGACGTGGTTCTGCTAGATCCACCTCGTACTGGGGCAGGTCAGGCCGTTCTCGCAGCTATTGCAGATTTGGCACCACGTTCGATTATCTACATTGCATGCGATCCAGCAGCGCTTGCTCGTGACACCGGATATCTCCATGAATCGGGTTATCACCTGCAATCAATCCGAGCCTTTGATCTCTTTCCTATGACTCACCACATCGAATCTATTGCGCTTTACACAGCAGATAAGGTATCTTGACGTCAAGATACTTTTATGAAGGTGAGTCTGTAATGAGCAAAAATTCCCTTGGTTCCGCGAAGAAACTCATCGTTCTCGGAAGTGAGTATGAGATTTTTGATATTTCGCAGATTGAGGGAGCTAGCGATCTCCCATTCTCGCTCAAGGTTTTACTTGAAAACTTACTGCGCACCGAAGATGGCGCCAATATCACCGTCGATCACATAAAGGCCCTTGCAGGGTGGGATCCAAAGATTGAACCAGATACCGAAATTCAATTTACTCCAGCACGAGTTGTAATGCAGGATTTCACTGGCGTTCCTTGCATTGTAGATCTTGCGACTATGCGCGAGGCCATTGTTGACCTTGGTGGAGATCCTTCAAAGGTAAACCCACTGGCTCCAGCTGAGCTTGTAATCGATCACTCAGTAATCGCTGATGTTTATGGAACTAAAGATGCTTTTGAGAAGAATACAGATATTGATTATGAGCGCAATCGCGAACGTTACCGCTTCTTGCGTTGGGGACAAGGCGCATTTGATGAGTTCAAGGTTGTACCTCCCGGAACCGGAATCGTTCACCAAGTAAATATTGAATACCTTGCTCGCGTTGTTATGACGCGAAAAGTAAATGGCACGCTTCGAGCGTATCCAGATACCGTCGTTGGAACAGATTCACATACCACTATGGTCAACGGACTTGGTGTTCTTGGTTGGGGAGTCGGTGGCATCGAGGCAGAGGCTGCTCTACTAGGCCAGCCCGTTTCAATGTTGATTCCTCGCGTTGTCGGATTTAAGTTAAGCGGTGCGCTCCCTGTTGGAACAACGGCGACAGATATGGCTCTTGTTATTACTGAGATGCTCCGTAAGCACGGGGTAGTTGGAAAGTTTGTTGAGTTCTACGGACCTGGCGTGAGCGCCGTTCCAATGGCAAACCGCACAACAATCGGCAACATGTCACCAGAATATGGTTCAACATGTGCCATCTTCCCGATTGATGAAGAGACACTTCGCTATCTGCGCCTGACAGGTCGTAGTGATGAACAAGTTGCACTCGTTGAGCAATACACGAAGGCGCAGGGAATGTGGTTTGACCCTGCTGCAACTCCTAGATACTCCGAACATATTGAACTCGATCTTTCGACAGTGGTCTCATCTATTGCAGGTCCAAAGCGTCCCCAGGATCGCATCTCACTTACCGAGTCGAAGAGTAAGTTCTCAGAAATTCTTCCTTCCTATTTCTCAGATAAAACAGGTAAGGATGCATACCCAGTTACAGTAGGAGCGAATAAGACAACCATCAAAAATGGTGATGTTGTTATCGCATCGATTACATCCTGCACAAATACCTCTAATCCATCTGTAATGATTGGTGCCGCTCTCCTTGCCAAGAAAGCCGTTGAAAAAGGCTTGAAATCAAAGCCTTGGGTAAAGACAACTCTGGCTCCAGGTTCTAAAGTTGTTACAGATTATTATGATCGCTCTGGCCTGACTCCTTATATGGAGCAACTTGGCTTCAACCTTGTTGGCTATGGCTGCGTTACTTGTATCGGAAACTCAGGACCGCT
>WLDB01000067.1 GCA_009705035.1 Actinomycetota bacterium | reverse complement strand
CCGTAATTTTGCGCTCGGATACCTATTCGGAATTAAACGGGAACATCTATCGGTCGCGCTGGAGAGAAGAAAGTTTTACCGGCGGGCGAGGTCCACGTACATGAGCCATCACTGAAACTTTCGATTTTCCAGCCGCCGTGAGTCTTTAATCGATGATGCCGCCTGCATAAAGCGCCGAGATTTTGCAGCGAAGTTTCACCACCGGTTTCCCAACTTTGCGCATGATCTAAGTCGGAGAGATGGGCCGATCGTCTACATCCTGGAAATCTACATCTCCGATCTCGCGCAATGAGAAAATCTCTTAGTGCTTGGGGCGGAAGATAACTTTCTCGACCAAAATCGAGAAGATTGCCGGTCAATGGTTCAGTAATAAATCTCTTCCACTTTGCATCTGCGGCGATTTCACGAGCAACCGATGCCGGAATTGCACCGTAGCCAGCGAGTTCGCCTGGGTTCTCTGCTAATCCAAGAAGTGTTGGGAGATCAATTGTGACATTAACGGTAAGGGGACGTCCCTGCGGAGTTAGCTCTGAAAGTTGAGAGGCTAGATAGCGTGAAGCGATTTCAACTAAGGCATCAGCACGTTTCATCTCTTTGCTCCGACCGTCACGAGAATCTATCTCTTCGCCGTCTTTAGAATCCTCTCTGCTCTTGCCTGATTCATCGTTGTAAGAGCGATGACCATCGCCAGCGAGAACGAAAGCGTCTAGAGCATTCATTACAATTTGGGCGCCCTCTGCAGGAAGTATTGCGACTACGGTTGACATTCCATCTATATCTTTGTAGCAGGTGACAGTTCGATTCTCGCGCGCTTCTTCGACAATCTCTTCGAATTCGCGTGGTGTAGCTTTTGCAATAACACTACGGACGAGATTGCCTACCTGAGTTGGTGTGTGAAATTCAGCGTATGCAATTGCGCGCTCTTCAAGTTCAAAAATTACAGAATCAGGCAAGCCTTTGTTCAGAGCCGATGCCGCCTCACGAGCAATCGCTGTGGCATGCGCTGTAGAAATTTCACCGACCGCCAGAGCGGAACAGGTGTTTGGTAGGTGATTGGTGAGCGCCCGGGCAATATCAATCTTATGTTGCGCACTCGTTGGTGAAAGTCGAAGTGCTGTAGAGACATCTTCTCGTTCTGCTTCGTCGATTCCATAAATTGGATCGTTACTCTCACTCGCTTGGCGGCCGGCCACGGCGATGATTGCTCGTTGCATCAGCGCTTGCAACCAAGAAGTCTGACGTTCGAGAGCAGTGAGGTAATCGATTCGCGCTGCGAGTTCGAGAGTATGGGGATCGATTGCTGCGAGTTCAGCTAATACTTTGGCAGAAGGAATGGCAGAGAGAAGGGCAATAATTCGCTCATTGATTGCAATCGCGGAGTCAGCGCTCACTTCATGGGAGAGCTTCTTCTCGCCGATGGGGAACGCTGTGGTCATGGGGGAGATATTTCATGGAGGCACCGACAAAGATGGTCGATATTTGGGTGGAATAGTTCACGATTTCCTCACAGAAAAGAGTCGCTCCAAGTTGAAGGTAGTTGAACTTTCAATTACTCTTAGCGTGTAGATTCGACCTTATAGAAACTACGCAATAGAAACGAAGTAGAGGAGAAACCCGATGCCGGCAGTAACAGTGAGCGATATAACGGTCTTGCCAAGAATTTCATCTGGTGCCGGTTTGCGTGCGCGCACAATTAAGAGCATCACAACTGCGCCACAGGGTTTTGAGGGCGAAGGTTTCCCGGTACGTCGCGCATTTGCTGGAGTAGATCTGGCAGAACTTGATCCATTTATTCACTTGGATCAAATGGGTGAAGTTGAATACGCACCAGGTGAGCCAAAGGGAACTCCTTGGCACCCACATCGCGGTTTTGAAACTGTTACATACATTATTGATGGAATCTTTGATCACCAAGATTCAAATGGTGGCGGCGGAACAATTAGTAACGGCGATACACAATGGATGACAGCTGGCGGCGGAATCCTTCACATCGAAACTCCACCAGAATCCTTGGTGATGTCGGGCGGACTCTTTCATGGTTTCCAATTGTGGGTAAACCTTCCTGCAGCAAAGAAATGGTCACCACCTGCATACCAAGATGTTCGCGCAAATGATGTTGCACTTCTTACTACTCAAGATGGTGGATCACTTATTCGTGTTATCGCTGGAGAAGTAGATGGACACAGTGGTCCGGGAACAACGCAGACTCCAATTACTTTGATTCACGCCACCGTTGCACCTGGCGCGGAACTTCGCTTGCCTTGGCGCAAGGATTACAACGCTTTGGTTTACACAATGTCAGGCCATGGTTTTGTTGGAGATGAACAACGTCCAGTATCAATGGGGCAGTTGACCGTCTTTGGTGATGGCGATGCAATCGTTATTCGCGCTGCACAGCAACAAGAATCACGCTCGCCAAACCTTGAACTCTTCATTCTCGGCGGTCAACCAATCAAGGAACCCGTTGCTTGGATGGGGCCATTTGTAATGAATACAAAGCGCGAAGTCCTGCAGGCATTTGAAGATTTCCAGAAAGGTCTCTTGGGATCAATTCCTGCAATCTATAAGGCAGATGCAAAGCGCCAAGAAAATGGATCAAAGCTCAATCGCACAGGAAAATTGGGCGGAGATTCAGCGGTAAACAACGAGAATCGCGAAGCAAAAGAGATTCTTGATGTTCATGGTGCGCCAACGGATATGCAGGAATCCTAAGCAGTCAAGCTTTCTCAATCAGCTCTAGAAGCTAGCGACCTTTAATCTCACCGCGCGTGAGGTGATAGAGCAAAGCCTGAATAGTTGTTCTGCGATGAAATGCTTCACGCCAGATAACGGATTGTGGTCCATCAATTACTGATGCTTCGACCTCTTCGCCTCTATGCGCGGGCAAGCAGTGCATAAAGATTGAATCATCTGCAGTAAGTGACATTAATCTGTCGTTAATTGCAAATGGAGTAAGAGCTGCGAATTTTTCTTTGCGCTCAGCTTCGGGATCCCCCATTGACATCCAGACATCGGTATAGAGAACGCTGGCGCCTTTTGCGGCGCTTTCAGGATCTGCCGTAACTTCAATCGTGGCGCCAGAAGTTTTTGCAATCTCTTGTGCGCGCGCAATGACTGCAGCATCGGGTGCAAATTTTCCAGAAGGTGTAGCCGCAACCACATGTGCGCCCAAGATTGCACCCATGATCAACCAAGCGTGAGCCATATTGTTGCCGTCACCGAGATAAACAAATTTTCTACCTGAAATATCGCTGCCAAAGTTTTCGCGGATTGTTACCCAGTCAGCCAACAATTGTGTTGGATGATCTGTATCTGTAAGTCCATTGATTACTGGAACAGTTGCAAATTTACCTAACTCATCGACATCGCTCTGAGCAAAGGTACGAATAATGATGGCATCACAGTAACCACTCATGATTCGTGCAGTATCGGCAATTGTCTCGCCACGACCCAACTGAAGTTCATCTCCACGTATGAAAATTGGAGTTCCACCAAGATGCGCAACGGCAGTTTCTGAGGCTAAACGAGTTCTGGTTGAAGGCTTTGTCATATAGATAGCGACGCTCTTATTGCGTAGAGCGGTATCAGCGCGAAGTGGATTCTCGGCAAAGTCTGCGGAAGTGGCTAGCAAGAGCTCGATATCGTCTCTTGATAGATCTTCAGTTCTTAATAAATCCTTCACCGCGCAAGTTTAACCATTGATAACCGCCTTCACTAGCGCCCTCATTTCACACGGTTTTCACCATCTAACCACTCGCTCAGTTCAGCCTCACTTCAGGCCTTGCAACGGTAAACTCGCGATATGGGATTCTTTACTGATGAGCGCACTAAGACTGCGCCTAAGACTCAAGATTCCAATGGCGGCCACGATCTTTTCGCGCATTACATCAAGAAAGAGAAGGTCGTTGAATCAGCTGTAACAGGAAAAGCTGTAAAGGCGCTCTGTGGAAAGAAGTGGGTCCCTTCGCGCGACCCATCTAACTATCCGATATGCCCTACATGTAAAGATATCTTCGAAGGGCTTCGCCCCGGCCCAGAAGATAGTGAATAAAATTTAAAGTGAAGTTCCCGCGCTCCACCTACACATCGCTAATTGTTGTTCTCCTTGCAACTCTCTTCTCATCTGCGCCTGCAAAAGCTGATGAAGTAGCGCGAAAAATTCTTTCAGGATGGATGCCTTATTACTCAACTGCAAGATCACTTGCGAGTATTGAGACAAACACTGCATACATAAATGAGGTAATGCCTTTTTGGTATACCGTTAAATACAATTCAACAAGTAAGAAAATTCGCATTACTGATCTATACACACCATTCGTTGGCCCTAAAGGCGCAAAGCCATCGGTAGTCATTGATTCGCTAACCGCTCTCGGCGTTAAAGCGATACCAACTATTACGGATGGTACCGATGAGAATGTTCTCTCGGGATTGATGGCCAATCCCAAGTCGCGAACCGAGATGGTCACCCTTATTACGGCTCTTGTTGTTGATAATAAATTTGCCGGAATCGATTTGGATTTTGAAGGATTTGCATTTGTTGATAAATCCTCTACATGGAAAAACACGGCAGTTGCTTGGGTTGCATTTGTTAAAGAGCTTTCTGCCTCATTACGTGCTAAAGGTAAGTTGCTCTCTGTCTCTACTCCATATGTGTTCGATCCAACTGCTGCGAAAAAGGGTTACTACTTTTATGAGTGGGCAAAAATTGCTCCGTATATAGATCGCCTTAGATTTATGGCATATGACTATTCAGTTGCAAGACCTGGACCAATTGGTCCTCTGGCGTGGGCCGAGAAGACGATTCAATATGCAGTTTCGGTAATGCCGCCTTCAAAAGTTTATTTAGGTTTACCTGGATACGTTAGAAACTGGATTACCGCAGTCGATGGAGTTTGTCCTGCAAACGTTGTAAAGGTCTATAAAGTCAATGCCAGAACTGAACATCCCATGAGCTGGGTACGTGATAATCGTGGCCCTCTGGGCTTTGTTCCACAGTACAACGAAGAACATCAAGAGATGACATTTAATTACCAGAGGCAGTACAACGGTCAGACTGCTACCGGTCTTGCAACAACATGCACCGTCAAGCGCACAGTTTGGTATCAAGATCAGCGCGCTCTTACTGTTCGAGCGGCTCTCGTCACTAAATACAAATTAGGCGGAATTGCGATGTGGACATTAGGCATGGAAGATGAAAATGCCTACGACGGTATAAAACAAGTTGCGCAAACCTTGGCCAGAAGCAAAGTTAAGGCCACCTTAGAAGTTGACCAATCAGCTATCAACTATGGAGAAGCTATAACGCTCACAGGGTCGCTCACGATTAGAGAAAACCAACCCGTAAAGAACGAGGTCGTTACAATCGAGCGATATTCCGAGAAAAACACTGCTTGGGAAAGTATTGCAACAGCAATAACAGACGATCTAGGAAGAATTTCAAAGACAATTTACTTAGGCCAAAATTCTAAGTTACGAATTACGACAAAAGAGAGTGAATTTTTGACAGAGAGCGAAAGTGAAGAGATAGATATCTCGATTTCGCGCTTACTTGTTTTGTCTGCCCCAGCTTCGATTCGCCAAGGTGAAAGCTTCACGGTTACAGGATCAGTACATCCTCGCATCGAAGCGAATTTGATAACGCTTGAAACATTCTCAAACGGCAAGTGGATTGCCTTCGGAGCCCCGGTTCCAACAGATGCGCGTGGAGAATTTAAGTTTGTCGTAAATAACACAAAGCGCGGAGTGCTGACCTTGCGCGTGAGCGCCGCCGCGCAAGACCTATATCCGGTTACGACCTCTCCACAGTTTTCTCTTCTGATACGTGGTCCATTTACCCCTGAATTGGTTAAATAGGCCAGTGATGGTCAAGACAGCAGATGCGGTTGAAGCGCAGATTCGTGAGATATTTTCAAATAATTCTCCATGGG
>WLDB01000066.1 GCA_009705035.1 Actinomycetota bacterium | reverse complement strand
TGCTCCAGTTGTTGCTGCGCCGATTGCGCAACCAAATGATGCTTATGTGACCCCAATCGTTCGCAAGCTAGCAAATGATCTTGGCGTTAATCTCGCAAATGTCTCAGGCACTGGTGTCGGTGGCCGTATTCGCCGTGAAGATGTCGAGGCGGCAGCACCGGCGAAAGCTGCCGCACCTGTTGCATCTGCCCCGGTCGCTGCTTCAGCTCCATCTGCAGCAAAGAGCGCGCCGGTGGTTGCAGCATCACCACTTCGTGGAACAACCGTCACAATGTCTCGACTGCGCAAAGTTATTGCCGCTCGTATGGTCGAATCTCTTCAAGTATCCGCTCAACTTACGACTGTTATCGAAGTTGATGTCACAAAGATTGCACGTTTGCGTGATCGTGCTAAGGCATCCTTTGAGGCTCGCGAGGGTGTCAAGCTCTCATTCTTGCCATTCTTTGCTGTTGCAACATGCGAAGCTCTCAAGCAGCATCCGGTTCTTAACTCATCAGTCGAAGGTGATCAAGTTATCTATCACGGAGCAGAACATCTTGGCGTTGCTGTTGATACAGAACGCGGTCTCTTGGTTCCAGTTATTCATAATGCAGGCGATCTCAATATGGGTGGCGTTGCTCGCAAGATTGCTGATCTTGCCGCGCGAACTCGTGATAACAAGGTAACTCCTGACGAACTTGGTGGTGGAACATTTACATTAACCAACACCGGTTCGCGAGGCGCCCTCTTTGACACTCCGATTATCAATCAGCCACAGGTAGCCATTCTTGGTCTTGGCGCAGTAGTTAAGCGGCCAATGGTTGTAAAGGGTGACGATGGTGGCGAATCAATTGCGATTCGTTCAATGGTTTATCTCGGTCTTTCATACGATCATCGCATCGTTGATGGTGCAGACGCTGCTCGTTTCTTAGTTACTCTCAAAGAGCGCCTTGAGGGTGGAGCTTTCGAAGCAGATTTGGGTCTCTAGTCCTTTGAGCACTCCACAGCGCATTGCGATAACAGGCTCATCAGGACTTATCGGAACCGCACTCGTTGGTTATCTTAAGAGCGAAGGTCATACCGTACAACGCCTTGTGCGGCGCGCACCTGTAGCGCCAGATGAAGTGCAATGGGATCCGAGAACTGGATTTGTTGACCTTGAACCTCTTCGTGGTGTCGATGCAATTATTCACTTAGCTGGCGTTGGAGTCGGCGACAAACGTTGGAACAAGAAATATAAAGCAGAGATCTTAAATTCAAGATTACTTGGTACTACCGCTATCGCTCATGCGGTTACCGAGCTCGCTCCTCAGGTCTTTATCTCTGCCAGTGCAATTGGTTGGTATGGCGAATCCGGAAATCGTGCTGTTGTCGAAAGTGACCGCGTTGGCGATGATTTCCTTGCAGCTGTATGTCGTGAATGGGAAGCCGCTGCTGATTTGGCGCAAGGTGTTCGTACTGTAAAACTTCGTACCGGGCTTGTGCTCGACCCAACAGGCGGAGCTTTAGGCAAAATGCTTCCGCTCTTTCGTTTTGGTCTCGGTGGAAAATTAGGAAATGGAAAACAGTGGTGGTCTTGGATTACCTTGCATGACTTAATTCGAGGTATTTCATTCTTACTTGAGAAGCCAATTTCTGGTCCAGTAAATCTCACTGGTCCGAACCCAGTTACTAATCAAGAGTTCACATCAGCATTAGCTCGTGCCCTGCATCGCCCAGCGCTCTTTCCGGCACCTGCGATAGGTCTCAAGATTGCTCTCGGCGGATTCTCTAGTGAGATCTTGGGGTCTAAGAAAGTAATACCTGCTGTCTTAAGCGAAGCCGGCTTCGAGTGGGATTACCCACATATCTCTAGTGCTTTATCTGCTCTTATCGAAGAGTAGTTCTTGGGCTGCTAAACGCCCTGAAAGTAGCGCACCATTCTGTGATGCAGCGGTCAAGTAATCCCCCGCTCGATAGATTCCTTCACCAACTTTTGCTGATAGCGCTCTGCCGGAATCCGTAGGAGAAAATATTGGTAGCGCATCCGTTATTTCATAGCGCTTAATTAGCCCGAAAAGTTCTGCATCAACAGACCAGAAACGCGAGAGTTGGTCCTTAATTGAATTCTCATCAATATCTTCAAGAGTAGTTGTAGAGATGAGAGTGCGATCGCCTGGCGCATAAGATGGCAATAAATTACTTAACGCAATTGAGTTAACGATTGGTGACTGGGTGCTTGTTACCCTCAATCGCTTTGAAGTAATCAACCCCGATGGAACACTGTGATACCAGGTAAAGCTGCAAGCAAAACGCGTGTGGGACTTCAATCCAAGAAGAGTTGATGAGGCGTGATAGTCAGTAGCCACGATGATCGGACGGCCTTTGAACTGTGCGAGATCAGCAATTGGTGCATTCAAATGAATATTTTCAATCCTGGCAGCAATTGCCTCGGCTAAGACGCCAACGCCTGCAATTGGTAGTCCAGAATCTCCAACGATAAAACTTTTTATTATCTCTTGTCCGTAACTGGCATCAATCTGACTGGGGTCAACCAGAAAGACTCCCGTAAGGAAAGGCTTAAGCAGGTTGTGATAGAGATTTAGGGTGCCTTCTTTAAGTAGCGCCTCTTCAAGGTTTTTACCTTGCAACTTGCGAGAGCCCATAAAGGTCAGAAAAGCTATCTTCTCTCGGAAAGATCCGAGCGGGCTTCGTAAACCCTGCAATAGATGTAATCGTGGATCTCCAATGGATTGGATTCCAAAAGGTGTTACAACATCAATTGTGCGATCTGATTTAACGAAATCAATTTCGGGGATTACCTCTAGACGTTTGATCTCTGGGTAACCAGAGTTGATTAGTTGAAATCCGCGATCGAGAATGAACCCGTCTAGATATTCTGATCGCATGCGCCCGCCAACGCCATTGGAAGCTTCGAAGAGCTCTACTTCCTCCCCAGCATCTTGCAGGGTCAATGCAGCGCTAAGCCCAGCTAATCCGCCACCAATGACAACTACACTCATTAGGTTTTTATCCGCGCTGAGCTAGTTTGGATGGCCACCAAATTTTTGGACCGATTTCATGAACTAGAGCTGGCACCAAGATGGAGCGAACAACAATTGTGTCGAGAAGGACTCCAAAGGCAACTGCAAATCCGAGTTCAGCGAGAGGAACAAGTGGAATCAGACCAAGGACAGCAAATGTTGCAGCGAGTACTACACCTGCAGATGTAATAACTCCACCGGTGACGGCAACACCCTTGATTACACCTTCACGAGTGCCTACCTTGGCAGACTCTTCACGGACGCGTGTCATAAGGAAGATGTTGTAATCAATACCCAACGCAACCAAGAAGATAAATGCAAAGAGCGGGAAGGCATTATCTCCGCCAGCGAATCCAAAGGCATGGTTAAAGACCAGTGCACAGACACCCAGAGTTGCGAAGTATGAGAGGACAACTGTTCCAAGCAAAACTATCGCGCTGATAATGCTGCGAAGTAAGAAACCAAGAATGATGGTAATTACCAAGAGAATGATTGGAATGATTGTTTTATTATCTCGATCGTTGGCTGTTCGAACGTCGAAATAAACCGCGCTCGTACCTCCAACAAGTGCGCTTGCATCAGCTGCCTTTGCAGCTTCACGAATCGCAGGAATGTAATTTCCAGCTTCCACACTGTCGGGCGCTTTATCTAGAGTCACATTAAGTATTGTTTTGCCACCTACAACGCGTCCTTGATTCGCAGGAACAACTTCGTCGACTCCGGGAGCCTTGCTTACAGCTTGGGTCACAGCTAGGGCTTTATCTGCGCTCACAACAATCTGAGTTGGATCGCCCTCTCCCCCAGGAAAATGCTTCTCTAAAAGAGATTGACCGACAACAGATTCAGGCTTTGATACAAATGTATCTACCGTTCCGATTCCGTCAGCACGCAAAGTTGTTGAAAAGAATGCCAAGATAAGAAGTGCTGAGCCGGTGATAATCCAAGATTTTCTAGGGTTATTTGCTACTCGCTGGGCAATAGTTGACCAGAGACCGCCGGTCATGTGATCAATACCATCGCTCTTTGGGGTGCGTGGCCAAAAAATCCAACGTCCGAATATGAGAAGAAGCGCCGGCAATAAAGTTAAAATCGTAAAGACAGAGGCAGCGATACCAATTGCACCTATCGGGCCAAGTCCAGCAGAGTTTGATAGTTGACTAAAGAGCAACATCAGAAGCGAGATAGCAACTGTTGAGCCAGATGCCAGAATTGGTTCCCAGACACCTTTATAGGCAGCACGCATTGCATCAAATCTATCTTCGTGGTGATGAAGTTCTTCGCGATAACGGGAGATTAAGAGAAGTGCGTAATCTGTTGCAGCACCCACAACCAGAATTGAGAGAATTCCTTGAGATTGTCCATCAACATCAATAATGTCAGCCTTGGCCAGGAGATAAACAACTCCGCCTGCTAAGGAAAGCGCAAAGACCGCGGATAGCAAAGGGATAATCCACAGTATGGGCGAGCGGTAAACAAAAACTAATATAAATGCAACAACACCCAAGGTTGTTAAAAGCAAAGTCGTATCGATAGAACCAAAGGCTCCAAAGAGATCGCCTAGCAATCCACCGGGACCGGTCACGTACGGATCGAGATTAACCACTGTTGCAAATTCCTTCATATCTTCGCGTAGCGCTTCAATCAAGGCTGGTAAAACTGGTTCTTCATTCGGTAGCAACTTGCCGAGAGTTTCGCCATCTAATGGGATGTTAATCAGAATCGCGCTTTGGTCCTGTGAAGGGAAAGCCACGATTGGTTGATTCTTGAGAAGATAATCCCCCACTTTGGCCTGCGTATCGGCGAGAGTGAGAGAGCGCAGACTTTCTAAGTGTGCATTGACCTTGTTGAGCGCCTCAGGAGTGAGTTGACCTTCAAGCAGAATGAGGGTGGGGAAATTGAAAGCTGTTCCGGCAGAGAACTTGGCAATCTCATCAGAGGCCAAAGTGGCTTCTGCCCCCTTGGGCAAGAAGGAAGAATTATTGTTCTCTTGAACGGTCGATAGCTTGCCAAAGAGCGGGCCAAATACCCCGGTGATCATAAACCAGGCGATAACGACGAGAATTGAGAGGGCGAGCGGCTTCTTAGACTTGGTTAGCATGGAGCCCAGTCTACCTTTAGGCTGAGCGTGTGAATGTATCTGCAGCTTTGGCCCTGCAATTGGGAGGCCTAGTCGAATACGAAGAGGCTCTAGCCATTCAGAGACGTATTCACAGTGATGTCTCCTCGGGAGCCCGACCAAACACTTTACTTCTCCTCGAACATCCTGCCGTCTATACCGCTGGCAAAAGAACCCTCGATGCAGAACGTCCTCATAACGGCGCCCCTGTCATTGATGTTGATCGTGGGGGAAAAATAACCTGGCATGGCCCTGGCCAGTTGGTTGGTTATCCGATTGTCAGATTGCAAAATCCCCACGAACTCGTCGGCTTTGTTCGTGAAATTGAAGCTGGGCTAATCAATGTCTGTCAGGATTTCGGAATCAAAGGTCAGCGCATTGCAGGACGCTCTGGCGTCTGGGTCTGCGATGAGCAAGGCGAACGAAAAATCGCGGCGATTGGCATACGCGTGGCTTCGGGAACTTCAATGCATGGCTTTGCCCTCAACGTTGCCCCTGATCTCTCTGCATTTTCAGCGATAATTCCCTGCGGAATTGCCGATGCGCAAGTAACTTCTATGGAACGAGAACTAGGGCGAGCTATTACTATTGAGGATGTACAACCATCAGTAGAACGACATCTCTTTGATGCACTAGCAAAGGTGAGCGCATGACAATCGCACCAGAAGGCCGCAAGCTACTTCGCATCGAGGCTCGCAATGCCGAGACGCCTATCGAGCGAAAGCCCGAATGGATTAAAACTCGCGCCAACATGGGCCCTGAGTACACACGCCTACGTACTCTCGTTAAATCTGAAGGCTTGCATACGGTTTGCCAAGAAGCAGCATGTCCTAACATCTTTGAATGTTGGGAGGATAAAGAGGCAACTTTCTTAATTGGTGGCGATCGCTGCACCCGTCGTTGCGACTTCTGTAACATCGATACAGGTA
>WLDB01000065.1 GCA_009705035.1 Actinomycetota bacterium | reverse complement strand
GATGTTTCAATTGGAAAACCAGCGAAGACGCCAGCTGATGTACCACTAATTACTACTTCACGAAGGGCATCTCGCAAGAAGCGCAAAGTCTCTGCATCGACTCCAATATTTCCTAACTTCTTAGGCTCAAAAGTCTTCATAACTTTGCCATCTGTTGAAATCACGGCTTTGGCAACAGTTGGTTGCCAAATTGTTCCGCCATTAGCAATTGCCGCATACATCTGAGCAAGTTTAAGCGGAGTAATTACAGTGTCACCTTGCCCGATAGAGAAGTTAACCGCATCTCCTGCTCGGACTTTATCTCCATCAACACAGTTCTCTTCAGCTAATTGGATAAGGAAAGGTGTCTGCTGCTCTTTTGATGCCCTTGTTTTATAGTTGCAATAGAAATCCTTATTTTGGTCGTACCAAGATTTTTTCCAAGTTCGATCAGCTAATCGACCTGAGGATTCAGAAGGTAAGTCAATTCCAGTTTTGGCACCAACTTGGAAACGTCCCGCTGCCTTAAAGAAGTAATCATTGGCATCTGACTTTGGTCGCAACCCACCATCTCGGAGCCATTCATCGAAGGCAATCTGATACCAAATGGTGTCACATGAAACAGCCATGGCTTTCTTTAACGAAAGCGTTCCTTGGGATTTGGAATCAAAGTTATTAAAGACTCGAGTACCAACCTCGACTGTAGCTGGGCATTTATAGCTTTGATTTAGGTTATATCCCGCATCCTTTGCTGCAATAAGCGATACTGCCTTAAAGGTAGATGCAGGCGCATAGAGCCCCTGCAGCACACGATTAAGCGCCGGAACTCCCGTCTTCTCGCTGAACAAATCTCGTGCCTGGGCAACAGTTAAACCTTTCTCAAAGGCATTTGGATCAAAAGTGGGATGAGAAGCCAACGCCAAAACCTGTCCATTGCGCACATCCATAACAACTGCTGCTGCACCATCTGATGGATACCCCGAGGCACGTGCACGGCGAACAGCATCCTCAACTGCTTTTTCAGCGGATGCTTGCAGGCGAATATCAATACTTGTGACTAAATGGTTTCCCGGAATAGGTTTTGTATTTTGGCTAGTTCTCGTTACCGCTTCTTTTCGGTCAACAATTACTGTTTTGATCCCTGGTGATCCACGAAGATAAGAATCATATTGAATCTCTAAACCTGCTTTACCAATACTTTCAGACCTAAAGTATGAACGGCCATTTGCTCCAGATAAATCTCGATCTGTTAGTGGTCCGACATAACCCAGCAAGTGAGCAGCGTTTACATCTGCAATCCCAGGATAATTTCTAATTGCGACCGGAGTTGCCGAGATTCCTGGATAAGTATCAGGGCGTTCGACGATTGCAAGTGCAATCGAAATATCTGCCTCTTTGGTGATTGGGATTGGTTGGAAGCGCGAACCTGTCCAACAGCCTGCTCGTGAGCCGACTGGAAGTTCCCCACATAACCGAGTCCGTTGCCACACATCTGCGTAATTGAGGTTGAGTAATTTAGAGAGAGTACGTAAAACTGCCTCACCTTTATCTTCTTGCTTATCGATTTTTGTTCGATCTACGGTAATTGCGAGACCAACTTTGTTGAGCGCAAGCGGTACGCCGGAAGAATCAACAATCAGGCCACGTGTTGCTGGCGTTACGACATCTCTACTTTGAATACTGAGTGCGGCATCTCGATAGGTAGGGCCGGCAGCTACCTGAAGATAGAAGAGGCGTCCAAGGAGAGCGACGAGTAAAGAGGCGATAAGAATCTGTATGAACGCCATACTCAGGCGAGAACGTTGGTTCATATTCGAGATGCCGTTCCAAATACAGCAGCATGAAGTCTAGAAACTATTGGAAGTATCAATGGAGTAACAATTGCGCTCCAGAATGCGGTACCGAGACAGATAAAAATAATTCGGCTAAATCCACCAAAGTTTTCTCCAAGCAAGAAACCTAGAATTACATAACTTACTTGCGAAGCAACAACACCGATGATTACAAGAAAAACAATATTGAGTGGGTTGGCTCGAAGATGGTCATCTCCGTACGAGAGAAAAGAGATTAGAAAACCGGCGAGAATCATCACTAATGTCCAATGACCCATCGGTCCAGAGGTTGTTTGTGATAAATCCATCAAAAGGCCCGCGCCAAAACCGGTTAGTGCTCCGATTTCTGGAGTGCTCATCGCCGCCCATATCAAAGTCAGAATGAGTAGGAGTGAGAACCCTGCGAATGGCAAGCGTAACTGCACAATGAAAGCCTCTTGTGCGATGTAAAAGAAGATAAAAATTGGGAAGGCGAAGAAGAAGCGACGTGAAATCATCGGTTACATCACTCTTGTGCAGAAGCAGTTGGGCTCGGAGTTGCCGTAATAGTCACGGTAGGAAGTGGCGTTGGTACCGGTTTTGGCGGAACAAGTGCATCTCTAGGATCTATCTCGGGAGCCCTCACAACCACAGAGACAACTCCTATGGTTGAGAAATTAACATAGAACTTCACTTCGGCTGTTTGGGTTACTGCACTTGCAGAATTATCCACAGCGGTAACTTCGCCGATAGGTACGCCTGGCACAAATGGTCTTCCATTTGAACTTCCTCGCGCCAAGATTACATCTCCAACTTTTACTGCGGTAGTGTTATCAAGAAGTTGAAGAAGGGCCTTGCGAGAGCCCTGGCCACTGAGAATTCCAATTTGTTGTGTACCAGCGATGCGAGCTCCGACTTTAAATGATGGATCTGAGGCAAGCTCGACAAGTGCGCTACCTGAGTAAACCGTTTTAACAACTCCAACTAAACCGAATCCTGAAATAACAGTCATGTTGGGACGGATTCCTGAAGTGCGGCCCGCATCGATTGTAATGGTGCTTGTAAATGATGTACTAGAACCCTGCGAGATAACTTTAGCGCTGACAACTTTATATTCAGCTTTACCGGCTAAATCCAAAACACCTTTTAGTTGCTCGAGTTCTATATCTGCATTTTTACGATTTTGAAGAGCGAGGCGGAGTCGCTCATTCTCTGCAGTGAGTTTTTCAATCTGGTTGCGGGTGCGACCTAAGTGGGTTACATCCGAGAAGAAATTGCGAAATGGTGAAATCACCCAAGAGCCAGCTTTTTGAAATGGCGAGAGGGCGCTTTGGGTTGTATTTCGAACTCCATTGATTACTGAAACGCCCCGCAAGTCGAGAGTAATAAGGAAGAGCGCGGTGACAATCAAGCCGATGAGCAGAAGCCGCCCACGATTGTCGCCACCGTAACGCAATTGAGAACTTCCTTAGCGACGTGGCTCTGAAATCAAAACCTTTTCAAGGGCTTCGAATTCTTCAATGCACTTACCGGATCCTTCGACAACTGCATCGAGTGGACGGTCTGCAATATGGATAGGCATTCCGGTTTCGCGACGTAGTCGCTCATCTAGGCCTTTAAGTAAAGCTCCTCCACCGGTAAGGACGATTCCGCGATCCATTAAATCTGATGAGAGCTCAGGAGGACACTTATCAAGAGTTCCCTTTACTGCATTAACGATTGCATTGACTGGACCCTCAAGAGCTTTACGAATCTCTGCAGCGGTAACAGTGATTGTCTTTGGAAGCCCTGTCGCAAGATCGCGACCACGGATTTCCGCATCGTATTCATTTGGTAATTGATAAGCAGAACCGATAGCCATCTTTATCTCTTCAGCTGTGCGCTCACCGAGAAGTAGTGAATATTCACGCTTTACCCAGTCAATAATTGAATGATCAAGCTCATCTCCACCGGTACGGATTGAGAGAGCAGTCACGATGCCACCAAGTGAAATCACAGCAACCTCTGTTGTTCCACCTCCGATATCAACAACCATATTTCCGGTTGGTTCGTGAATTGGAAGACCAGCGCCGATTGCGGCAGCCATTGGCTCTTCGATGATGTAAACCTTGCGCGCACCTGCTGCATAGCCTGCATCTTTTACTGCACGCTGTTCGACGCCGGTGATTCCTGATGGAACGCAGATGACAATACGTGGCTTAGCAAGGTAGCTGCGCTTATGAACTTTTTGAATAAAATAACGGAGCATGCGCTCAGTTGTATCGAAGTCTGCGATAACGCCATCTTTGAGTGGACGGATTGCAACAATATTTCCGGGGGTACGGCCAATCATCTTCTTAGCTTCGATTCCGACAGCGAGAATGCCGCCTGTATCTTGATTGACAGCAACTACTGAAGGCTCGTTAAGAACAATGCCACGACCACGTACATATACGAGGGTGTTAGCTGTACCTAGATCAACTGCCATATCGCGGCCGATGAAAGACATTCTATTTGACATTTACTTACCTCCAAAGAAAATTGCAATCTCGCGGGCTGCTGATTCAGGTGAATCAGAACCATGGACAAGATTCTGTGTAACTTTTGTTCCAGCATCACGAGCTAGATCGCCGCGAATTGTTCCGGGCGCTGCAACAGTTGGGTCGGTTGTTCCGGCAATGTTTCTAAATCCCTCGATAACGCGATTGCCTTCGACAACCATCGCAACGATTGGACCAGATAACATAAATTCTACGAGCGGTTCAAAGAATGGCTTGCCTTGGTGTTCAGCGTAATGTTGTTCAAGAAGTGCGCGATCTGCTTGCAACATGCGAAGTGCAGAAATTTTGTAACCTTTGGCTTCAATGCGGCCAATGATTTCTCCAATTAAATTGCGCGCCACACCATCTGGCTTTACGAGGACAAGTGTCTTTTCTAAAGTGCTCACTGGAGCATTCTATTGGGGGTTACGACTCTTGCGCGCCACCGGATTCGGCCAGAAGCTTGGCGCGAATAGCCTCACCCTTTCGCCCAATGACGATTGCAGCCACCCAGAGCCCAGCGAAAATCGGCCCCACTATCGCCATAGAGGGGACAACTACGGCATAGGCAATCATCGGAATTTGCAGCAGTGAGCCGAAAATCCAACCTGACTTCTTCTTGAGAATTCCTGGGGTGAGAAGGAAGAGCAGGGCGAGCATCAATCCTGCAATTATTGAGGATGGCTCGCCATTATCTTTCGCCAACAAGACCGCAAATCCCATAACAAAAAATTCCATCACGAGAACTGCCGAACCAAGAACTCGCATTTATTTATTGCCCGCAAATCTACGGCGTACCAAAGCTCGTGCCTGCCCAACTGTAACTACAGAACCAGTGATCAAAATTCCGACTGAGTCATCACCTAATGGGCGCACTGAATCTTTAATTGCTTTATCAATAGCTTCTTCGAGCGTGTCGGCGGTGAAGACGCGATCAGCACCGAAGACGCGCAGCGCAATCTTCTCGATTTCGGCAAGCTTGAGTGAACGCGGTGATGAATTAACTGTGACGATAATGGAATTCATTACTTTTTCGAGCTCAATCAAAGCGGCTTCAACATCTTTATCGCCAAGTGCAGCAAAGATTCCTATCACTTCATCGAAAGCAAATTCATTTTCGATAGTTTGTCGTAAAGCCTTTGCACCATGTGGGTTGTGAGCTGCATCGATAATCACTGTCGGGTCTCGATGAAGGATCTCGCATCGTCCCGGTGATTGAGCTGCTGCAAACCCTGCCATGACTGCTTCGGGATCTAGCTCTTGGTCACCAAAAAATGCCTCAACTGCAACTAGCGCTGCAGCAGCATTGGAGGCCTGGTGTTTTCCGTGGAGCGGAAGAAAGATATCTTCATAGCGGTCTTTAGGAGTTCGAATAGTAAGTAACTGACCACCCACAGCAAGAGTGCGACTTTCGATTTCGTATTCGATTCCTTCACGTGCAATTTCAACTCCAAGGGTAGCTGCCTTCTTTAAAAGCTCTACAGCTGCCTCAGGTTTCTGTTCAGCTAGTACAACAAAGCCACCTTCTTTAATGATTCCTGCCTTTGTCGCTGCAATTTCAGCGATTGTTTCGCCAAGATATTCCTGATGGTCTAAGTCAACCGGCATAATCACTGATACATCAGCCTTTACGACGTTAGTTGCATCCCATTCGCCACCCATGCCAACTTCAATAACACCTACATCAATCGGATGCTCTGCAAAAGCAGCAAAAGCAAGTGCTGTCATTGCTTCAAAGTAGGAGATTGGTACATCGAATTTGCTATCGATGAAATCTAAGTAGGCAGCAATATCGTTATAAGAGAAGATAAAAGCTTTCGCATCAATCGGTTGGCCATTAATGGTAATTCGTTCGAGAAAGGACTCAAGATGTGGTGAGGTAAAGCGCCCAGTACGAAGACCCATTTCAAAGAGCAATGAATCAATCATTCGTGCTGTTGAAGTTTTGCCGTTTGTTCCACCGATATGAATTGTTGGGTACGTTAATTGAGGAGAACCAAGGGCATCGACTAGAGCATCAATTCTTTCGAGGGATGGCTCAATCTTATTTTCTGGCCACCTCTTGTTGAGCGCCTTCTCGATTGCATCGATACGCTCTTGATCTTCTGGAGAAATTGCACTCATCACTTAAGAGCAGCTAACTG
>WLDB01000064.1 GCA_009705035.1 Actinomycetota bacterium | reverse complement strand
GGTGTGGACACTCCCTACCTTTAGCGACCCGGACGGGACTTGAACCCGCGACCTCCGCCGTGACAGGGCGGCGCGCTAACCAACTGCGCTACCGGGCCTTGATAAATCAAAGCCGCTACTACTGAACTACTTTCTTACTTTTTCTTCTTACGAAGAGCCTTACGTGCCCCCAACGGGATTCGAACCCGTGTTACCGCCGTGAAAGGGCGATGTCCTAGGCCCCTAGACGATGGGGACGTATGAGGCTGGGTAAGAATACCTTCTCCGCTCCCATGCTCCAAACCCGCTTTTCGTGCCACATAATGAATGGGGAGATTAGCGAGATTTACGAATTGCAACCATTGAGGTCGTAATGAGAGCTATTCCAGCTGCTAATAAGCCCAGAAGCGCCCCTAGCGAACCTCCTAATGTGGCAGCAACAAATTCACCAGTTGTAAATGTCGTGGTGAGTACAGCACCAAGTAATAGAGGCCAACGCCGATCTTGTAGAAAAATCCACGCTAGAAGTGGTGCTATTACAAGCGTTGCAAGATAAGAGAAGAACCTCTCATCGGAGATAAAGAGAAATTGTGTCGCAAGAAAATACGTTGCTGCAGAGATGAGATATCCAAGGGTCTGATTGATCATGCTGGTCCACGAGAGATATAGCCAGATGCTCGCCAGAATAATCCAGTAGAGCGGATAAACAACGCTATCTTCTGGCTCAATACTTGTAATGGATCCCAAAATCATGAGGCCGGTAATAAAGAGATATCCATATGTTCCCACATGCAAAATCTCATGCTTATATTTTATAAATGCATAAAGAGAGATAACAGCGCCAACTGATAATGGCAACGAAGGCGCCCCATCAAAATCAAATGCAAAGCCGGTGGCTGCAGTTGCTGCAATCGCCGATCCGAGAGAGAGCACGCTAGTCAATCTCAACCGCATCGCAGTCACATTGCCTAACAGAGTGGCGGTGATAAACAAGGCAATCGCCAACACCGTGAGCGCACCTACCCGAACTGCTCGTGGCGCCTCATCCCAGATATTTGCAACAAGGAAGAGCGTCGCGATTGAGATAAAAGCTCCACCGAGGTAAGCCGCAATTTCAGCGAAGATACTCTTTTGCGAATCAGAACCTTCGAGAGATTCGAACCGAGTATGTACAAGGTTGGTCTGCTCAGTAGTGAGCAGACCCTCACTTTCAAGTGAGTTGAGAACCTTTTTCAGGCGCTGTGCGCCTTCCTGCATGGGTTAGAGCGCCCAACGCACTGTGACTGTAACAATGACATCTTGCTGACCTAGATCAACCACAGTTGCTGCGGCTTCAGATTTGGCCAGCATCGGCAGATCGTAGGTAGGAGCCGAGATTGAAGGGCTTCCGTTCTCTACAAGGTAGCTAATCTTGCCAAGCTTGACACCAAGGAGTTTGGCATATGAATTTGCTTTAGTACGTGCATTCTTGACGGCAACAGCACGTGCAGACTCTGTTGCTTCTGAGGCATCGAGTACAAACGGTGTAACGCCATTTACCTGGAGGTTATCTCCGCTAGCTGCAACGATTGCATCAACAACAGTGCCTGCATTTGCTGCGTTACGAACGACGATAGTAAAGCTCTGTGATCCACGATATCCCACGAGAATCGAACCTTTATCGTTGGTGTAGTTGTATTCGGGATAGACAGTAACTGTCTGTGAGGCAATATCTTTTGTAGCAATACCTGCGCCTTTAAGGGCAGCGCGTAGAGCTGTTGCAGTTGTTGCGACCTCAGCGAGAGCTGCTTTGCTGGTAGTTGATATCACCGAGACGGTTGCATTGATACGAACGGCATCTGGAACGACCTTGACCGTTCCTTCAGCGTTAACTGTTATGTGACGTGGGCTTGCGGTCGCTGCTGTTGCACCTTGCGCGGTAAGTGGTACCGCGATCAGGGCAATAATTGCGAGTGGGGTTGCTGCAAGGATTGTTCTTTTGACAGTTGAAGGTTTCATGTACAGATTATCTCCTATTTAAGCTGGGAAATGTCATAGAGCAAGCCGTGCTCATTAAGTGATTTAGATAATGAGAAATTCTGATCCGCATGTAATCTTCCAGCGTCACCATACTGTGTTCTTAAGGCAGCGCTATCAACTAATTTTCCAAGGGCTATCGCCATTTCTTCCGAGTCGGGTCTAGTTAGCATTCCTGTTTTTCCATCAAGAACAATATCTGCGATAGAGCCAACACTTGGCGCAACAATCGCAAGCCCGGCTTGTGCTGCCTGAATCAGAGTCAGCGGAATTCCCTCGTTATCACTTGTTAAAATTGCAAGATCACTTGCGGCAAATAATTGTGCAATATCACTGCGCCACCCCAAGAAAGTAATTGGCAAATTCTCTGCAGCGGCCCGCGTTTTTGAATTGCTAAATAGTTCGCCTTCACCAGCAATCAAGAAATGAAGATTTGGATGACTCTTACTTGTCAGTGCTGCGATATCAAGCAATCTATCGGGGCGTTTAATTTGGGTAAGTCGACCGACGTAAGTGCAATAAATCTTCTCTGGCAAAAGATTGAGCTTTGCTCTCTCAGCAGACTTATCAAAAGTAGGTGACTTTGGTAGCCCAGGGAAAAAGGTTCGATACTGACTCTCTTCTCCGATTCCAGCAGCGAGGAGATCTCGGCGTACCTGATTTCCAACGGCAAGTAAATAATTCGTATGTTTTGCCAAGAACTTTTCAATAGCAACTACTAATGTAATTTTCCAGCCTACAAAATATCCATGCAGAAGATGGCCATGAAATGTGTGAACTCGCAGCGCTTTACTTCCAGCAATTATTGCTGCCAGACGTCCCAAAACTCCTGCCTTAGCGGTATGGGTATGTATAACATCGGGTTTCTCTTTTTTAATTTTTACAATTAACGAAAAAAATGCGCGTAAATCTGCCAATGGAGAAATTGAACGACCAAGGCCTGCAATTCGAGTAGCGGTGATATCAGTAGCGACAGTCTCAAGATAATCTGCCTCATTCTTATCGCAGAAGCCAGTAATCAATTCTTGGTTATATCGCGCTGGATCAAGCCCACGCATTAAATCTGCGACAATGACGGCAGGACCACCCACATTCATTCGGGCGATAATCTGCATTACCTTGATACTCACATGGTCATCTTCTCGCAAAAACCAGGGATAATTGGCGATATGAGCCAGGGTCAATTCATATCTTTCTGCACCGCAGATGCTCTCGCGCGGGCCGCGCAAGATTTGAAGAGTGGAGCCCTAGTCGCCTTCCCAACAGAGACTGTCTATGGATTGGGCGCTGATGCAACAAATGCCGAAGCAGTTGCGCGGATCTATAACGTCAAAGGTCGCCCAGCAGATCATCCGCTGATTGTTCATTTGGCAGATATGCAAGATGTCACTGATTGGGCCTCAGATATTCCAGATTACGCCATTGATTTAGCCCGCGCATTTTGGCCCGGACCAATGACTCTAATTTTGCCCCGCACCGATTTAGCCAAAGATTTCATTACGGGTGGGCAAGCAACAGTTGGTCTGCGCGTTCCTGATCACACACTTGCGCTGGCTCTTCTACAAGAGTTTAAGAAAATTGGTGGCAAAGGTTTGGCGGCACCAAGTGCCAATCGTTTTGGACAAGTATCACCGACAACTGCTTCAGCCGTACAAGAGGAGTTAGGCGATTTCTTTGACGAGAAAGACGTGATTTTAGATGGCGGTCAGTCATCGGTCGGGCTTGAGTCCACAATTATTGATTGCACTGCATCTGCCCCGCGAATTCTGCGCCCAGGTGCAATCACGATAGAGATGATAGAAGAAGTCACTGGGTTAAAAGTAGAAGATCGCGATGAAGTGATTCGAGTAAGTGGTTCACTTGAAAATCACTACGCCCCCTCAGCACAAATTCTTCTCGATGGTCACCCTCGCCCAGGTGATGGATACATCGCGCTCAAGAGCTATCCGACTCCCGAAGGTGCGATCCGATTAGCAGCTCCCGTTGATAATGAAGATTTTGCGCGCCAGCTTTATAGCGCATTGCGAGAGGCTGATGCACAAGAGATTGAACTGGTTGTAGTTGTTCAACCAGAAGGCACTGATATCGCAATTGCAATCCGTGATCGATTGAAGCGAGCGTCGCAAGGGCGTTAGGTTCCGAATCTCCTCCAAAGACAGCAAGCACCAAAAAGAGCCAAATAATTGGAAATATGTGCACGAATATCTGCCTAGCTTGCGGTGAAGCATATAAGGGCCTAGTTAAGTCCTTTTTGATCCCA
This sequence comes from Actinomycetota bacterium, assembly GCA_009705035.1. Taxonomy (GTDB): domain Bacteria; phylum Actinomycetota; class Actinomycetes; order Nanopelagicales; family Nanopelagicaceae; genus Planktophila. The sequence goes on along the minus strand of WLDB01000064.1, from coordinate 2,200 downwards.
GGGGGCCTTTGTGAAAAAGTTTCAAATTATTCGTGTACTTGTGTTCGCGTTATCTTTTGCTTTCTTGACTATACCGGCTCAACAAGCACAAGCTGTGACCACGCTCGGCAATACTTGGGTTTCAAATAGCGGGTCTACCAACTTCACTTTTTCGGAAATCACACTGAATAAATCCAATTTTCTTGCTCTGAGTGAAAGCATCACCGTTGTAGGTAAGTTAAAGAGTGATACAGGAGGTAGTCCTGTCGCCTTAGCGGGTGCCTCAGTCACCGTGATTTATCAGCAAGTAGACCCAACAAATGCAAATACAAATATTGGCACTCCGACATCAGTAACAGCAATAACGGGGACTGATGGAATCTTCACCGAAACGATTACGGCGCCTTCGGCTGGCAAGTATTACATCACCCTGTCAGTAAGTGCCAGCAGTTCAGCGCGGACAGTGAAAATTACATCCGTTAGTAATTTACCTTTCTATATATATAGTTACGATGGAGGACCTGGCGTCTCGTTATATGCGCCATCATCATTAGAATTCGGAACAGCTGCCAATCTGGATATTCATTTATCTCTATACGGTGGAGCACCTCTGGCTAACGAAACGGTAACTGTTTCTGTATGGAATACGGGACACCCCACCGAAATAGGTTCCGCCGATTTCGTTTCAGATTCACTTGGCGATATTGCTGTCACTATTCCTGCTCCAAATTACGACACCGTGACAGTATTGGTCACTACTCATTCATCGAACGTTGAGGCAGGCGATTTTTCTTTAATACCAATAGAATTAACGACAACTATCGGCGTTCCGACACCGGATAATTTCAGTACAAAAGCCGTTACGCTCCCAACTGCCTTAGCCATCTCCTCTGCAATTCCAACCTCGTGGGAGGTGGGATCAGTACGCCGCAGTGCTTATACGCAGCTCATTAATCGCTATGATTCAAATACAGCTTATGTACCAGTGAAGTTTGCAATTGATCCTGCGATTTCAACAGCCATCCAAAATGAATTCATTTTGCAAACCAATATTGCATCTAAGTTCTGGGGTTCGACGCTTCTCCCAGATCCGCATGTTGAATTGACAACGATAAGTCCGGCTTCTCGATTAGTGTTTTGCCAATCAGAAAAACACTTAGGCCATCTTGTTTCTTCAATAGAGACCTGCCTAACTGCAGAAAACATCCTTGCTTCTTATGTTTCTCCAACCAATGGTCAAACTCAGGCCGCAGGTGCTACTGGATCTAATAATTCAAGTTTATTCACTGTTTCCACTGATGCCTCCGCCGTAAATTCTCAGGTGAGTTTTATCTCTGGCCATGAGTTACGCAATCAGGTTGATAGGAATATTTTTCTACCCTCAACTCCGAATATTTTTGGTGATGGGCCCCTTTACTTTGGCGTGGCTCTCGGAAACTTCACGGTCCCAGGTTTACTTGATGGCCAGTTATCGGCAAGCCACTCAGGTTTTTCTACTAGCGAGACTATCGATATTGATACCGAATTAGTCGCAGCACAAGGAACTGGAAGTGCTTATATAACATGGCTTACAAAGCAATATTTTATTGGAAGCGCAGCTGTTGAATTACTCATTGCCCAGTTCGGAATTAGTAAGTACCTGGATTGGATGCTGTCCCGTCTATCGACCAATACTGGTAATGCTGTTGCCGATATGAAATCAACATTTGCGACGACATTTGGCACGAACTGGGCCACTTGGGCGCCAATCGCAAATTCATATCTCAATGATCTGAATAAGGGGACTGTTAAAGCGCTATCCCTTTATACAGGTGTGGCACCAGCACTATCTACAGTGAATACCCTTGCAAACTTCACAGTCAACGGGACCGATGCACTTACTCCAGGTACTTCTATTAATGTAAGTAACGGAACTACTTCTGTGACGGTAATTGCAACACCTTCATTCTCAGCCGCAACTCGCGTAATTACAGGCACAACGGGTTTGATTACTGGCAGCAATACAGTTTCTGTCGTTGTATCTGCAGAAGATGGAGTTTCAACCCGAACATATACGGTAGGAGTTGTTGTTGCACCTGCACCAAGTGCACCTGCACCAAGTGCACCTGCACCAAGTGATCCAACTCCAACTCCGACCCCAACTCCGACCCCAACTCCGACCCCAACTCCGACCCCAACTCCGACCCCAACTCCGACCCCAACTCCAACTCCGACCGTGGTT
>WLDB01000063.1 GCA_009705035.1 Actinomycetota bacterium | reverse complement strand
GATCTTGCATCCCAATATTTGCTCTGTGACCTAAATCCGGATCCAAATGATGACCATGATGGAATCTGGGTGCGCTATGACCTATCAAAGATAAGAATCGGCTACTTCAGCATAGATATTGAATGCGAAAACCCTGCCGAGATAAAGATTGCTTATGCCGAGAGAATGACACCGCAAGGAGAGGTTTCTCCCGTTGTTGCCTTATCTGCTGGTGCTACCCGAATGATTCAACATTTCTCAGTTGCCGCTGGAAAAACATCCATCAAACCTTTTCAATCTATGGGCGCAAAATTTATCGAAGTGCGTGTCACCGCCGCAGGGCAAGTAAAGCTGAGTAACCCAGAATTTATTGAGCGTGATTTCCTCGGTGAACCACAAGGCTATCTATCAACTCCTGATCCAACGCTCAATAAAATATGGCAAGTTGGTATCGAAACACTTCGCTCATCAGCAGAAGATGCCTTGGTTGATTCGATTCGTGAACGCGCAGAGTGGGTTGGCGATGTCGTAACGTCAGCGCTACATATCTTGGTTGCAGGCTGGGGCGATTACACCTTAGTAAAACGCGCTTTACTACATGCTGCTGCCTCGGCACGTGAAGATGGAGTGGTTGCGGGCTCTGGCCCAGGTGAACTGATTTATCTTGGAACGTATGCGTCGATGTGGACCACAGCCTGCCTACAGATTGCGATTGAAGAAGGAAATACATCTTTACTCATTGAGCTCGAAGAATCTGCGCGAGCAAATATCAAGGGCTTATCAGATTTGATTAAAGAAGTTGGATCTCACGATTTACCGTGGTCCTTTGTTGATTGGGGCTATAGCCCACCGACTGATAGCCCAGACCTTGCAGTGATATCTCATTTCATCAGAGCTGTAGCGTCATGGATTAAATGGTTAGAACTCATCGGCAAGCCAGATGAAGCTCAAGCGTGGCAAGAAAAACATGATCATTTTTCTTCACTCATAAAGAATGGGCTAGAGGCTGACCTCCGCAAATATCACGCATACACCCTTGCTGCATTTAACGGAGTTATCTCTCATAAAGAAGCAGCGCCAATAATTATTGATTCAATTCGAGCAGGATTCCCATACAACCGAAACGCAAAGAGGCTACGCGACCCGCTTAAATTTGTTGAGGGAGTCATTACCCCTTACTTCTCGAATTATTCGATGTCAGTACTCATTAATGCGGGCCATGGTGAACAAGCTACCGATTTCTGGCTTACCAATTGGGGCTGGATGCTAGAAAAAGGCGCAACCACCTGGTGGGAAGTATTCGATGATCGATGGAGCCACTGCCATTATTGGAGCGGCGCACCTACCTGGCAGCTATCCAGATTTGGTCTTGGATTACATCCGCAGTTAAGTCTCGATGGCTCATCTGTTGAATTACGCGTAAGTGATTTTGGGCTGCCAACCATGAAGGGTCGCATCCACATACCTATCGCAGGCTGGGTTGATGTTGAGTGGGAGCATAAGAGTGCCGATGAGATCACTTACTCAGTTGAATGTTCGAAGGCATTCGCTTTATTTATAAAGGGTGAAAAGTCACAACTAAGCCCCGGTAAACACATCTTCATACTGAATAGAGTCGAAGGCACAGACATTTTCAAATAGGGTCACTCACGTATTTCCAAAGTGAGGCGGGTCGGGCTCGAACCGACGACGACCGAATTATGAGTTCGGGGCTCTAACCAACTGAGCTACCGCCTCGTCGGGCGTTATCTTAAGGCATTTCTATCGCTCAATTACTCGTGACGATAGACTCGCGCCCATGATTCACCTGAGCCAAGCCAATTCATCCATCATCTTTGAAGATTCTGATGAAACTCTCTCGATTCTTCATTGGGGCGAAAAAATAGGTGAACTCACTCCTGCAGGTCAGGCAGCTCTTTCAAAGGCAACGCAGAAGCCACACTTTCATGGAACTCTCGATGTTTCGCCTCGCAATCTTGTGTTGCGCGAACATTCACGTGGATTTATCGGCCACCCTGCATTACGCGGACATCGATCAGGTGTCGCTGCATCAAATAGATTTGTCCTAAAGAGCGCTACTCAGAAAAACCAAAGTCTTGCTGCAACCTTTATGGATGAAATTGCAGAGCTCGAGATAGTAATGACTTATTCATTAACACCATCTGATGTGCTTTTGATTGATGCCACTGTTACAAATAAAGGTTCCAGTGATTACTTCTTAGAACATTTCCTCTATTGGTTGCCATTGGCAGAACAAGCTGATCAGAGCTTAGATTTTTATGGACATTGGACGAAAGAGCGCCAACCACAACGTCGCGATATTGGGTATGGACTTACATCCCGCGAAGGTTTTGAAGGACGTTCAGGTCACGATTACACAATCACTCAGATTGCCCTTAGCCACTCAACAAATTTCCGCACTGGCCCTGCTTGGTCACTTGCAATGGCTTGGTCCGGCAACAATATTCATCATCTTGAGCGTTTAATTGATGGTCACAAATCAATTGGTGCTGGCGAATATTTATTGCCAGGTGAAGTAATTTTGAAGGCGGGGGAGAAATACCAGGCACCGCGCGCAGTTGCTTCCTTTAGTGCAGAAGGTCTAGATGGAATTACAAACAACCACTACGACTGGATTCGCGGTCGCAGTAATCACATTACAAAATCACGCCCACGTCCTTTGACTTTAAATATGTGGGAAGCTGTTTACTTCAACCATAGCTTTGAAGGAATTAAGAAAATTGTTGATAAGGCAGCTGAGATCGGTGTCGAACGCGTTGTACTCGATGACGGTTGGTTTGGTTCACGACGCGATGACCGTCGTGGATTAGGTGATTGGACAGTATCGAAAGAAGTGTGGCCTGAAGGACTTAATCCGATTATCAAATACATCAACGATAAAGGAATCGAATTTGGACTCTGGTTTGAAGGTGAGATGGTCAACCGCGATTCAGATCTCTATCGCGCACATCCTGATTGGATCTTGCAAGAGCCAGGCCGTATTCCGGTCGAAGGTCGTTGGCAGCAAGTCTTAGATTTAACAAAAGAGGGTGCGTATAACCACGTGCTCAATCAAGTTGATGCTGTGCTGAGTGAAAACAACATTGGTTACATCAAGTGGGATCACAATCGCCACCTGACTGACCCAATCAGCGATGGTCGCCCAGTTGTGCGTCAGCAGACAGAAGCTATTTATCGTTTATTCGATGAGCTCAAGCACCGCCACCCTGGCCTTGAAATCGAATCATGTGCATCAGGTGGAGGGCGCGTTGATCTTGGCATGATTGAACACGCTGATCGTTTCTGGACCTCAGATCAAAATGATGCGCTAGAGCGTCAGCAGATTCAACGTTGGAGCGCGATGGTTATCCCTCCAGAATTTTTAGGAACACACGTGGGCCCAACAGTTGGCCATCAGATGCACCGCACCCATGAGATCACCTTCCGCGCTATTAACGCTCTCTTTGGCCATGCCGGAATCGAATGGAATGTCACTGAGGCTAATGAGCACGAACTCAAGGTTCTTAAGAGCTATGTTGCTTTCTATAAGAAGCATCGCGACTTATTGCATTCCGGAGATGTTGTGCGCAGTGATGTCATTGTTGGGGGAGCCCAGATGTATGGAACCGTTGCTAAAGATAAGAAGAGCGCAGTCTTTTCTTACATGCAGCTGGATTCACTCGATAACTTTGGTCCGCTCGTTGCAACCTTTGACGGCCTTGATCCTAAAACTACATACTCACTTGAGGTAATTGAAGATTTGAGCGCCCCTGAATTTTTACAGAAGGCGCATCCAGGCTGGTGGCCAAAAGTTTCACTTCGCGGTGATGAACTCGCCAACATTGGTTTGCAGCTTCCGGTCTTAAAGCCTGAGAACGGTCTGCTCTTTACACTCAAGGCGAATTAATCGCTCTTTCGCTCCCACATCGCAAGAACTAGAAGCACGAGCGCGAATCCAAAGAGAAGATCTTCAGCTGGCGCTGAGGCGATGCGTATTCCCATGATGGCATCCGGTGAATACATCACAATATTGCGAGAAGTGAGCCACCAATTGGTGAGCAGCTGAAAGTTAATGATGATTGCATATGAAGTCCAGAACCGCTTCGTGGTAATTAAGCGGGTGCGCAGAAAGAAGTAATCAGCAAGAAGCGCAAAGATGACGCCTGAAATAGCAAGCTGCGTATATGTCATTTCTTCTTCCAATGCGGCTTCACAGTGGTGACAGCTTCAATTGTTAAAAGCGCAGCCATTGGAACAACGATAAAGAAGAGATATTCCTCAAGCGGAATTCCAAAGGGGCCGAAGATTCCCAGAATTTGGTCACGATCAAAGAACCAGTGGCCCTGACTGATTGCGTATGCATCCCAGACGATAAAGAGAGCCGACACCGGCAAAATTGATGCAAAAGCTTTTTTCCAACGTCGAAGAACTCCGACTTTAAAAATAACTTCTAGCCAGAACGATCCGACGACAGTAAAAGCAATCATCGCCATATATCCGAATTTCTCCACACTTTATCTTCTCACACGATAGCCTTTGGCCATGCGTAAGCAAAATATAATCTTCCTCTCTTCTCTTCTGACATTTGCGCTCGTTATTCCTTTTTCATCGGCCAGCGCCTTGCCCAAGTACACATTTCCAGTCGCCAACTGTGAAGTTGATTATGCAAGGGCTCATCATGATTATGCAGCTACAGATATCTTGGCAAAAGAGGGGTGCAAATTTGTTGCCCCAATTAGTGGTGTAGTAGATGAGGTCAATCGCAAAGATCGCTGGAGAAAACCTCCCAATAACGGCATAGATCGCGGCGGCCTATCTGTTTCGATTATCGGCTCTGATGGCGTGCGATATTACGGCTCGCATTTGAAATGGATTCCATTGAATATCCAGCCAGGTGTTGCAGTGACTGTCGGGCAGGTTCTTGGAAGTGTGGGTAACACTGGAAGCGCGCGGGGCACAGCACATCATCTGCACTTCGGTATTTCGTGGCCAACTCCTCCGGATACTTGGTGGATTCGCCGCGGCGAAGTTCTTCCTTGGAGATATTTAGATTCATGGAAGAAAGGCAAAGATCGCTCACCTGTGAAAGAAGTTGAGGCGCGTAAATTAAAGATGGGCGAGATTTATCCAGAACCAAAGAAATAATTTAATTTGCAACAAAAGAAAAACCCCGCCGATTTCTCGACGGGGTAATTCTTAAAGTGTATTAGGCTGGGTTAACTGCGTCTGCCTGAGGACCCTTAGGACCCTGGACAACCTCAAATGTAACTGCCTGACCCTCTTCGAGGCTCTTGTATCCGTTGCCCTGGATTGCTGAGTAGTGAACGAAAACGTCCTGTCCTCCGCCATCAACTGCAATGAATCCGAATCCCTTTTCAGAGTTGAACCACTTAACTGTACCTGTTGCCATTTATTTCTATTCCTTCGATATGTGGGGCGATAAATATCTCTATCGCCAGTCTTCATCTTGCATACAGCCATACCGAGTAAAGATTTAAACCTAAACAAACGGGTACTGATTTAAGCGTCCGACTAGGTATAAGGGTACAGGCACATATCGGGATTGCATATTCCCCGAGAAATCTCAGCGCCTTCACCACACCTTCTCGTGAGCTTAAAAGTTAGAGGAATAGACTCAGGCCATGACATCCAACGACTTTAACCCTGCAAATAGCCCCATTATCCAGATTGAGCGCCGCAAGGCGATCGCCATCGTTGCCTCGGCGGCCCTTCTGGCTATCTCACTCGGCTTTGGATTGATGCAGGTCGGTGCAGGTTTTGCAGACCGTAGCGCAAACGGCATCACTGTCACAGGCTCTGCTCGCGTTGCAGCAACTGCAGATAATGCAGTCTGGACACTTAATGTTTCATTGACTCGTCCATCAGTTGCATCTGCTGTTTCAAAAGTTGAATCCGATGTCGATGCACTTCGTAAGTATTTAACTGATGGCGGTGTTGCAGCGAGTGATATCACTTTAGGTTCTGTATCAACATATGCAAATGAAGAATGGTCGAACGGTAATAGCACTGGACGAATTCTTAATTACCGTGCATCACGTGATGTTGTTGTCCGTTCAAAGAATGTTCAGCTGATCTCTGATTTATCTCAAGGAATCGGTGCAATCTTGCAGACCGGCGTAAGTGTGAACAACTACGGTCCGCAGTATTACATCTCTACCCTTCCATCACTTCGCCCAAAGCTTCTTGAGGATGCAATGATTGATGCAAAGGTTCGCGCCGAAGCAATTACAAAAGCTGTAGGCGGATCAGTGGGTTCAGTTCAATCTGTTCGTGCTGGTGTATTTCAGGTAACCACTCCTGATTCAACGATGACTGCAGATGGTGGCGCATATGACACAACCAGCATTGAAAAGACTGTTACATCAACAGTCTCTGTTACTTTCTCAGTCAACTAGTTTTGATTTCTTAGCCTTGAAAAAGTAGAGCGGCTTCTGCTCCGGCGCGCTCGAGCCAATGGCGTGGGTTAGCAATAGCTTCTTCTGCGCTACCGGCAAGGTCAGAGAGTGAAATCACCTGAGTGAGTTGTGGGTTCTTCTGCACGCTCTTATCTGATCCGACT
>WLDB01000062.1 GCA_009705035.1 Actinomycetota bacterium | reverse complement strand
TTTACTCGCCCTCGCACCGAACGTGATGATCGTTGGATAAAAGATGCTTTGAAGGACGAAACCTTCGCCGGCGCCTTATTGATGATTTCAGCGGTGATTGCAATCATCGTCGCAAATTCATCACAATCCAGTTGGTACTTTGACTTACTATCAACCAAATTTGAAATCCCATTTCTCGCGCTTAATCTCACCATTGCTCACTGGGTATCAGACGGCTTACTGGCAATCTTCTTCTTTATTGCAGGCCTTGAGCTCAAACACGAGCTAGTCCACGGATCACTTTCTGAGAAGAGTCGGGCGATTGTCCCTGTCGTAGCCGCACTAGCTGGAATGGCGATTCCAGTATTAATCTTCGCGACCCTCGTTCGCGGGGATTCGCAGGCGCTTCAAGGTTGGGCTATACCAATGGCGACCGATATTGCTTTCGCTCTCGCCATCCTTGCAATAGCCGGGCGAAAACTACCTACAGAAATTCGCGCATTCTTGCTAACGGTTGCAGTCGTAGATGATCTAGGCGCGATTTCGATAATCGCAATTTTCTATTCAGAGAAGTTCAACTTCACTTACCTCGCGTTGACCTTGATTGTTTTATTCTTCTTCTGGCTTCTCCACCGAATCAACAAAGCGCATATCCTCATAGCTCTGCCGTTAGCTCTCGTCGCTTGGTGGGCTATGTACAAATCAGGAGTCCATGCAACCGTCGCCGGTGTTGCGCTGGCCCTCTTAGTTCCCAATAAACCTCGAGCAGGCGCAGATATTTCGACAGCCGAACGTTGTGAAGCGAAAGTTCATCCAATCAGCGTTCTTTTGGTTATCCCACTCTTCGCCTTCGTTGCCGCAGGCGTGGATGTACGAGGTTCAGGAATAATTCAGGGAATCACTAGTCCGATTGGTTCAGCGATTATTCTCGCCCTTGTGATCGGAAAGTTTTTAGGAATCTTTGGAGCGACTTACCTCTTCACCCGATTCACACGAGCATCGCTTAATGAAAACCTTAGGTGGAGTGATGTCAGTGCCATTGCTTTATTGGCCGGAATCGGTTTTACCGTCTCTCTCTTGATTGTTGAACTTAGCTATGAAGAATCACAACTGCTTGCTGATGCAAAAGTGGGAGTGCTTGCCGCAAGTGTCGCTTCCTCTCTTTTAGCTGTTCTTCTTTTGAGAATTCAGACCAGAAAGACTCTCACTTAAGGCCTTCCGAAGGATCTACCCCAAGACTCAAAGCCTCCGATAAAGGAACTCCCAAATTGTCCTGTGGTAGAAATTACTTGGGCGGGCGAGATACTTGATATGGCTAAGCCGGCGACTCCACCAGGAATCGCGCATTTATACCCACAGAGGTTATAGCCGAACTGAAAGCCAATACTAGATATCACTAAATCCTTTGCCTTGGAGAAGAACGATTCTTCGGCTTCAGCTGGAGTCTGCAAAAATTGAACGCAGATGAGCAAAGCCGAAAGAACTGCTATGCGTTTGAGCGTATCGATTGAATGTGCTGATGAATTCTTAATCTCAATGTTTTCCATTCCGGCAAAGTATCAAGCCGACCTCACGCTGGATTCACGAGGAACTCACTAGAGATAAACACCTTGTTGGGTGCGCCAAGGAGAAAGATTGGAAAACTTAGAACTTATAGAGAGCCAATGTGATGGCAATCGTAAACATCACTATTGCTATAACTGAATCTAGAATCTTCCAGAATATTGGCTTAGACATAAATCGTGATGCGGCTCGTGCCCCATATCCGATAGCAGAGAACCAAACCAAGCTTGCTGTAGCTCCACCAATTGCGAAGAACCAGCGATCATCATTGAACTGATTGGCGATACTGCCTAGCAAAATAACAGTATCTAAATAGACGTGAGGATTAAGAAAAGTTAGGGCGAGGCAGGTACTGACAATCTTGGTCTTACTAATCGATGCACCTTCACCCGCTTGCAAACTTTGGCTCCTAAAGGCGGATCGAACACTTTTGATTCCAAACCAGGTCAGGTAGATAACCCCAAACCAGCGAATAAATTCAAGAAGTGATGGCTCACTTTGGATAAGAGTCCCAAGTCCGCCGGTTCCAAGAAAAATAAGTGCTGCATCAGAAACCGCACAGATTGCGACAATGAGAAAGACATGCTGGCGGAGCAATCCCTGACGAATTACGAATGCGTTCTGTGCACCGATCGCGATGATGAGTGAGAGTCCAGTGAGAAAGCCAGGGATGAGCGCGAGCATCTGATAAGGCTACAAGAAGCAACTCACGGATTTTGGTCTTCATGAAAGGATTGCAGTCGTGTCAGCGACTCCTTGTCACATATGAAATTACTAGGATTCAGGTAGTTTAAATGTTCGTAATTGGAGAGGATCTGGGACCTTGGCAACTTTTCATCTAGTTTCCGCACCCATAGGTGCCGGAAAGACCACCAAGGCGTTGGAAATAGCCGACCAAACTGACGCGATACTTTTATCTCCAGATCAATGGATGCATGCTTCTGGAATTCCACTTCGAAACTCTGAGGTTCGAACATATATAGAGCAGGCTCAGTTGAAGATTGCACTCTTGGTCCTATCTCAGGGAAGCGATGTGGTGATCGATTGGGGCACATGGGGCCGTGCCGAAAGACTGGACATAATCTCTAGGGTAAAAGCGGAAGGAAATACTGTTAATGGCTATTTTCTTACACCTGAGTTAAGCGTCTTGATGTCGCAAGTTGAGACCCGGGAATCGAACTGGCGCATATCAGACCGTGCAACTCCAAGTGAAATAGTTGACTCTTTAGAGAATTTTGAAAACCCACAAAGTGATGAACTATTGGAGTACGCCGAAATTTGGTTTAGCGGTTGTGAGGGTTTCTAATTGTGGACGATACTGGGATCGAACCAGTGACCCCCACAATGTCAATCCTGGCTTATGCGGTTCTGAGCGTATCTAGCGTTCTCTGTTGTTGCTGAATTACGCATGAATAGCGCCTGTAAGAGCCTATAAGTTTCTGTAGTTCTCTTGAGGGTGTTAGGCAAGTGTTAGGCGATTGCTTGGCCAAGTCCTAACGCAGTGCCAAGAAAGATAAGGACAGCATCAGATATCGCACAGATTGCGACGAGAAGAAAGACATGTTGGCGAAGCAATCCCTGGCGAATTACGAATGCGTTCTGTGCACCGATCGCGATTATGAGGGAAAGACCAGTGAGAAAGCCGGGAACGAGTGCGAACATAGATTCAGTCTACAGAAGCTACTTCTTAACTTCACCTACTTGTACAACCGGGATATCGCAGGGAGCGCCGTCGCAGCAGTTAGTTTTCATATGGCAATGAGGGCAGAGCCATCTAGTCGAAACAGGGTCATAGGGCGCCCCGCAGAAGTCGCATGGCATCTGATTATTTGCATTCACGCGCTTAATATAAATGAACGACACGAATATTTTTGGAAGAAACTCAGAAGCCGGTTAAGTCTTTGAGTTAGTGTAAGTCTATGGCTGTAACTCTTCGCCCCTATCGACCTGAAGAGTTCGATGAATCGGCACGAATTCGTCAAATTTCAGGTTCTGAGAATTTAGACAATTGGAGAATGCGATTTGCCAATTCAGGGATATGGGATGATCACTATCTTCATCTTGCAATTTCAGTTGATAATTTCCTTGTTGGCGATCTGCAAATTCGTCATTGTCCATTATCGATGCCGCCCGGAGCGATGGAACTTGGGTTAGATATCGCACTTGAAAAACAGGGACTTGGTATCGGGACAGAAGTGCTGAGAATTTCAAGCAAGAGAATGTTCAATGACGGGGCACACAGATTGAGTGGATCCACTCACATCAAGAACGTCGCCATGATTCGCGCATTTGAGAAGGCGGGCTGGGTCCACGAGGGTACTTTGCGGGGTTTGTTCAATATTTCCGGAGAATTACATGACTATGAAAGTTATGCAGTGATTCGATAAAGGCCTTCAGTTGTGGACGATACTGGGATCGAACCAGTGACCCCCACAATGTCAATGTGGTGCTCTACCGCTGAGCCAATCGTCCTAGGTATGTAAGAGTATTAAATTGTATTGAAAGTATAACTGATAGAGATAGAGCTGGTCTATCGAGCGTAATCATCCTGAATGCGCTCGATATCGTCTTCGCCGAAGTAAGTTCCGCGCTGTACTTCAACGAAGATCATGACTTCAGTGCCTGAATTCCCGATGCGATGCACCTGGCCGACCGCGACTTCGACAGATGAACCTGCTTCAACCTTAAACTCTTTATCGCCCAATACAACATCGGCTATTCCCGAAACTATGTACCAATGCTCTTCACGTTTTTGGTGGCGCTGCAATGAAAGGCGATGACCTGGTTCAACCCAGATTGTCTTTACCTTGTATGTCTCGGTATCAGCAAGAACCTGATAACGACCCCACGGCCGTTCTGGGCCTTCGAGATATTGTGACGACATAGCTTTAGGTTATCCGTTTCGTTGTGCACAATCTATGGAGGTGGAAACGGGATTTGAACCCGTGTAGAGGGATTTGCAGTCCCTTGCCTCGCCTCTCGGCCATTCCACCATAGATAGAGCAAGATCTAAATCAATAGTCGCTTCAACGAATATCCCAATAGATATTGACTCAAAATCCGAGCGGACGACGGGGTTCGAACCCGCGACCTGAACCTTGGCAAGGTTCCGCGCTACCAGCTGCGCTACGTCCGCAATTTTTAATGCGGGCGCAAATCTAGCGTAGGTCGAGCATAAGTGCCAAAGCGTGCGTAGCCTTAGCCCATGTTTGGTCGCGACTATCAATTTTGGATGAAAGGGGTTCACGCCTCTGGATTAGCCGAAGTGAGTAGCGACCCTGCTGTCCTCAGTGATGGCCGTTTTTGGGCGGTTATGGCTACCTTCGAAGGTGAATTTCAATTTGCTCGTTTTCGTAAAGTAAGGGAGCAACCTTTTCCAGAAGCTACTTGGCAAAGGTTGGAACGTCCATGGATTTCTACACATGAAGAGATTGATTATGTCTCTTACATCTATGCGATTCGTGAAGCTATCGCAGCCGGAACTGTCTATCAAGTAAATGCCTGTCGCGAACTTCAACATTATCTGGGGGATAAGCCACCATCACTTCGAGGCCTCTTCTCTGAAATCCTACGTGCGAACCCAGCGCCGTATGCTTCTTACCTCAAGATTCCTGGTTTAGAGATTGCATCTGCTTCCCCAGAAAGATTTCTCACTCGCACTGGTTCAACTCTTCTTACCTCTCCAATCAAAGGCACTATTCGCTGGAATGAAGAAGAGTTTGGCGAAAAAGATAAGGCTGAAAATTTGATGATCGTTGATTTAATGCGCAACGATCTCTCTCAAGTATCCCGGCCTGGGTCAGTTGAAGTTTTATCTCTCTTTAGGCGAGAGAAACATCCTGGATTGACTCATTTGGTATCTGATATCCAGTCAGAGATAGCTGACGGTGTTACATGGAGCGAAATCTTTACTGCTCTGCTACCACCAGGTTCGGTTTCAGGCGCCCCAAAGTCTTCGGCGCTCTCTGTAATCTCGGAGAACGAGAAAAATAAGCGCGGGCCTTATTGCGGGACCTTAGGGTACGTCCATGGCGAAACCGCTGAGTTGTCAGTTGCGATACGGACCTTTTGGACAACAGGAGATAAGTACTTGCGCTACGGAACAGGTGCTGGAATAACCTGGGGAAGCGATGCTCATTCGGAATGGGAAGAGACGCAACTTAAAGCACGACATCTAATCTCAATTGCTGGCGGTGATCTCTGATGACGAGAATGCCTTTTCCATCCGGCCATGGAATTTTTGAGACTATGCGAACCGAGAATGGAAAGATTGCAGAGTTGAGTCGGCATATGCGACGAGCGTTATCTTCGGCCTCTCACCTCGGAATTTCGCTACCTGATGAAGAGCTACTTCGCAGTGAGCTTTCTCATCAAATGGCTATAGAGGATTTTCCATTAGGCAGATTGCGAGTCTGCTTCTCAAAAGAGGATTACGTTATTTCTTATTCGCAGTACCTTGAAGAGAGCGAACCAGCAAGGCTTACCTTTCATTCAGCAACATCTCAAGCTGATGGCCTACAACATAAAACATATCCGTACGACTCGCATTTTGCAGTTCTGGATGAAGCAAAAATGTACGGATTCGATGATGCAATAATCTTTAATTCGCGGAACGAAATGACCGAAACATCAATATCAAATATCGCCGTACTTATAGAGGGGCGTTGGATTACGCCGCCAATCACTGCAGGCGTTCTGCCCGGGGTTATGCGAGCAGTGGCAATAGAGAGATGCGATATCGAAGTAGCTCCTATTCACATCTCCGATGTTGCGAGGTGCGAATCAGCCCTACTCTTAAATAGCCTTAAAATCGCAAGACCAGTAAGTCATATTGGCGAATATCAGCTATCTGCAGTTCCGGCTGCCCAGGAGAAAGCCTCCCAAATCCGAGAAAACGTTCAATACTTTTCGGTAAGCTAGCGACATGTGTGAAATATCTGTCAAGGTCGATGGGGTTGCGCAAAAGATCGCAGCTGATATTCGTCCAACTCAGATATTCGCTGAAGATAAATCCATCGTTGTCTGTCGCATCAATGGCGAGCTAAAGGATTTGTGGAGCGAACTCGTTGATGGCGATGTCATCGAGGGGGTATCGATTTCATCTCCAGATGGTCTAGCTGTACTGCGTCACTCAAC
>WLDB01000061.1 GCA_009705035.1 Actinomycetota bacterium | reverse complement strand
ACTTGCTTACCCCAGAATTCATGAGAAAAATCTGCTGGAACTATGGCGGAAATTCTGCATCGGTTACTGAAGTCGCCAGTGATCTTGCCGCTTGGGGCGCTCGTCAGTGGCAGATCGAGATCACCGCACCAATCTTGAGCGCCTGCCTGGATGAGAAGGAAGCGCTGCCGGAGCCGGTAAAAGAAGAAGCAACAGAGCAAGAGGGCGAAAACGAGGCAGAAATAGGCCAGGGGCAATAGCCTTTTTCTTTACTGGCGAGTAACATAAAAGCCTCAGCGTGTGCACCGCACGCTGGCTATAAAGGAGCTCCTCGTGTCCCAGATATCCCCTCGTACCGTTGTCTTAGTCGATGCCGTCCGTACTCCATTCGGAAAAGCGGGTAGTTCATTTAATGGCACCCGTGCAGATGATCTGATGGTTCGCGTTATCCGCGGATTACTTGAGCGAAACCCCAATCTTCCGATTAACCAAATTGACGATGTTTCAATCGCAGCTGCGACACAGACCGGTGATCAAGGAATGAATATTGGTCGAAGCGCTGCGCTGCTTGCTGGAATTCCTAACTCTGTTCCTGGTTATTCAATTGATCGCTGGTGCGCTGGTGCGCTCACCGCAACAACAACAATTGCTGGCGGTATTGCAATGGGAGCTCTCGATATCGGATTAGCTGGTGGCGTTGAGCATATGGGAAACCATCCAATGGGTGAACTCATGGATCCAAATCCGCGTTACTTAGCAGAGCGAATCGTAGATACCGATGCGCTATCAATGGGAGCCACCGCTGAACGCTTACATGATCGCTTCCCAACTCTTACCAAAGAGCGAGCTGATCGCTTTGCACTTAATTCACAGTTAAAGACTGCAAAAGCATATGAAGAAGGAAAAATCCAACGAGATTTGATTCCTACTGCTGCGCGTTCGGCTGAACTAGGTTGGACAATTGTTTCTGCAGATGAAGGACCTCGTCCAACAACAACTATGGAAGGTCTTGCGGGTCTTAAAACTCCATTTAGAGCAGCCGGTCGGGTCACTGCCGGAAACTCTTCAGGACTTAACGATGGCGCAACTATCGCATTGCTAGCGAGTGAGGAGAAGGCCAATGAACTTGGTCTGACAATCAAGGCAAAGATGGTGACATTCGCTTTTGCTGGTGTTGAACCTGAAGTTATGGGTTATGGACCAGTTCCATCAACAATTAAGGCGCTCTCAAAGGCTGGACTAGATATTAGAGATATCGGCGCATTTGAAATCAATGAAGCTTTCGCAGTTCAGGTTCTGGCATTTCTCGAGCATTTCGGAATTGCCGATGATGATCCACGTGTCAATCCATATGGTGGCGCAATCGCAGTTGGTCACCCACTCGCCTCATCTGGAGTGCGTTTAATGATCAACTTGGCGCGCACCTTCGAAGCAGATCCATCAATCAGATATGGAATCACCACAATGTGCATCGGACTTGGAATGGGTGGAACAGTAATTTGGGAGAACCCACACTTCACAGGAGGAAAGAAATAATGACGACTGCAATCACTCTGCCAGAAGGTGCTCCTGAAGAAGTTGTAACCGTCGCCAAAGTTCGCGATATCGATCTTGCCCCCTTTGGATATAAAGGCACGCTCGCTCTTATTACTTTAGATAATGGCCACGATCACAATCGCCCTAATACCCTTGGGCCACAATCCCTAGCATCCCTAGATGCTGCAATAACAGAGGCTCTCTCACATAACCCTTCAGCTATTGCAGTAACAGGAAAGCCATTTATCTTTGCTGCTGGTGCAGATTTATCTGCTCTCTCATTTCTCAATGATCGCGCGCAAGCACTTGCAATCGGAAAGTTAGGCCACGATATCTTCCGTCGCCTCGATGAATCAAACGTACCTACTTTTGCATTTATCAATGGACTAGCACTTGGTGGCGGACTTGAAATCGGTCTTCATTGCAACTACCGCACACTTTCTGCGACAGCATTTACTGGACTACCTGAAGTATTTCTGGGATTAGTACCAGGTTGGGGCGGAGCGACAATTCTTCCTAAACTCATCGGCCCAGAGAAGGCTGTCCAAGTAATTATGCTCAATGCACTCAATAACAACACGATGTTGAAAGCGAAAGATGCGCTGGGCCTTGGTGTTGTAGATGCAGTCTTTGAACCAGCAGATTTTCTAGAAAAGTCGGTAGCTTTTGCTGCCGCTATTCTATCTGGCGCCACGAAAATCGAACGTAAGGATTACAGCTCTGACCCTGCATGGGATAGCGCGCTAGCTACCGGAAAAGCAGCAGCTCACAAAAAGTTTGGCGGTGCAGATTTAGCGGCACCTCGTACTGCGCTCGAACTCATAGCTGCAGCCAAGAGCAATACACGTGGCGCAGGTTTTGATGCAGAGGATCAAGCTCTTGCAGATCTAACAATGTCTGATCCACTTCGTGCATCTCTCTATGCATTCAACCTTATTCAAAAGAAGAAGAAGAAAGTTGAAGGTGCACCAAAATCTAATCTTGCCCGCAAGGTAAATAAGGTTGGAGTCGTCGGTGCAGGTCTTATGGCATCGCAATTAGCTCTGCTGCTGGTGCGAAACCTGAAATGTCCTGTGGTCATGACAGATATCGATCAAGAGCGTGCAGATAAGGGCGTCGCTTGGGTTAAGGCTGAATTACAGAAGCTAGTTGAGAAGAAGCGTATGAGCGCCGAAGCTGCATCACGTCTTGCAGGGTTAGTTAGTGGTTCTGCAGATAAATCTATCTACGCTGGCTGTGATTTTGTAATCGAAGCTATCTTCGAAGAGCTCTCGCTAAAGCAGGAGCTCTTTAAATCTCTTGAAGCGATCGTCTCTCCTGAGTGTGTTTTAGCAACGAATACATCTTCGCTCTCTGTGGAGAAGATGAGTATCGGGATGAAAAATCCAGAGCGAGTCGTGGGTTTTCACTTCTTTAACCCTGTTGCAGTCATGCCACTCCTCGAAATTGCACGAACTTCACATACCGATGATGCAACAACTGCAACTGCCGTTGAAGTAGGTAAGAACCTCAAGAAGACGATGATTATTTGTAAGGATGCACCGGGATTTGTGGTTAACCGGTTGCTTACCCGCTTTATGGGAGAAATTACTGATGCGGTAGATGAGGGTACAGATCCTGCAGTTGCCGATAATGCGATGCGATCAATCGGATTCCCGATGAGTCCATTTGAACTCCTTGGCTTAGTAGGTCCTGGCGTTGCACTTCACGTTGCTGAGACGCTGCATGAGAATCTCGGTCCTCGTTACCGCATCTCCCCTACTATGCAAGCGATGGTGAAAGAGGGAGTTAAGACTTTCTATGTTAAAGGTGATGACGGAACAGTGAGCGCTAACCCAGCAGCACTTGCTCTGATTCACAAGGGATCAACGCCATCTACTGCAGAAGAGGTTTCTGAACGCGCTCTTCGCGCGCTGGCAGAAGAGGCACGAATGATGCTCGATGAAGGTGTCGTCAAAACTCCCGCTGAGATTGATCTATGTATGTTGATGGGAGCCGGATGGCCAATGCATCTCGGCGGAATCTTGCCTTATCTAGATCGGATCGGACTTAGCGAGAAGGTTTCCGGTCAGCGCTTTCACGCTCCGGGAATTGCATCGGTATTGAAGTAGAGCTCCACTCCACAATTTCGCGCGCAATCTGCTGAGATGTAATCCCTAGATCTTCTAGGATTTCGCCACGCTTTGAATGTTCGATAAATTCAAGTGGAACACCGATGCTATGAATTGCAATTTCCAAGCGAGCATCTCTAAACATCTCTGAGAGTGATGAGGCGATGCCGCCATGGCGGATTCCATCTTCCAGGACTACAACGCCCTTATATCGCTGCGCCATCGTAATTAAAGATTGCGGCAGAGGCTTGACCCATCGCGGGTCAACTACGGTGACACCAACACCTTCTAGATAAGCCTGTGATGCCGCTTCAACTGCAATGGCAGCCATTGCACCGACGCTGATCACTAAAACATCTGCGCTCTCACCGCGATACAAAATATCGATTCCGTCGCGAGTCTCAAAGGCTGGAATATCTGCCTGTACTGCTCCCTTTGGAAAGCGAATGAGGGTAGGTCGATCGTTTACTTTTACTGCTTCACGTAGAGCTTGACGTAGACGAGCACCATCACGAGGGGCTGCAACTTCAAGTGTTGGAACGATTCCGGTGAGTGCTAAATCCCAAATACCGTGATGGGAAGGTCCGTCATCACCGGTAATTCCAGAGCGATCAAGGACGAAGGTAACCCCTGCACCATGGAGAGCAACATCAAGGAGCAGTTGATCAAAAGCGCGATTGAGAAAAGTTGAGTAGACCGCAACGATGGGATGAAGGCCTGTGTATGCCAGACCCGCTGCGCTTGTGACTGCATGCTGTTCTGCAATTCCGACATCGATTGTGCGCGAAGGAAAAGCTTCCTGAAACTTATCGAGCCCTGTTGGGCCAAGCATCGCGGCGGTGATTGCAACGATATCTTCGCGATCTTTACCAATCTCTACGATTTCAGATGCAAAAGTATCGGTCCAAGAGATTGCACTCTTATTTTTTGGAAGTCCGGTCTCAGGGTTAACGATTCCGACGGCATGAAACTTCTCTGCCTCATCTGCGATTGCTGGACTATACCCACGACCCTTTTCGGTGATGACGTGAACAAGAACAGGTTCTCCGAATTCTTTCGCCTGCTCCAGAGCTTTATCCATAGCCGCAATATCGTGTCCATCGATTGGTCCAATATATTTCAAACCTAAATCTTCAAACATGCCTTGCGGAGCGATTACATCTTTAATGCCCTTCTTGACTCCATGAAGAGTTTCAAAGATTGGAGTACCGACAACGGGAGTCTTCTGGAGTACTTCCTTACCCCAATCAAGAAAGCGCTCATACCCTTGTGTTAAACGAAGTGTTGCTAGGTGAGATGCAAGTCCGCCAATTGTCGGAGAATAAGAACGCTCATTGTCGTTCACGACAATCACGAGTTTACGTTCACCAGCGGTTGCAATGTTATTAAGAGCCTCCCAGGACATACCGCCAGTGAGAGCGCCATCGCCAACCACGACAACAACATGGCGATCATCCTGGCCGGTCATCGCAAATCCACGAGAAATTCCGTCGCCCCAGGAAAGTGCAGTAGATGCGTGAGAGTTTTCAATGACATCGTGAACAGATTCGCTGCGGCTTGGATAGCCTGCTAATCCCCCACGTTGGCGCAATGAATCAAATTGATCGGCGCGACCGGTAACAATCTTATGAACGTAGCTCTGGTGGCCGGTATCAAAGAGGATTAAATCTTTTGGTGATTGAAAAGTTCTGTGGAGCGAGAGAGTAAGTTCGACGACTCCCAGGTTAGGACCGAGGTGGCCTCCGGTGCGTGAAACTTTTGCCACAAGGAAATCGCGAATCTCTTGTGAGAGCTCAGCTAATTCGGCGACGCTGAGCCCTTTGAGTTCCGCAGGGTCACGGAGAGATTCCAACATGTCTGTAGTCTAAGTTACCCGCGCAATTGACGTAGGACGTACTGCATGATTCCGCCGTGGCGATAATAATCGGCCTCACCAGGGGTATCGATACGCACAATTGCGGTGAATTTCTTATCACCGGCTGTGACCTCTACCTCTTTTGGTACTCCTGAATGGTTGAGGGCTGAGATGCCGGAAACGTTAAAGCTCTCTTGCCCAGTTAGTCCTAATGACTGTGCGCTTTCGCCATCGCGGAATTGCAGCGGAAGCACACCCATACCGATGAGATTAGAACGGTGAATACGTTCGAAAGATTGAGCTATAACAACACGCACTCCTAGGAGAGCTGTTCCCTTCGCCGCCCAGTCACGTGATGATCCAGATCCATACTCTTTACCAGCCAGAATTACTAAAGGAATACCAGCGTTCTGGTAACTCACTGATGCGTCATAGATAGTTGCTTGCGCTCCTCCATCAAGGAAGTTGCGTGTAAAGCCACCTTCGACTCCATCGAGCAAGAGATTCTTAAGGCGAATATTTGCAAAAGTTCCACGAATCATTACTTCATGGTTTCCGCGGCGGGATCCATATGAGTTGAAATCTTTCTTATCAACACTATGTGCTTCAAGATATTTTCCGGCCGGTGAATCTGCTTTGATATTTCCAGCGGGAGAAATATGGTCAGTTGTTACTGAGTCACCGAGTATTGCTAGGACGCGCGCACCAGAAATATCTTGTACTGGAGCTGGTTCTGCCGGCATTCCATCAAAGTATGGAGGTTTGCGAACATAAGTTGATTGCGGATCCCATTCAAATGTTTTGCCTGTAGGAGTATCAAGAGACTTCCAGCGATGATCGCCTTCAAAGACGCTGGCATAATCCTTCTTAAACATCTCTGAAGATATTGAAGAATCGATAACACTTTGAATCTCATGAGCTGATGGCCAAATATCCTTAAGGAAAACTGCATTGCCATCTTTGTCATTACCCAAAGAGTCTTTCTCGAAGTCATGGTTCATTGTTCCTGCGATTGCATAGGCGACAACTAGCGGAGGTGATGCCAGATAGTTCATCTTCACATCAGGGCTGATTCGTCCTTCGAAGTTACGGTTACCTGAGAGGACAGCTGTTACGGCCAAGTCATGTCCATTAATCTCGCGGCTGATCTCTACTGGAAGCGGTCCTGAGTTTCCGATACAAGTAACGCAGCCATAGCCAACAAGGTTGAAGCCAAGTTGCTCCATATAAGGAGTCAGGCCAGAGCGATCATAATAATCTGTAACAACTTTAGAACCTGGAGCCAGAGTTGTCTTTACCCAAGGCTT
>WLDB01000060.1 GCA_009705035.1 Actinomycetota bacterium | reverse complement strand
GCACCACTGCGAGCTAAAGTATTGGTTGCAAGAGTTACTAACTTTGCATCCTCAGGGTTACTCATTTGCGCAGCCGATGTCATTACTCGTGATCCTCTTCTGGTACCTCAACACGTTCAATCATTACTGAACTAATTCTACGACGGCGACCAATAGGACGCTCAGAGGTGATGGACCAACCGGCGATTGTGACTGTGCTGCCGGCGATAGGAACGCGGCCGAGCTTCTGTGACATCAGGCCACCAATGGTGTCGACATCTTCATAATCTTCTTCTTCGATCTTGATCTTGAGGGCATCTGCTAAATCTTCGATATGAAGTGATGCCTTAGCTCGTGCCTTGTTCTCAGAGAGCCAGGTAAAGCTTTCAACGCCATCGTCATATTCATCAGCAATTTCGCCGACGATTTCTTCGATGATATCTTCAATCGTAATAATGCCTGCTGTGCCACCGTATTCATCGACAACGATTGCAAGGTGAATCTGGTCGCGCTGCATCTCTTTTAGCAAGTCTGCAGCTTCTTTATTCTCTGGCACAAAGACTGGTGGGCGCATCAACTGTTCGATTTTCTCAGTTGTTTCAGCCTCATGGTGATCTAGTGCGCGCTTTGCTAAATCTTTTACATATGCCAGACCAATGATGTTATCCAAGTCATCACCGGCAACAGGAATACGTGAGTATCCAGAACGAAGTGCAAGTGAGAGCCCTTGACGCAAAGTCTTATCGTGCTCGATCCAAACCATCTCAGTACGTGGCACCATGAGCTCGCGCACCAAAGTATCGCCAAGGTCGAATACATTGTGAATCATCTCGTGCTCATCGGATTCAACGAGGCCACGATTGTGTGCGTGATCCATAAGGTCGCGGAGCTCGTTCTCATCGGTAAAGAGGCCCCACTCGAAACCTTTAGCGGGAGTGATGAAGTTACCTAACTTGATTACACCTTTAGCTATCGGGGTGTAGAGAAAGACGAGAACTGCGGTAATCCCTTTACGGATTTGGCTCACTGAGTGCTTTCCCATTTCTTTACGATGCTCTCTTGGAGGTCGAACATTACCTTCTCTTCATCACGGTCTGCGTGGTCATAGCCCAATATATGCAGTAATCCATGGGTAGCTAAGATAAATATCTCATGTTCTGGACTGTGGCCAGCGCTCTTTGCTTGGCGATGAGCAACGATGGGATCAATAACAATATCGCCAAGAGTTACTGCGTCATCTTTTCCTTCAGGCATATCCATCGGAAAAGAGAGCACATCAGTTGTTCCGGGTTCGTTCATCCATTTGATGTGAAGCTCTTCCATCTCATTATCTGCGACAAAAGTAACCGATAGCTCGCAATCAGGATGAAGCTCCATGAAATCAATAGCGAAAGTTAATAGCTTCTCAACTGCTACTGCAGGTACGAGAGAGCCAGAACGATTTGTTACATCAATAGTCATAGTTTTTTTATGGTCACGGTTGCTTGCGAAGAGCGACAGGGGCCGTCTTTGTTGAATCATAAGAATCGTAGGCACGCACGATATCGCCAATCAAACGGTGGCGAACAACGTCTTCAGCCGTTAAATCCATAAATGCAATATCGTCAACGCCGCCAAGGATGTCGCGAATAATTGATAAACCGCTCTTCTGATGACCAGGTAGATCGTTCTGAGTGATGTCGCCAGTGATAACCATCTTTGAACCGAAGCCCAAACGAGTTAAGAACATCTTCATCTGCTCTGGCGTTGTGTTCTGTGCTTCATCAAGAACGATAAATGCATCGTTTAATGTACGTCCACGCATAAATGCAAGAGGTGCTACTTCGATGATTCCAGATTGAATCAAGCGCGGAATTGAATCTGCATCAATCATGTCGTGCAAAGCATCAAAAAGTGGGCGTAGATATGGATCAATTTTCTCGCCCAAAGTTCCAGGTAAGAATCCTAGTTTTTCGCCAGCTTCAACAGCCGGGCGCGACAAGATGATGCGATTGACTTGCTTGGCTTGCAAAGCCGCAACTGCCTTTGCCATGGCTAGATAAGTTTTACCAGTACCGGCTGGGCCGATTCCGAATGTGATTGTGTTCTCTTCGATAGCATCGACATAAAGTTTTTGATTGGCAGTCTTTGGTCTAATTGTGCGACCGCGATTGCTGACAATGTTGAGAGATAAAACTTCAGCTGGGCTCTGTGATGGTTGAGATTCGATCATCACGATACTGCGCAAGACCGCATCAACATTGAGTGATTGACCGGAACGAATGACAACGAGCATCTCGCCAAATAACTTTTCAAGTGCGATGCAATCAATATGTGGACCGCGCAAAGTAATTTCATTACTGCGGACTGTGATGTTGACAGATGGGAAGGCGGCTTCGATAGCCAGAATGTTGGCATCGCCCGGACCTAAAAGTGCAACCATCGGAATGGCTGTGGGGATAGTGATGAGTAGGCGCTCCATATAGCTGAAAATCTAGCGGGTGTGCGGGGTTTTCACCACACGGAAAGGGCCGTGTTGATGGCGGCAAGTGCTGCTAATCCCGCATGAGCTGAGCGCAAGATAGGTCTTCCCATCAAAACTACTTTGGCACCCGCTGCTGCAAAGGTCTCAACCTCGTCGTCAGTGAGTCCACCTTCGGGACCAATGATGGCGAGTACTTTTTTCGGCCCAGGGGTCACTACTTGAGAAAGTCGCATTGTCGCGCTCTCGTGAAAGATGAGCGCAAGATCTGCTTTAGCAATTTCATCTATCACGTGATCTCTCGTTGCTGCGCTCTCTACTTCAGGAATACGAAACCTGCGAGATTGCTTTGATGCTTCGCGAGCAGTGTGTTGCAATTTTTCTAACTTGTCTTCAATACGACCGATACTGCGTTCTGACTTCCACATAATGATTCGATCTACGCCACCTTCGGTAGATAGCTCAATCGATTCTTTAATGCGGTCTCCTTTAGGAATCGCTTGAACCACAGTAAATTGTGTTGAGAGCGCCTCCTGAAAACCTGATTCAAGGACCTTCACTGTCATCGACTTCTTATTTACATTCTCTATTACTACTCGAGACCAGGCGCCCTTGCCGTCTCCCAGGTTAAATCTCTCGCCAGGTGAAAGCCTAAGAACCTTGATTGCGTGATGGGCATCATCATTATTGAATTCGTATCGCACACCCGCACCGGTCGGCAGGTCATCCACAAAGAAGAGAGTCAACATTAGCGATTGAAGGCATCTCTAAATTTTGAAAAGAATCCTTCTTCGTGGCGCTTAATCTTTACATCGCCATCTTTTTCACCGCGCGCAGCTGAGAAGGCGCGTAAATGCTTCTCTTCCTCGCGACTGAGCTTATGAGGCGTCTCAATATCAACATGGACAATCAAGTCTCCGCGGTGGCTAGAGCGGAGACGGGTCATACCTTTGCCCCTAATTGGGATTGTTGAACCACTTTCGATGCCACCCTTAATCTGCACCTTAGTTGGGCCATCAAGTGTTTCAATCATTACAGAAGTACCAAGAGTTGCAGCTGCAAATGGAATTGAGATAGCAATATGCAGGTTCTCTCCATCACGCAGTAAGAAGTCGTGGTTCTTCTCGACAATTTCTACATAGAGATCACCGGCAGGTCCTCCCCCGGCTCCTACTTCACCGCGTCCTGACATCTGAATACGGTTGCCGGTTTCAACACCCGCAGGAATCTTGATATTGATTGTCTGCTTTGCTCTCACGCGTCCATCACCAGCACATTCGCGACAAGGATCTGTAATAACAGTGCCGTAACCCGAGCAGTTGTTGCAAGGGCGCGATGTCATTACTTGGCCCAAGAAAGATTTCTGAACATATTGCATCTCACCGCGGCCTTTACAAACCGAACAAGTTTCTGGATAAGAATTATTTGCAGTGCCTTGTCCTTCGCAATCTTCGCAGACGACGGCGCTCTCTAAAGTAATGTCGCGTTCGGTACCAAAGCATGCTTCATTGAGATCTACCTCAATGCGAATAAGTGCATCTTGTCCTTGGCGCATTCGTGGACGCGGACCGCGATTGCCGCCACCGCCAAAGAAAGCATCCATGATGTCGCTGAAGCCTCCACCGCCGCCACCAAATCCGCCGCCGAAACCACCACGACCACCCATGTCATATTGCTGACGTTTCTGCGGATCACTGAGCGCATCGTAAGCAGCGGTTACCTCTTTAAATTTATTCTGTACCTCTGGGTCAGGGTTTACATCAGGATGAAGTTCGCGCGCAATCTTGCGATATGCCTTTTTAATTTCATCTTGAGTCGCACCACGATCAACGCCTAAGAGCTGGTAATAATCTGACATTTACTGAGGACTCTCCATAATGTAGCGACCGACATAGCGGGCAACTGCAGATACTGCAGATATAGAGCCAGCGTAATCCATTCGAGTAGGCCCTAAAACTCCGAGCGCACCCATTGGCGCTGAATCGAGCCCATATCCAACGGTAACGAGTGATGTGGTTTGTAGATTGCGCTCTTCTTGTTCGTGACCGATACGAACCTGCACGGTGGGATGTGCATCATTGAGAAGGCGGAGCAAAATGACTTGCTCTTCCAGAGCCTCAAGAATTGGTGAAAGTGTGAGACCTAAATCTTCTCCAGAACGAGCCAAGTGAGCAGTGCCAGATACAGTCAATTTATCGCGCCCCTGCAGGTCACCGATTGATGGATATGTAACGACCGCAACCTGCTTGGTGATATCTGCCAATAACTTTGCTGATCGCTTCAATAATTCATCAAGATTATTTGAACCGTGAAGAAAAGTTTCAATGGCGCGACGCTCGGCAGTTGATAGCGGTTTGACGGTCGATAACTTATCTACAAATAATCGGTATCCGCGATCGGTAGGAATACGACCAGCGCTTGTGTGAGGCTGGGTAATGAGTCCTTCTTCTTCAAGGACTGCCATCTCATTGCGAATTGTGGCGGGTGAGATACCTAGAACATTCTTCTCGGCAATTGCCTTTGAACCGACCGGCTCTTGTGTCTCGACATATTCGTCGACAATGGCACGAAGGATTTCGAGCCGGCGGTCTGTGGTCATGATGCGGAGTTTACCGTTATCAGCTTAAGCGAGCATTTCGGCAACGATGCGGTCGGCGATTAAGCGTCCCCGTGGCGTTAGCGCAATGACATCGGGGCGATCTAGGACATGGCCACTCTTGATGTATTCAGCGGTCCGCTCATATTGAGCGATTGTGAGCGCACTCTTGCGAACACCTTCAGGCATGCGGATAGCCAGCATGATGTATTCAGATTTTCGCTGCTCATCAGTTAATTGTTCAGAGTCCTTAATCGGTGATTGCCCCGCAAATACTCTCTCTTTATATGCAGTTGGATGCTTAACATTCCAGAAGCGCTTTTGATCAATATGCGAATGTGCACCAGGGCCAAGGCCCCACCAGTTCTGTGATTTCCAGTAAGCAACATTGTGGCGCGATTGATGGCCCGGCTTTGACCAATTAGATAGCTCGTACCATTTCATTCCTTTTTGCAAAGTTTGTTGATCAACCAAGAGATACATATCTGCCATCAAATCATCATCAGGCATTGTTAAATCTCCACGCTTGATTTGGGCAGCAAGCTTGGTGCCATCTTCAACAATCAATGCATATGCGCTGATGTGATCGATATCCAATGAGAGCGCTTCTTTAACTGTCGATGCCCAATCGGCGAGTGATTCGCCGGGAGCGCCATAAATCAAATCAACGCTGATGGATGGGAACCCTGCAGCACGCGCCATATCTACCGCCTTGCGAACATTCTCGGGGTTATGTGTGCGGTCTAGGACTTTAAGAACGTGCTCTTTATTGGATTGCATGCCAAATGAGATGCGATTGAAACCGACCGAGATATAACCTTCGAGCTTCTCTTGGGTAACAGAATCTGGATTTGCCTCTAATGTAATTTCACAATCTTCTGTAACTCCATTACGAGCTTTAATGGCGGAGATAACTCGGCCTAAATCTTTTGGTGGAATTAATGAAGGAGTTCCGCCACCAAAGAAGATGGTTGATACCTGATCTGTTGGTGTAGTGGCTAACTCTTGCAAGACTGCATCTATGTAATCTGCTGAAACGATTTCTAGTGAAGCGCCGTCTTGGAGCTCAGCGGGGGTATAGGTATTGAAGTCACAGTAACCACATCGGCGTACACAGTAAGGAATATGGACGTAGTATGAAAATGGTTTACTGATAATCATTAGAGGGGTTGAATCAGACCCAGCTGTTCGCGGAATCCAAGTGCATCCCAGGCATCAAAGCCATCGAGAACGATGCCATCTTTGATTGTGTCGATTGATACTCCATCAACTGCAATCTTGGCGCCGCTGGCTTTCTTGCCCATGTAATCAATGCCGCTATGGGTACCGGTGAGGTGCCAGCGAGTTACTACGCGATCACCCTCTGCCAGGATTTCGCGAACATCAAAGTGAAGGTCTGGGAAAGCAGCTTGCCAAATTTTCCATTGTGCTCGGAATGATTCGCGACCTACTCCAAATTTAGGGTCATTACCTGCTGCATCGAGAGCGATAAAACGGTCGATTGCTGATTCATCGCGTTGATTCCAGATTTGCTCAAAGAAATCAGCCGCTGCTTGACGATTTTCCTCTAATGAACTCATACGGCAAGCTTATCAAGGCTGAAGATTGGGCCTATCAATTCTCGAGCTTACGAGCTGCTTTAATCTTCTCGATGTCGGCATCGGTCGCAAGTGCGGCAACGAATGCCTCTTGTGGGACTTCAACGCGTCCCACCATCTTCATGCGCTTCTTACCTTCTTTTTGCTTCTCCAGAAGTTTACGCTTACGAGAGATATCGCCACCGTAACACTTG
>WLDB01000006.1 GCA_009705035.1 Actinomycetota bacterium | reverse complement strand
TCTACAAGTTCGGCAATTTTGTTACGTTCTTTAATTGAAACACTTGCACCAAGTGTGATGCCTGCGTTGCGACCAACGCCCATAGTCATTGCTGACATTGTCTTGGTGAATTCTGTAATGAATTTTTCGCTGATAGAACGTGCGACATAAACACGGTTAGCGGCTGTGCAAGCAGCTCCACCGTTGCGCATCTTTGCGAGCATTAGACCCTTGACTGCTTCGGTGACATTTGCATCATCGAGAACAACAAAAGGTGCGTTGCCACCTAGTTCCATAGAGCATCGAATCACTTGATCTGCTGCTTCGCGCAGAAGGATCTTTCCGACGAAGGTTGATCCAGTGAATGAAAGATTTTTTACTCGTGAATCGTGAAGTAGCTTGCTGATTGCTGGTCCAGATTGAGCAGGCAAAATCACATTGAGAACGCCAGCGGGCAAACCTGCGCGTTCCAAAATATCTGCAATAGCGAGCGCGGTCAGTGGAGTCTCACCGGCTGGTTTTAAAATCATGGTGCAACCAGCTGCAACGGCTGGTCCAATTTTGCGCGTTGCCATTCCAGCCGGAAAGTTCCAGGGTGTAATCAGAAGTGATACGCCGATTGGTTGGTGAGTAACAAGAATTCTTTTATCCCCCGATGGAGCTAAACGGAAATCTCCTGATGTGCGAACAGCTTCTTCAGAGAACCAGCGGAAGAATTCAGCTGCATAGAGAACTTCACCCTTTGCATCTGGCAGGGCTTTTCCATTTTCGCGTGAGATGAGTTCAGCTAATTGATCGGCTTCGGCAATCATGATTTCGAAGGCCTTGCGCAGAATCTCACCCCGTACGCGGGGGGCGACTTTTGCCCAACTGGCGCTGGCTCGGTCGGCGGCGGCAACAGCTGCGAGGTTCTGTTCGTCACTTGAGGTCGCAACGGCAGCGATTACTGAGCCATCGCTGGGATCAATCACATTTACTGTGCCAGACCCGTCTACCCATTGGCCATCTATATATAACTGAGTGCGCATAAGATGAGCCTACTAAATGGAGTAATAAATAGGTACTGCGGTACCGCCTAGAGGAGATAGTCGTGCCGAATTCCTGGACTGATGGCGCACCACAACCGGTGGCTATGCAGGAACATACAGAGTTGAAAGATCCGATTCGCTACAAGATTAAGCGACGTCTTCTCGGCCCTGCGCATAACCGCCACTCATTGGGTCATCAGCGTTTAAGTAAGCGCTATGCCCTAGGCATTCTCTCTTCAGATTGCATCTCATCTTCGGCTTACGGTTCAGAACAGATTTTGATTGCGCTGCTACCAGCTTTCGGTTTAGCTGCATTTGGAATCATTATGCCGATGACTGCAGTTGTCATAAGTATCTTAATTATTATTACACTTTCTTATCGCAACGTTATTGAGGTCTATACCAAGACCGGCGGTGCATACATAGTTTCGCGCGATAACTTTGGGCCAGTAACTGCGCAGGTTGCCGCTGTTGCGCTGATGCTTGATTACCTAGTTACCGTTGCAGTTCAATCAGCTGCAGGAGTCGCTGCAATTATTTCAACCTTCCCCGGATTAGCTCCTTGGAAGATGCATATGATTGTCGCAGTCATCGTCTTATTAACATACGGAAATCTCCGAGGAGTAAAAGAGGCAGGTAAAGCTTTCGCACTGCCGACATATTTCTTCGTGACATGTATGTTGATTGTTTTTGCAACAGGTACATGGCGCCTTATGAATGGCACGTTGCCAATGCTTGATCCATATGCACCTGGCGCGATAGAAATTGGAGAATCTCAAAGCCTGCTTACAGGGGCTGCAATATTTATTCTTTTACGAGCATTCGCAAATGGCGGATCTTCTCTGACTGGGCTTGAAGCAATTTCAGATGGCGTTGCTCTCTTTAAGACACCAGAACACGTCAACGCAAAACGCACACTCGTAACCATGAGCGTCATTCTTGGCAGCCTTGTTCTCGGTGTCTCATGGTTTGCAAGCCACGTTCACGCTGTTCCATACGAATCTGGAGCGCCAACTGTTATCTCGCAAATCGCTAAAGCTGCAGTGGGAGATGGCGCTTTTGGTTCTGTGATGTTTATTTTGGTACAGCTCGCAACAATGCTTATTCTCTTTGCAGGCGCCAATACAACCTATAGCGCCTTCCCGTTACTAGTTAACTTCGTTGCAGCCGATGGGTACTTGCCTCGCCAATTAACAAAGCGTGGACACCGCTTAGCTTTCTCTAACGGAATTTTGTTGCTCTCCGGTGGTGGACTCTTCCTTGTCTTTATCACTGGTGGTTCTGTTGAACACCTCGTAGCCTTCTACGCTCTAGGAGTCTTTACTGGTTTTACTCTCGCTGGTTTTGGAATGACAAAACATGCACTCCGCACAAGGCCTGCACAATGGCAGTGGAAAGTTTTCGTCAACTCTCTTGCCGGTTCTGTCTCACTCTTGATTGTCATTATTTTTTCAGTTGTTAAATTCACGCAGGGTGCCTGGTTGGTTCTTGTATCAGCACCAATTATGGTCTTCGTACTTCTTCGCTTCCGTCGCCAGTATGTTCGCGAGCAAGAGGCGCTGAAAGTAAAAGATGAGCAGGAGCGCGCAACATCGATTGCTCGCCATGAGGTAACAGTTTTGGTCGATAACGTTGATCTTGCGACTGTCGGTGCGGTTCGATATGCCCGCTCATTGAAGCCTCACAAAATCAAAGCTGTTCACTTTGTAATCGATGATCGCCACGCTGAGGATATTCAACGTGCTTGGGCTGAATCAGAAGCACTTGATGATGTGCAACTAGAACTTATAGATTGCCCTGATAGGCGTATTGCAAACTCAGCGCTTGAATATGCGATGCGCAAAACAGAGAAGCCCGATATCGAACTTACCTTGTTATTGCCACGTCGTTCTTATTCACGCTTTTTAGGTCGACTGCTTCACGATCAAACAGCTGAAGAGATCGCAGCGCCAATTTCACGCCTTAATCGAGTAGTGGCAACGATTATTCCTTTCGATGTAAATAGCATCACATCAGGAAACGTTCCAGCGGTTGCAGTTTCTAAAAAGAAAAAGAGTCCTGCAATTGCACCTGAGCCAGTGACAACTGCAGCAATTCGTACAGATATACCGTTTACGCCAGTAAGTCACTATGCCGAGAACATAACTCCGATTGGAAAGATTCAGTGGCGTAAGCGTGCTCATGTACAAGGCCGAGTAACAGCGCTATCGACCGCTCCGCGCGGAAGCGCACCAACACTTCAGGTTGAAGTCTGGGATGAAACCGGTGGAGTCACGTTGAACTTCTTAGGTCGTCGCGAAATTGCTGGACTTGAAGTTGGAATGGAGATTCGTGCTGAAGGTATGGTCGGAGAAGTTGAAGGAACTCTGGTAATTCTTAATCCTTCTTACGAATTAGTTATCTAAGCTTTCTTACTTATCTCTAAAGAAATCTGTTAGTAATTCCGCGCATTCATCTTCTAAAACACCTGCACTTACTTCTACCTTAAAAATGGATCGAGGATCACGTAATACATCCCAAATTGAACCGACTGCGCCTGCTTTTTCATCCCACGCACCAAAAATAACTTTCGAAATTCGTGATTGTGCAATCGCTCCTGCGCACATTGCGCAGGGCTCAAGCGTGACGATAAGAGTGCACCCATCAAGACGAGAATTCTGTAATCGTGAGGTAGCGTTTCGGATAGCTACGATTTCGGCATGTGCGGTGGGATCGTTATTGGCCTCTCGCTCGTTAAAGCCCCGCCCAATGAGAACTCCGTCACTATTTATAATGATGGCTCCAACAGGCACATCTCCTGTGCGCGTGGCGGACTTAGCTACATCAATTGCTAGCCGCATCAGCTCTTCATTATTCTGCATAGCCAGACTTTATCGGTAAGGTTTGGGCTATGAAAGTACATGTGGCCAATCACCCATTAATCTCCCATAAACTTACAATTCTGCGAGATGAGAAAACAGATTCACCAACTTTCAGACGTTTAGTAGAAGAGCTAGTAACGCTCTTGGCCTACGAGGCAACGCGCGATGTTCGCACAACTACTGTCACAATCAAGACTCCTGTGACCGAGACAACTGGTCTAAAGATGGCAGAGCCACGTCCTGTAGTTGTTCCAATTCTTCGTGCAGGTCTTGGAATGCTTGAAGGAATGACAAAATTACTTCCCACTGCTCAAGTAGGTTTTCTCGGAATGGTCCGCGATGAAAAAACTTTGCAAGCAAGCACTTATGCCAACCGATTGCCCGAAAATCTCTCTGGACGTCAATGCTTTGTTCTAGACCCAATGTTGGCTACCGGCGGAACCCTTGTTGCGGCCTTTAACTACCTGATTGAGCGAGGCGCTACTGAAATTACCGCCATTTGTCTCTTGGCCGCCCCTGAAGGTATCAAGGTTGTCGAAGCTGCTTTTGCAAACTCAGGAGTGCCAATCACTCTTGTAACAGGATCACTTGATGAAAGATTGAATGAGCACGGATATATTGTTCCTGGTTTGGGAGATGCAGGCGATCGCTTATACGGGGTCGTGTAAATGGCATCGACTTCGCCTGGATACGGAATCACGATTCGTGTTGAAGGATCTCCTGAACTTCAACCTGTAGCTCTAGTAACTGCAACAATCACAATCGCTGGCGCCACTATCACCGCTCTCGATGTTGTTGAATCAGATTTAGAAAAAGTTGTAGTTGATATCACCTGCGATACGGTCGACAAGGATCATGCACAAGAGATTCATGACTCACTCTCTGCACATAGCGGTTTGACGGTTCGCAAAGTCAGTGACCGTACATTCTTGTTGCACCTCGGTGGAAAAATTGAAATCAACTCCAAGGTTCCACTAAAGACTCGCGATGATCTATCACGCGCGTATACCCCTGGTGTTGCTCGTATTTGTGAGGCGATTGTTGAAGATCCCACAAACGTTCGTCGCCTGACGATGAAACGCAACACTGTCGCTGTAGTTACTGATGGCTCTGCAGTACTTGGACTAGGCAATATTGGGCCCGCCGCCGCGCTACCTGTAATGGAGGGCAAAGCCGTTCTCTTCAAGCGTTTTGCAGATGTGGATGCATGGCCAGTTGTTCTTGATACCCAAGATGTCGATGAGATTGTCCGAACCGTGCAGCTGATTGCCCCTGCATATGGCGGCATCAATCTTGAAGATATTTCAGCGCCACGTTGTTTTGAAATCGAAGCTCGCCTTCGCGAGCTACTTGATATTCCTGTTTTTCACGATGATCAACACGGAACAGCAATCGTTGTATCAGCGGCGCTACGAAATTCTCTAAAATTAGTGAAGAAGAATCTTGCGGATGTAAAAATCATCATGAGCGGTGCAGGAGCAGCTGGCACCGCAATTGCTCGCCTTCTAGTTCTTAGCGGTGCTAAAAACATAATCGCTTTTGATATCGACGGAGCAATTACAAAGAAATCAAAGGCAAATGAACCGATGCGCCAGTGGTTTATAGATAACTCAAACCCTAACAACTTCCAGGGTGACATCCACCAAGCAATGTCTGGTGCCGATGTCTTTATCGGCGTAAGCGCTCCCGATGTTTTAAATGAGGCTGACGTTGCCTCTATGAATTCAGGATCGATTGTCTTTGCACTAGCTAACCCAAACCCCGAGATTGATCCAGTAATTGCCCGTAAGTACGCTTCTGTTGTTGCTACCGGGCGCAGTGATCAACCAAATCAAATCAATAATGTTCTCGCATTCCCAGGCATCTTCCGCGGCTTACTTGATGCTGGGGCTAGCCAGATTTCTGATGATCTTCTCGTCGCAGCAGCTGACGCCATCGCTGACTGTGTTTCGAGTTCTCAGCTCAACGCATCCTTTATTGTTCCAAGTGTCTTTGACCCACAAGTTGTGACCAAAGTTGCAGCTGCAGTGAAACTTATCTCCCGAAAGTAGTGTTGAAATGACTTCCCTCGCTGCATCATTTGATACTCAGCTCTCATCTCTAGCTCCATTCGTTCTCTATTTTGTTATCGGAGCAATAGTTTTTATCGAAACAGGCTTACTTTTTGGCTTTTTCCTTCCAGGTGATTCACTTCTCTTTAGCGCCGGATTAGTTGCAGCAGCACACGGAAATGTAAATATTGTCATTCTTGTCCTAGTAATTATTGCCGCCGCGTTCTTCGGCGATCAAGTGGGATTTGTCATTGGCAGAGTTGTAGGCCGACCATATCTAGATAAACGTGAATCTCCTCGTATCAAAAAAATGATTATCAATGCAGAATCTTTCTATGAAAAGACTGGTTGGTGGGCAGTTGTAGCTGCACGATTCTTCCCTTGGATTCGCACCTTTGTACCCCCAATTGCAGGTGCATCACATATGAACTACTACAAGTTTCTCTCTGCCAACATTCTCGGGGCAATTCTCTGGGGCGCTGGAATCACGCTTGCTGGTTATTATGCGGCATCGATTCCAGGAGTAAAAACATTCTCGTACGCAATCGCAGCTTTCTTTATTACTGCTTCAGTGATCTCCGGCTTTGTGAATTATTCACGCCGCCCACGATAACTCCAAGGTAAGTCATCACAATCCCGGTAACTAAATATGCGCTGACCTGTACGCCTTCAGTCGGTGAATAAAGATCTATCAGCAGCGACCCTACAAGATTTCCACCAACGCTAAACAGGGTGAAAGTTAGAACTCCCAGATGTTGAACAATTTTTGATGTAAAGGCAATGTAAATGACTCCAATAACTCCGCCGGTGTAAATCCACCAAGGTCCTGCTGGCAAGGCAACTAATTCGGTAGAACCAAAGAGAATGAGTGAGAGGAGAAATATCGAAAGAAACGAGGTACCCATCGCAAAATTCAAGAGCGAAGTCGTAAAACTCTGGTGCGAGTGTTCATTGATCTGCCCATTAAGCGCTCTTTGAACTCCCACAACTGCACCAGCAACCCCTGCCAGAAAAAGCGCATAGATCGAAATAGATGAGCTATCGATACGATCGAAGACAGAGATAAAGACGGCAATTACGGTAAATAGAGCCGCACCTACCCTCCGCCAGGTAATAATTTTCTTACCACCACCGGTAATTCCGAGACGGTCGACTCCTAAAGATGCTGCAGTCTGACCGGCAATCGATGCAACCGAATAAAGAGCTACTCCAATAAGAGGGACCACATGGGTTTGAATCGCAACAAAACTTCCGCCAAGTGCTCCAGCAAAGAGAGTGAGACGAGGAATTTCGCCTCGAGTAACCGCACCCTTTAAATTACGTGCACCCTCTTTTATTGCGGGTGAAAAGATTGCCACAATTGCAATAATCAATAGCCCTGATCCAAAAGAAATGAGGGCTGCCTGCACTCCATTATCTAATCTGGATGAAAGTTCTCCATTGGCGCGAGCCTGCAGAGCAATCATTACACCGGAAATAGCCGCGAGAATATCGAGTCGCTGGTTGACTAATTTCTTCATGTTTATAATTCTAGCTTTTCGGTGACGGATAACCACTCTTCTTCGCGCATATCGAGATCTTCATTAAGTTTCTTCATTTTTTCATTTATCTCCAAGAATCTTTCAGCAGCAATATCGGGGTACTCTTGCTCAACTTGGAGTTCACTTAACTCTGCTCGAATTTTTGCTAATTGCTTCTCAACTCGCGCGAGATCTTTCTTGAGTTGGCGCTCTTCCGCAGCGCTTGAACTCTTTCCCTTTGAATTGTTATTTGAAGAGCTTGCTAATGATGCGCGACGCAGCTCTAAATATTCATCTACTCCGCGAGGCATATCACGTAATTGCAGATCACCAAGTAGGCCAACAAAACGATCACATACGCGCTCAAGGAAATATCTATCGTGAGATACCACCAGAAGGGTTCCACCATAACTATCTAAGAGATCTTCTAATTCGGTCAGTGTTTCGATATCAAAATCATTTGTCGGCTCATCGAGCATCAATACATTTGGTGCATCCATCAAAAGTCGGGTTAGTTGCAATCTGCGGCGCTCTCCCCCAGAGAGATCTCCCACGGGGGTCCATTGCCCATCTCGATCAAAACCCAACCTCTCGCAGAGTTGAGAGGCAGATAAAGTCTTTCCCTTGCCTAGTTCTACATACTGGGCGACCTTTTCAACCGCCTCAAGGACTCGCCACGTTGGATCTAGTTCATCTAAATGCTGGGTAAGAAAGGCGATCTTTACCGTTATTCCCGTAACAAGCTTTCCGCCAGCCGGTGCCAATTCACTAGCAAGAACGCGCATCAAAGTGCTCTTGCCAGCGCCGTTAACTCCAACGATTCCGATGCGATCACCCGGTCCGATATTCCACGTCAGATGCGAGAGTAATTCTTTATCACCAGCTTTAACTTGCATATCATTTGTTTCAAGAACGGTTTTACCTAAACGATTGAGGGCGAATTTAAGTAGCTCACTGCCATCACGCGGTGCAGGTTCTGCAGAAATCAACTCATTCGCTGCATCAACTCTAAATTTTGGTTTAGTGGTTCGAGCAGGTGCTCCACGACGTAACCAAGCAAGTTCTTTTCTAATCAGGTTGTTACGTCGTGCTTCCATGGTGGCAGATTGACGTGATCGTTCTGCTTTTGCCAGAACAAAAGAGGAATATCCACCGTCATATTCTTCGACGCGACCCTGCACTACTTCCCAAGTTCGCTCTGTGATCTCATCTAAAAACCAGCGATCGTGGGTTACAACTAGAACAGCAAGATCAGTGCGCTTCTTGATGTGTTCTGCAAGCCAAGCAACACCTTCTACATCAAGGTGGTTTGTTGGTTCATCGAGTAAAACGAGTTGCACATCATCGATAAGAAGTTTGGCTAAACCTACGCGACGTTTTTCTCCACCAGATAGCTGACCAAATTTCCGCTCGAACAAGTGATCATCAAAACCACCAAAGAGTCCTGTAAAAATCTCTCTAATCCGAGAGTCGCCCGCCCACTCATGTTTCTCGCGATTACCAAGAACAACTTCACCTACCGTTGCAGCAGGGTCAGCCTTATCAATTTGTGCAAGGAAACCGATATTGGTGTCATTTGATTTTGTTACACGTCCAGAATCTGCCGGCTCTTCGCCCGAGATAATGCGCATCAGTGTGCTTTTTCCTGCACCGTTTCGACCAACGATTCCGATACGTTCGCCTTCAGAGATGCCGAGTGAAACCTTTGAAAGGAGTGGGCGAATATCGAAAGCTTTAGAGAGCTCTTCGATGTTAACAAGATTGCGCGCCACGGTAGGAGAGCGTACCTTTCCCACATGAAGGTTTCCGACCGCGAATACGCTCTTGCGCTTGATCGTAATGATTCGCTCGCTCATTTTCGCGAAAGATTTCTGATTACCGACCCAGAGCTCTGCTATCTGGACGGAAATTCACTCGGCCGTATGCCGCATGCCACGATTAAAGCAGTCAATGACTTTCTTACCCATGAGTGGGGGCGTGAAGTTGTCACTGGGTGGAGCCATTGGGTTGATGAAGCTCAACCGGCGGGAGATCTCTTGGGGCGTTCTGTGCTTGGTGCCGGCCCAGGACAAGTTCTCGTCTGTGACACGACATCAGTTAATTTCTATCAACTCTGCGTGGCGGCAATCAATGCGCGCCCTGGGCGAAAAACCATCATTACAGATGCTGCAAATTTTCCAACCGATAGATACATACTTGCTGGAATCGCAGAACAACTCGGTCTTAATTTGATTATTATCGATAACGAAACAGCAGGTACCGCAGAGAACGAAAGAATCACTGTCGATCTTTTGAGGCCATTTATGAGCGACGATGTTGCTCTAGTAACTTTCGAAGTAATTCAGTATCGCTCAGGTGCACGCAATGACATCAAATCAATTACTGATTTTGTACGAAGCTTTGGCGCAATGGTTCTCTGGGATGCCAGCCATGCGGCAGGGGCTATCGAGATGGACTTTGATGTTAACGGCGTAGATATCGCAGTTGGTTGCACATATAAATATGGAAATTCAGGCCCAGGATCGCCGGCTTGGCTCTATGTCAACAAGCGAGTTCAGAACGAACTTCAGGTACCAATTCAAGGTTGGTTCGCAAATGAAAACCAATTTGGAATGGGGCCAGATTTTGAGAAGGCTAAAGGCATTCGAGGTTTTCAAATCGCTAGCCCATCAATCATCGGAATCCGAACAGTGAATGTCGCATTTGAAATGATTGAAGAGGCAGGCATCAAGGCAATCGCTCAAAAGGCAGCTACCGGTACCCAAATGATGATTGATTTATATGACGCTTGGCTGGCAGACCTCGGATTCACCTTACTTACATCGCGAAATCCCGACGAACGTGGCGGACATATCTCACTTGGGCACCCTGATGCAGCGCAAATATGTATTGCACTGCGAAAACTTGCAAATGTGATTCCAGATTTCCGAGCACCTAATGTAATTCGTTTAGCTATTGCGCCACTTCCGACCTCTTATGTTGAAGTATGGGATGGCTTCAAACGTTTGCGTGATCTGACAATCAGCAAAAAATACCAAGACATCACTGAATCAGATTCACGCGTAACTTAATACTTAGAGGTTAGAGACCCTTAATTACTAACTTATCAAGGGGAATTCTTTCGCGAGGAGCTACTTCACGCGCTGCCAAAGCTTCGGGAAGCTTCTCAGCGGCATCTTGCTTACCAACAGCAATCACAACCACTGGCACTAAATCATCTGAAATCCCAAGGGCGGTTCGCGCTAACTCTTTGCTGTAGCCCGCCATTTGATGAGTTACGAGTCCGCGATCATGTAACTCGTGAACCATCTGTCCCACAGCAAGTCCGCAATCAAAGAGATACTCGGCATGATCGGTGCCATCAGCTTTTTTCACTGTCGATGCAACCAGAATCAGGGCCGATGAATTCTTTGCCCACAATTGATTGAATTCTCCTAATGAAGAGAGAATTTCCGAGAAAACAGAGTCACCGCGCAACCCCGTAAAGAAGCGCCAAGGTTGGCCGTTAAAGGCAGAAGGCGCCCATCGAGCCGCCTCTAGCCCTGCACGTAAATCCGCCTCAGCCAAAATGTGTGAGGAATCGAAAGAACGTGGGCTCCGACGTGTAGCAATTACTTCATTAATAGGGACTGATGTTTCTGCGCGCATACTTTAGTTTAGCTGATATATAGTATGAGAAATGAAGAATTCACTGCACCCAACCAAATCACACTTAATCAATACAACTGTATTGATTTTGGATGAGAAACTGCCCAATGAGGTCGCAGTAGATGAAATCCTCGAAAAGTCTGGGATATCCAAGGGCAGTCTTTATCATCATTTTGAAGATCTAGGTCAGCTACTAGAAGTCGCTCAGGTAGAACGCTATGCGCAATGGGTAGATAGAAGCATTGAGATACTTATCAAACTTATATCTGCCGCAAAAACTCGGGAAGACTTACTTATTGGTTTAAAGAAAGTAACTCGATTAACTCAAGATCCGGCTATAGCGTCAACTCGTTTTGCGCGTGCACGCGCTATTACTAACGCTGAACACAGCCCGCGATTTGCCAAAGCCCTTGCAGCTGAACAAGCGCGCCTTACAGATGCTCTGATTGATTTGATTGAAGAAGCACGAAATAAGGGGCTCTTCTCATCAGATTTTGATGCGCGCGCTTGTGCAGTTTTAGTCCAGGCTTACACCCTAGGAAAAATTGTTGACGACTTTGTTGACGACCGTATGGATCCCGAGGCTTGGCACGCAATCATCGATTTAGTTGTAGATCGAGTCTTTCTTATTCAAGATTAATTACTCTGGAAACGATTTACTGTGGAAACGATTTGCGATTTTACGACGCACTTCAAGATAGTTCTTTGAGCTATCTGTAACTAACTGCTCGAAGTGGCGGTTACCTTTGATGGCACTTCTTAAAAATTCCACATCTATTTCCGAGCTATACAAAATTTCCTCTTTACTGACATCGTGAGAGATTTTTTGCGGGCGAATTTTCCGGTAGAGATATGTGGCTTGGCGCAATGAAATAACTGCAATTTTTCTCGAGAACCGACGTACTAATGGTTCGCTTCGCTTATTCGAATTTTTAGCAATATCGATAAGAATTTGAGCAATCTCTAAGCCACCAGAGGTATCTCCAAGCGCAGCACATTTACTATGTAAACGCTCTCTTATGGCATCATCTTGTAATTGCGAA
This sequence comes from Actinomycetota bacterium, assembly GCA_009705035.1. Taxonomy (GTDB): domain Bacteria; phylum Actinomycetota; class Actinomycetes; order Nanopelagicales; family Nanopelagicaceae; genus Planktophila. The sequence continues at coordinate 18,367 of WLDB01000006.1, read as the reverse complement.
ACGGCATGAGTGATGTCGGCTAAATCAGCGTGATTGGCGCGTAATGCGTACCCGTTTTCGTGGCACCAACGCGCACGTGCATCTTGATTATCTGTACCGCGGATATTTGAAACGAAAACTGTTGGGATTGCAGCCGGTAGTAGTTCGTGCACGCTGTTATACCCGGTCGCGGCAATTGCGCCGTCAAATGCAAAAAGCAGGTCAGCAAGTGGAAAGTACCGAACCACTTTTACAGTCAGCCCTTCTGGGACAAGTGAATTACCAATTTCATCTACTGGATTTTTAGTTAGGACAACTTGCAAATCTCTCCAACCTAACAAACCGGTAAGCGCAGCGCGCATCTTCTCGTTCATATCGCCATCGCCTGTACCAAGTTGCACAAGAACTGCTGGCTTTGCTGGATCCAAGCCTAGAATCGAACGTGCTTCACTTCGGCTCTTGGCACGATCGGGGTTGAATAGTGAGACAGGTGATGTCAGATGCGCATCTTTGCGTCGCGATGTCGGCCCTTTATCAATACCTCGTGCGATATCGCCGGGTTCAATAACTTTATCAACTAAACGGGATTGGAACGGTAGTGCAAAGCGAAGCGCATTCTTCTGCCAAAGGCCACGACGTACCCAAATCAATTGCAAATTCGGATTCGCAATCTTTGTTGCGATAAATCCTGGATACGGTACTACCCCATCGAATGAAATGACGGTTGCGCCCGTTTCTTCTGCTACCGCCAATAAGCGTGCTTGTAGATACGAATCCCAAAGGTTTCGCTTAATCCATCCACGATTTTTACCCGGAATGTATTCGCAACGAATTCCTGTAGCGGCAGGTAGTTCTGCAATACCACCCGCAACTGAAACGATGATTGGATTGGCCAACTCTTTCATCTCTAGTGCAACTGCTGTTGCTCGCGCCAAATGTCCCATGCCAATTCCATTGCTGGTGGCGAGGATAATCGTTGCTTTAGCCACTCTTTGAAACTTTTCGTAGAACAAGGCTGAGTAGCTTCTTAACAAAAATCAGCAGCTGGCGAGGTGAATTTACTTTCTTTCCTTCGCGCTTTAAATACCGCCCGAATCGCTTTACTCGGCTCTTCTTACCTTGATTAAGCTCGAGGAACCGCTCTTCGGTGATCCAACGAACTCCCCATTGGGATGAGATGTTCTTGTAGAGATTTCCTTTAGTACGCGCTGCACGAGCAAGCGCAGGTGCAAAGAGTGCAAAAGCTCTGCGATCCTCTTTGCTAGCAACCCCCAGTAAACCTTCTTCGCTGACCAGAAGTGAATCAACCAAATCTTTGAGATTTAGGGCGAAATCTCCATCTGCAAATAAATAGTAAGGGGTTGGGCTATGGACAAATAAAGATAACAAGCAATCAATAGTTAATTCTGCCTTGGGTTCTATATCAAGAAAGCGGTATCTAGAGTCACCTTTTACCCAATTGTAAATTTCACGGATATCAGCAAATTCATCAGCAACTGGTGAATATCTCTCATCTAGCTTTTTCCAAGGTGCTAAGAGTCTGATTTCAACACTGGTACCTGCAAGTTCAATCAATTGATCCACTTGATTGAGTAACTTACTGAGATTAGAGTTTCGGACATCAATTAAAAGTTGGTAGGTAGCAACTTTCCAATCGAAATCCTGTCTGGCACGAATCGTGTGCATCTGCGGAATAAACTGTGCCAAAGATGGATCGTTATGGCGATGGATGATTTCTTTATTCTCTTCAACAGTGCTGTAACCCAAATGCCAAGAATGAGCTTGGCGATCTGGAACCAAACGCAGCCCAGATGTAAAAACGCGCCAGCCTAGTTCAATATCTTCGCCGGTAATGAGTTCAGGGTTGTAACCACCAACTCTTTTCCATTGTGTGTTTCGTATAGAGAAAGTTGCGCCGACTAAAGATCTATAGCCTTCAACCCCTGGTCGCGTTAACTCTTTGGTGCGCTCTATGCGAGCCTCCCATAACTCTTTTCCCCAGGACTGCTCATGTAAATCCATAAACTTACCTGCTGCAAGTGCCTTACTTAGCGCCTGTGGTGTGTAATCCCATTGAGCTACAAAACGCTTCCACCCCAGGACTACATAATCATCATTGTCATGATGCCATTTCATGTGATGCGCCAGATGATCTGGGTCAAAGACCATATCCCCATCTACAAACCAAATTACATCTTCTTTTACCTTAGAAAGTGAGCCATTAGTGGCTGCGGTCTTGCCCCAATGCCCGCTCTTATTTTTGAAAAGAATAATCTCAGCTCGCTTTGGGCGAAGTTTAGGAAGCTTTATCGGCGGCTCGCTTCCATCATCAATAATGTAGAGCTTTGTTAAAGAAGCTGGATAGCTCTGTTGAGCTAGAGATGCCAGCACTAAGTCGAGCTTCTCTTGCCCTCCGCGGCAGGCGATAACAATTGCCACAGTTAATTTGGGTCTAGCAACAATTTCGAGATTTTCTGGCCTTTCAAATCTAAATAGGGTGCTCACGAGGTTTTAACCTCCCTAAAAATTGGATGGTCCCAAAGGCCAACTACTTGTTCATTTGCACCATTCAAGTACTTAGAATAGTTAGTTACGTAGGTGTGAAAAGTAAATGTTCGGCGATAAATATAACCAGCGCCAAATGTGCGCCAAATTTTTCCGCCGTTATTGGTGATACCACTTAGGAGAAAACGATCAACTGCCGTCGATCCTGCTCCAAACCAACCTGCTGCTTCTGCCTTATCGCGGCGAGCAAGAATTGTTCCCCCGCAGACCCAATCACTCCATATTTCAACGGCTTGTGTACCGTGGGGCGCAAAGCGACGAACGGTTAGCTGTAATGGCTCAAGGTATACATAGTTCATAGCTCTACCTACAACATCAGCGCCGGTTGAAATAGCTGCATCGACTAAATCACGAAGGTGTTCGGGTCCGTAATAATCATCATCATCCATCTTTGCGATGAACTCGCCGGTTGATTCTTGAGCCAAAGCAGTCAGGATCAAACCCAGATTAAAAGAAGAATCAAATTTCTTGACTACAGTTGCGATATTTCTTTTTTTCAGCTTTGCAATAAGATCTTTATGTTCTGAACTGAGATCAATAGTGTGCAAGCCTAAGATTAATTCAAAAGCGGGAAGTTTCTGTCCGTAAAGTTGTTTGAGAAGAGCCGTTAAGTCATCAGATCGCAAAGTAGAAACAAGCACTGAAACTTTTGGATATTGGGTGATTTGTGAGCGACGGCTCACACGAATAGATTCAAGAGCCGCTATTTCTTGTGAAAAACTCGTGAATTTACTAAAGCTCACAATTGACGGCACTGACATAGCGTAAGAGTACCAAGCTTCAAATCCTCGGCTGATAAGATTCGAAAATGGTCGCCAAGAATAAGCTCGCGTCAATTAAAAAATTGGCACTTAATATCAAGGCGCTCTATCCCTATCTTGTTGCTAAATTCCTGCGCAAGCCCCAGCCAGTCAAATCCAAGATTGTCTTTGTTCTCTCATTTCCTCGCTCTGGAACACATGCCATTGGCAGTCTTTTATCCAATGATGAAGTCGGCTTTAAATATTACGGCGAATTTTTTATTTTTAACGCCTGGCATAAAAACATTGAGCGAATCAATCGTTTCTATCCCTTCTTCTCATTCCGCTATAGCCTCAATCTCAAAGCACAGCGCACTTCTTGGCAATACGACAAGTTTGAAACAACTTCATTAGATGCACGTAAAACGCTTCTGGCAATATCTCAAATCCCTGGGATCCATGTAATTAAAATTTTCCCGCAACATCTCTCTGATCCGCTATTGCAATCGCTAATTGCTGAGTTCAAGCCTCACATTATCTTTTTGCGGCGAAATCACCTTGATCGCTTTGTTTCACATAAGAAAGCTAACGCCTCAGGTAAGTGGCATACCGCCCCATCATCAGATTTAGTGATTCACTTGGACCCAGTCGAGTTTGAACGTTTTCTTGTGAATTTCACCGCCTTCTATGAACGTTATGTCAAAGTTGCCGCTAATGCGGGATGCAAGACACTTGATATTGATTTTGATGATCTGCATAATCCAGAGAAGGTGCGAGAGATTCAGAAGTTTGCCGCATTTGATGGATTTTCTGATTGGGAGAAATTACCGCTTGCACCGACGACCGTTAAGCAAGATCGCTCAAATAAAGTTCAAGATGATTTCCTACACTCATTGGGCAAAAAGCATTCCGACTTCAATTTCACAAAGGTAGCGATATGAACGTCATTGCACGGATATTGAAGGAGCTCGAAGACGAGTCAATTGAGATCTTCAGAGAGACGGCGGCTGGCTTCAAAAAGCCGGTAATGATGTACTCGATTGGTAAGGATTCCTCTGTACTTTTACATCTTGCGCGAAAAGCTTTTTATCCATCTCCAATTCCTTTCCCGATGCTGCATATCGATACCACTTGGAAGTTCCGTGAGATGATTGCTTTTAGAGATCGCATTGCGCAAGAGACAAATACTCAGCTAATAGTTCACACCAATCAAGCTGGTGTTGAAGCAAATATCAATCCTTTCAATACCAATGCCTCTGAATACACGCGCGTAATGAAAACTGTAGGTCTGCGTGAAGCCCTTGATTTATATGGATTTGATGCTGCAATTGGCGGTTCAAGACGCGATGAAGAGAAGAGTCGCGCCAAAGAACGCATCTTCAGTGTTCGCGATCCTGGTCACCGCTGGAATCCGCGAGAACAGCGACCAGAACTCTGGCGTACCTACAACACACGCCTTGCTCCTGGTCAAACGATGCGTGTATTTCCGCTATCTGATTGGACCGAGGCAGATATTTGGCATTACATCTTGCAAGAAAATATCGAAGTCAATCCACTCTACTTTGCCAAAGAGCGTCCTGTTGTTTTCCGTGGTGAACAAATGATTATGGTTGATGATGATCGCTATCCGCTTCTTGAAGGCGAGAGCCCAGTCATGAAGGAAGTTCGTTTTAGAACTCTGGGTTGTTATCCATTGACTGCAGCAGTTGAATCCAAGGCGCTTACACTTGAAGAAATTGTCGAAGAGGTGCTGCAAGTTAAGCTCAGCGAGCGCGCAACTCGACTCATCGATGGCGAGAATGAAGTTTCGATGGAACGCAAGAAGATGGAGGGCTACTTCTAATGTCAGCTGCAGTCGTACGTCTCCTCACATGTGGAAGCGTTGATGATGGTAAATCAACTCTTATTGGTCGCTTATTGGTTGAGACCGATAGCGTTCCGCACGACACAATCGGAGCCGCTCGTAAAGTGCGACGCTCTGGATCCACAATTCCCGCTGGTGAAATTGACTTTAGCCTTCTCACCGACGGACTAGAGGCTGAGCGCGAACAAGGAATCACGATTGACGTTGCCTATCGTTCAATGACTTTGCTTGATGGAAAGCGTTTGATTATTAGTGATGCCCCTGGCCACGAGCAGTACACCCGTAATATGGTTGTTGCCGCTTCTCGTGCTGATATTGGTCTCGTTCTAGTCGATGCTATGCGTGGAGTGCGTACTCAAACTCTGCGCCACCTCACAATTTGCTCGCTGATGGGCGTCTCTCGCATCATAATCGCGATCAATAAGCTCGATGCGATGGATTACAGCGAGAGAGTATTTGCCGAAATCTCAGCTGAAATCGAAAAAGCTGTCGCCCGCCTGGAGATTAAAGATTTTCAGATAATTCCTTTGAGTGCCCTAGCTGGTGACAATGTTGTTTTCCCAAGTACCAATATGCCTTGGTACTCAGGTCCCACGCTGCAGGATGCTATTCAGAATTGGCAGAAGCCGGTGGATCCAGATGCTCAAGGGCTTATGCGTATTCAGATGATTGCGCGAGCCGATAATTTCCGTGGGGTATCCGGCACTGTTCGTCGCGGCACTTTTTCTCAAGGAGATGAAGTCACTATCTTCCCTAGTAACCAGAAGGCAACTATCGGTTCGATCGTCACCTTTGAGAATGAGATCAAGAAAGCTGAGACTGACTCTGCTGTCACGCTTGTTCTTGTCCCTGAAGTTGATGCAACCCGTGGAGATATCATCGCGAAGTCGGCAAGTGACCTAGTGGCATCTGATCGCTTAGCTGCACATGTTGTCTGGCTCAATGAGGACCCGCTGATACATAGTCGTTCTTACCTCTTAGTCAGCGGTGCTACATCAACGCCAGCAATCATCACAAAGATTCGCCACAAAATAGATGTCAATACTGGCGAACATAATTCATCTGATGTCTTAAAGATGAATGAAATAGGTGATGTTGAAGTTGCAACAGATATTCCAGTCGTAATGCGCCCTTATAGCGATTCTCGCGAATTCGGTAACTTTATTCTGGTTGATCGTTTAACTCTTAAAACTGTCGGTGCTGGAATGGTCCGCCATTCACTTCGCCGAGCATCAAATGTCACGCATCAAGATTACGAAGTTGATAAAGCTCAAAGAAGTGCCCAGAAATCTCAAAAGGCTCGCGTTGTATGGCTGACTGGTTTATCAGGCTCAGGAAAATCTACTATTGCAAATGCTCTCGAGAAGCGACTCTTTGCATCGGGCGCACATCCTTATGTGCTTGATGGAGATAACTTACGTTTAGGCCTCAACATGGATCTTGGTTTTACACCTGAAGATCGCGCTGAAAATGTTCGTCGTGTATCTGAAGTTGCAAAACTCATGGTGGATGCGGGTTTGATCGTTATTTCAGCACTTGTCAGTCCATTTGAAGTAGATCGCAATCGCGCTAAATCTATCTTTGAAGATGGTGAGTTCTTGGAAATATTTGTAGATACACCTGTTGATGTATGCCGTACTCGCGATCCAAAAGGTCTCTATAAAAAATCTGCTGCTGGTGATATTCCAAACTTCACCGGTGTGGGTCAAGATTACGAAGCGCCTTCATCACCTGATTTACATCTCGATGGCACCGCGTCAATCGAAGAAAATGTGGAGAAAATCCTTAAGATTCTTCTATGAACTGGATTCTCTTCGCATTAGTCGGATCGGTCGCCCAACTTATTGATGGCGCACTCGGTATGGGTTTTGGCCTCACCAGCTCCACTCTGCTCGTGACAATCGGAGCTTCTGCGGCTGTCGCATCAGCTGCTGTTCACATGGCTGAAATAGGCACCACGCTTGCATCTGGGGCATCTCATTGGCACGCCGAAAATATTGATAAAAGGATTCTTGTTCGTCTTGCTATTCCCGGCGGAATAGGCGCATTTCTAGGTGCAACATTCTTATCCTTTATCGATCTCTCGAGCTCTAAAGTCTTTATCTCAACACTTCTACTATTTTTAGGTTTCTTACTTCTTTATCGAAATGTCTTTAGAACCGAGAATCAAGTAAACATGCTTGAGATCAAGAATCCTCGATTCCTCACTTACTTAGGATTTACCGGTGGATTTGTTGACGCGTCAGGTGGCGGTGGCTGGGGTCCAATCGTGACTCCAACCCTCATTACAACAACGTCGACGGAACCGCGTAAAGTAATCGGAACAGTGAGTGCTGCAGAGTTTGTTGTTGCTGTTTCAGCTTCTGTTGGTTTTCTGGTGAATATAAACAGAATTGATATTAACTGGGCGACCGTTGGTGGTTTAGCTCTAGGTGGAGTCATAGCTGCACCAATAGCGGCAAAATTAGTGGGACGTTTGCCGGCAAAAGTACTCGGAACTGTTGTGGCAATTGCAATTATTGTTCTTAACGCAATTCAAATTATTCGCGCATAATTCCCCGCGTAAAACTCGCGCCTTTTCCTATTAGTTGCAACTTTTTTGACCTTCAGAGATAATGCTCCTACACGTTGAATAGCGTGCTCTAAAGGAGAGTACAGACCAAAACCGCTTCTAAGTTAGAGGCTTTTGTAGTACAAGTTTTACAATGACAACATCACACGTGATGCAGGCGCCACATGCAAATACATACCGTCGAGTTCCAGCAACATCCAAACCAATTTCTCCTGAAAAGGTAGCCGCTGTCCTAGCTGCCGAATGGGAGCTCTTCACTAAAAACACCAAGGGCTCAGAAATCGAGAGCAAGCGTGCCTTTAGCTCGCTCCCGCTCGGCGTGACCTCAAGCTTCCAGCATTGGGATCCATACCCAATCTCTATCGCATCAGCCAATGGCGCCTACATGACCGATGTCGACGGTCGCCAGTTGCTCGACCTTTCTATGGGCTTCGGCGCAATGCTCGCCGGCCACCTCAACCCAATTGTTGTAGAAGAGATTGAGAAATCCCTCAAGCAGGGCATGCTCTTTGTAACTCCATCACCAACATCTACCGATGCTGCAGAGCGAATCTGTAAGCGCTTCGGAATCGACCAGGTGCGATTTACAAACTCAGGTACAGAATCAACTATGTATGCCGTCCGCGTTGCACGATCTGCAACCGAGAAGATGGGCATTCTCAAAGTTGAGGGCGGTTACCACGGTAGCTACGACCCATTTGTGGTCTCAAGCAAGCCGCCACTAAATAAAATTGGTAATCCAAAGAAGCCAACGCCGCATATTGATTCAAACCTAGTTCCGGGCGATATCTATGTTGTTCCATTTAATAATGTCGAAGCACTTGAAAAGATGTTTAAGAAGAATGCAAAGAAAATTGCCTGCTTTATCGTTGAGCCGGTTCTAGAAAACCTTGCAATCGTTCTTCCAGACCTTGGTTATCTTGAGTCAGTTCGCGCTCTTTGCGATCAATACAACGTAGTTCTTATCTTTGATGAAGTTAAAACTGGTCTGACTGCTGGTGCCAATGGTGCTTCAATGCGCCTTGGTGTAAAGCCCGACCTGATTACTCTCGCAAAATCAATCGGTGGAGGACTTCCACTGGCTGCATTCGGCGGTAAGAAGAAGTACATGGATTTTGTTACAAACAATAAGATGGCCCACTTCGGAACATTTAACGGCAATCCTCTTGCCATGGCAGGAGTTCGTGCAATCGATCGCATTGCAACTCCTGAAACACTCGAGAAAGCGGAGATGTTAAATTTCCAAGCTCTTGAGCGCATTAGCGACATCATTGATGAATACCAATTACCTGCCCATACCGTTGGTTTTGGCGTAAAAGGTTGTGTTACATGGTCAACAAAGCCGGTTCGCAATTATCGTGATTACAAAGCAACTGATTTCGGTGTTGCTGAAGCTCACTGGTTATTTGCACTCAACCGCGGAATCATCACGCCTCCGGGTCTTGATGAGCAGTGGTTAATTTCGTTGGCACATACTCAGACTGAGATTGATATCTTGGTTGAAGATTTTGCTGACTTTGCCAAAGCTATTAGAAACTAGTAAAACTAACTAGAGCTGCCACGCCCTCACTCCGCCAGCTACACCGGCAGAGTTAGGCACAATCACAATGTCATCGCCCATCAGGGTTAAATCGCGTTGCTGGATACTGTGCGAATTTCCGCCACCTATGTAGAGGCGGTCCCATAAAAAGACTGGCCTTAGTTCAGAGACCATTAACCTCACACGGCGTGACCAGAATGTATTTCCCATTCGGTGTCTTTCACGGTCGCCGATCCATGTGTCATAAGTAGTGTTTCGACGAACTGTTGCATGAGAAAGTTCAAAGTGCGGAGATAGTTTTCCGCCGTGAAAAACGGCGAATCCCAAACCGGTTCCTAAAGTAATCACAATCTCTAGCCCTGAACCAGTGACTATTCCTGCACCATGCACCTCTGCATCATTAAGAACCTTTGCCGGCATCGCTAGACGACTAGTAATCGCGGCCTGTACATCAAAACCCCACCATTGCTCTTTCAATTCAGGGTTAATGCGGGTGTGAGGACCGGCTTCATTGATGTAGTGGGGAGTAGCGACAACAACACCATTTCGAATCATTCCGGGTAAACCGATTGTTACTCGATCAGCTTTCGGAAGCTGATCTTTGATTGCTTCCATAGTCTCAAGGAATTTTTCAGTTGAGAGCGGATAGGGAGTTTCAATACGAATAGGCGTTGCATGCATGGTTCCCGATTCATCAAGAACACAAGCTTTAAGAAATAGCCCACCGCAATCAATGGATAGAGTCATCAAACTCATGATTTCATAAACCTTTGCACCCCTTAAAGATACCTTCGTTTCTTCTACAAAAGAAGAAAAGCCCCGAGTGTGAAAGGCACCCGAGGCTTAACTTGTGCGCGCGAAGGGATTCGAACCCCTAACCTTCTGATCCGTAGTCAGATGCTCTATCCGTTGAGCTACGCACGCCTATTTATTTGTACTTTTAATGCAGATGCGAATAATACCTTCTTATTAGAGTGCGCCCAAATTGAGTAGTTCCTCGCGCGAAACAGCCTTTCTACGAGGCTTTCCGAGCGGTTCACCTGCTGCAATCTCTGCGTCATTGATTGATTGCCAATGCAATTGGGTGACAACTTTATTGTGGCTAATTATCTCGGTGACATCACCCTTGCCTTTGGGTTGATCTAACTTACTTATCAAAAGATTCATCACATCTGCAGCATCTGATTTATTGGTACCAATTACTCCAGAAGGTCCGCGTTTTGCCCAACCAACAACATAAAGGTTATCTGCGACATAGCCATCAACGTTTACGACTCGACCTTTTTCGTAAGGAATACCCTCGAGTGAAGCAGCTTCGTAGCCAATAGCAGTGATTACTAAGCCACATTTAATTGAGAAGGTTTTATCGCTTCCGGTTCGCTTGAAAATAACTTCTTCAACTTTGCCGTTGCCTTTGATTTCGATAGGAGTAGATAGGAACTGAAAAGTCAGTGTGCGATCATGGCTTGTCGCTTCTTTATCGGCAATTAAGGCCATTGCATCGAGATTAGATTTGGTTTCTTTTTCAATTGAATCGCCCACCCGAGCAAATGCATCGTCAATATCTTTGCGATTGATAATCACATTTGTGTGCTCAAGTTTTGGTAGCTCGCGTAGCTCTGGTGCAGTAAAGGCAGCATCTTCTGCTCCACGCCTTGCGCTAATAACGACATTGCGAATCGCACTCGCTTTGAGTGCGCTGATTGCGTGGTCTGCCGTATCAGTTGGGTCTAGCTCAGAAGGTTCAAGAGCAAGCATGCGTCCAACGTCCATAGCGACATTGCCGGCACCAATTACAACAGCCTGTTCGGTATTTAAGTTAATTGCCTCATCCTTAAAATCCGGATGCGCGTTATACCAAGGAACAAATCTGGCAGCTGAAATCGAGCCAGGCAAATCTTCTCCTGGAATACCTAACTTCTTTCCAATGGCAGAACCCGTTGCAATAACAACTGCGTCATAGCGTTCTTTTAGCTGCTCGACTGTAACGTCGCTACCCATCTCGACATTTGCAAAGAGTCTAAATCCATCTGTTGTGGCAACTTTTTCAAAGACTTTCGATACCGACTTAATTTTTGGATGATCGGGGGCAACTCCGCTTCGAACCAAACCCCAAGGAGTAGGAAGTCGCTCAATCATGTCAATCGTGAAAGAAATCTCTTCTGTGGCGAGATTTTGAAGCGCTTGGGCTGCAAAGTATCCGGCAGGACCGGCACCAACAATCGCAATTTTGTAGATTTTCACCGACTGCACCCCTTAAGCATCAGGGTTCTAGTTTACCTGCGGTTAGGAGTTGGTAACACCTGAAGTATTGATATGAGCGCTATTGGCTGAGATATTGATGACGAGGTTGGTGTTCTTATTCTGCCTTAATTGAAGCGCATAGAAGGATCCTGCTGGCAAGGTAAGGATGAAGGTTGTTGCTGAGTTAGCGGAGATTGTGAGGCTGGAATAGCCGCCGCTGCCACAGGTGTCATTGGCGACAAAGTCGATGTTAGGGCCACAGCGACGAAAGTTCGCGATTGCAGTACCCGCTGGAAGAGTCAATGTAACTGTAAAGCGAGAGAGGCCGAAGTTCCCCGAATTGATAATGTAAAAGAATTTTGCGCGCCCATTGATTACTGGCGTAGTGAGGGAACTAAAGGGATTTATTGCGGTGGAGGTGTCACCAGCATAAATTTCCATTCTACCTGTGCTGAGCGAGAGCGTTGAGGGGTTTGCTGTCGCTTGTGAGGCGAACGAGATTGTTGTTGACTGGATGGGCGCGAGTAATAACGCGCCCATCGCAGTGGCGACGAGAGATGCAGTCCGACGCTTGCTACCCATCTCCCTCCCCTTCCACCAATTCTTCTCTTTTATATATCAATTGTGTCACTCAATTAATTCGCTCTAATTAACTCGTTTGAATTAACTATTTGTTGTTACTGCACTTCGCTCTTGGATCACAAAGGTCCATGTGAGAGCTGCAGTAAGGCCTTGTACTGTTCCGACCGGGAGAACTCCATTAAGAACATTCTCTGTTCCGGCAGGAAGTGCTGTTGAGACTTTGAGATAGTTAACGCCACCTACCAAGACCGATGGCAATGTGATGGTTTGGGCTGCACCCTTAAGCGTCGAAACTGCAGTTGCGGCGAGGGTAGGTGATGTAGTTCCGCTACATGTGCCTGTATTGCTCCATGCCACCGTGCATGCGCTGATGGTTACTTGAAGACCTGCGCTAGGGCTATTGACGAGAGTATTCGAGTCAGAGGTAAATATCTGGAGTGTAGGAGAAGCGCCATCCAGCGTGCCAGTATTACTGAGATCGATATAACGATTGACGGTATCGCCAGGACCCATCGCTGATATCGGTGATGTAAATCCACCAGTGATACCAGAGACTCCTGAAGGGGCCAAGACAAGTTTGAGTGTACCTGTAGTGACTGATCCTCCCGAGGTGTTGGTGGCAGTAGCGGTAAGTGCTGCAAATACGTTAGAGGCAACAAGTCCGGCACCACCGATCGCCGCTAGAACGACGATAAGAACTTTGAGCACCAAATTACTTGCGCCTCTTGTGATGATTGATCCTAGATTATTCATATTTGCTTCCTACCTTCTCATTTTCTTCCCTCTCGATAGCAAGTGACTCTTGCAAGTTATCGATAAGTTCGCGGTATTGCGCGGTATTGCGCCGTTCTTCAATGAAAAGTTCTTTATAAACTTTCTCAGGGGTTGAAGAAAAGAAGATCTTCTTTCGAAAGAGGATGAGAAAGAGCGCTAGAACATTTGAGAGCACTAGAAATGTTGCAGCGCTTTGACGTCCTTGAACGGTATTTATATAAACCATTGGCTGGCCAATATTGGGAAGAGCTTTAATAATCTTAGATACCTTGCCGACTGGAGAAACCATAAAGGGTTCGCGATCGGGGCTCTCGTTGGCATCACCTTTTGTGATGATCCGAATAGCGCCATTAACGCTCCTCAATTCATGGATACGGTGAGAGTAGTAAGTACCAGTGATCTGATTGTTAATGGCGATAATGTCGCCGACCTGTAACTCTGATGCTGGAAGTAAACGAGTGATAAAGAGATCTCCTGGATTAGCTGTGGGAGCCATCGAACCTGTGAGAATCGGTGAGAATCCAAAGCCATATTGGCTGGTGAGAATCGCAGGAATCAGAGCTGCAAGGAGTGCAAGGGCAAGAAAGGCCGCAGAACGTGCCTTTCTTGAAACTTTCAACTCCTGAGCCATGTTTTGAATGTAGAGGTCAAACCTCACGATAAGTTCACGATTGCATCTTCATCGATATAAGAAAGCGAATTCTCTTATCAGGCGGTGGCTTTCACCTAAGAGAGAACCTACTCTTAGAACATCTCCATTCGATGATGGGAAGTACACATATGGCTCAAGATAAACAGAATGTGCTCGTGGTTGACGATAACGATGATGTACGTGATCTCGTTGTGCTCTTCCTCAGCGCCGATGGGTTCCACGTATTTTCAGCGAGCAATGGTGAGGATGCTCTCGCTATCCTCAAGAATAATCCAATCAATCTTGTACTTCTCGATGTAATGATGCCTGGAAAATCTGGCATCGAGGTTCTCGCCGAAATTCGCACCCATTCCAACAAAGCTATCCGTGAGATTCCCGTCATGATGATTACTGCTAAATCTTCAACTGAGGATATTGATGCAGCGCTGGCGGCAGGAGCTAGCTCATATGTAATAAAGCCATTTCGCGCGACAACAATCAGAGAGAAAGTCCGCTCTATCCTCCAACTACCAACCTCAAACTAGAAGATATTTCGGAGAGAATGTGATGAGAATGAAAAGAATAATGACTGCAACGTTAATAGCTATGCTATTAATTACAACAGCACCAGTAACCTTCGCAGCCGATAATAATCCTTACGGCACATCCACGGTAGATCCTGCAGGGCCAAACGAGGTTATATTTAAAGTATCAAAGGGTGGTCGAGAAGTTGGATTCACCGTTTCTCGTCTTCTCAAGATGAAGAGCTCCACCATCTCGATTTATGAGCCATTTATTAAGAAACGCCAGACCTTTACTGTGGTTCCTATGAAAAACTTCTTCGCTCTGGCCGGTATCTCAGGGAAAGATAAAGTGATAACAACTGCTCTCAACGATTACACCTATACCAATACCGCAAGTAAATTCATAGAAGCTGGTGCATTTATAGCAATTAAGCGCAATGGTGCAGAGATTTCATATGATCAAGGCGGGCCTCTTCGAATCGTATTTAGTGATAAAAGCAAGTGGGCAACTTATCTCGATGCATGGAACTGGTCTCTTGCATCATTCAGCGTAAAGTAGGGCAATGTCTAGGTTACGAGCACAGATGCGTCATCGCTCTTTTCCTCGCTTTCACGTGACCAAGATTCAATACTTTATCTTCGCTATTGCCTGCTGTTCTATCCTTGCTCTTGGTTTTTTCTCCTTCACCCAATCAAACTCAACTATTGAAAAGGCAAAAGTCCTCAGCGATGTTGAAACCCCAGCCGCTTCAATTATCTTTACCCAGCGAGAAACGCTTGTATATGCCACCCGTCTGGCGCAATGGTCCAACGGTGGAACTTCTCGTCGAAGCGTTCAGATAGCTCGAAACATCCTCGCCCAGCGCCTAGCTGTAATTGATACCAGCGGACGCTCTATGGGAGAGCGTGCCCAAGCGCCATACTGGACCGCGCTCAACGCGGCAGATAAAATCGTTGCGTCGGCACCCCCAGGGGTTCTTCCAGAGGCGACCCATTCAGAAATTAATGGAGAGATTTCGCCGATTATTGATGAGATTCTTGCCCAATCTCGCGCACTTGTTGTTTCATATCAAAGAACTGTAGATCGCGAAATGGTTAATAATGCCAAACGAGTTGCAGAACAGGATAGAAGAAATCTATTTCTATTCTTTATCTTTATCATAACTGGAACGCTCTTTCTCCTACTCAACGCTCGCACAAATTTCAAAAATTACCGTATCGCCAGCGAGAAGATTGAAGAAGAACAGTTGCAATTAGATAAGACTTTGGCCGACTTAAAGGCAGCAGAGCAAGCTGTTATTGAATTACAAGATATAAATGAAACCAAGAATGCTTTTATATCAACAGTCAACCATGAACTTCGAACCCCACTGACTTCAATAATTGGCTACATAGACCTAGTAAGGGAGCTTCGAGAAGAAAATCCAAGTGCAGACCTTTCGCAATATCTAGAAATCCTCGATCGTAACGCTCAAATTTTGCTACATGTCGTAGAAAGTATTCTCTCCATAAGTAAGATTGATTCAAATAAAGGCCACAAGGCCACCGAAAAGGTTGAGATAAATCAAATCATCGACAACGCCATGTTTATCATGGCCCCTGCCATCGAAAAATCTTCTCAGAAGATTACCTTCAAGGCAGATGAAGAGCTCTTTGTCGAAGGAGATCCGGGACAGTTAAACCAAGTTTTTATCAATCTCTTAGGAAATGCAAATAAGTTCAGCCCGCGAGGCTCATTAATTGAGGTTTCATTAAATAGCACAACTCTAAAAGGTGGATATGAATTTGCAAGAATTGTTGTGCAGGATCTTGGAATCGGAATCCCTAAAGAAGATATCGAAAACCTTGCTACTCGCTTCTTTCGTGCGAAAAACACTGACTCTGGCCAATATCCCGGAACAGGACTAGGCCTTGCTATCGTGCAGGAGATACTCGATCTCCACAGAGGTAAATTGACTATTGAGTCGACCCTCGGGGAGGGAACAAAAATTACCGTTCTTATCCCCCTCTACCTCTCTGATTACGAGAAGTTGATTCGTGAACGAAGTAGTGATGTCATCGAACGTGCCATCCATGCTCTCGAAGATGCATCTCCAGCGACTGCACATTCGGTCACTCATACAATCGGTGGAGCCATCGGGCTCTACGGTTTCGAAGAGGCTGCTCAAGAATTACTGAAATACTCTAAAACTTTAGATTCAGGGGGTGCAGATTTAGAAGGTTTTGAAATTGAGAAGAATCGTCTCGTCACACTTTTAAAAAGAGCCGCAGAAGAGATGGGCAATAAAACTCATGAGTAAAGATCAGATTTTAATTGTTGATGATAATGAAGACATTCGCTTCTTTGTTCGTGCTGCATTGACTCCAGAAGGTTTTGATGTCATAGAAGCCTCCGACGGAAACCAGGCGCTCGATATCTTCCGCAGAAAAGAACCGGCTGTGATTATTCTTGATTTATCAATTGGCCAACCTGATGGCTTTGAGGTCTGCCGAGAGATACGTAAGGTTTCAACTATTCCGATAATCATGTTAACCAGCCATGATGAGGAGATGGATGAAGCGATGTGCCTTGCCGCCGGTGCAGATGATTACATTACCAAACCTGTCTCAGCTCGCATTCTCGCTCTTCGAACAACAACTCAGATACGTCACCGCGCGGCGCAGAATTTAGTTTCTGGTTCGCTGATTATCGCTGGAGCTCTTTCACTCGATACCGAAACGCGTGATTTGATGATAGAGGGCAAAAAAATTGAACTGACTCGAACCGAATTCGACTTTCTCCATCTGCTCATCGGCAACCCAAAACGAGTCTTTAGCCGAGAGCAGATCTCTGAGAAAGTTGGCATCTCATTGGAGTATTCGAGTGATCATTTACTCGACACTCATGCTTCACGAATCCGCAAGAAGATCCGTGAAGTCAGTGATATAAAGGTACTTCACGCAGTGCGTGGCGTTGGATACCGCTTATTTAGTAATTAACTTCTCCAACTTTGATTAAGTGGTCGGCCTTCTGCATAACCTGATGCAGATTGAATTCCAACTAGTGCGCGATCGGCAAACTCTTCGAGTGATCGCGCCCCTGCATATGTACATGATGAACGAAGTCCAGAGATAATTTCATCAATCAAGTCTTCTACACCAGGACGGTTTGGATCTAAATACATCTTTGATGAAGAGATTCCTTCTTCAAATAGTGATTTACGTGCACGATCAAAGGCATCTTCTTGTGATGTGCGAGCACTAACTGCGCGCTTTGAAGCCATTCCAAAAGATTCTTTATAGGGACGTCCTGCACTGTCACGCAATAGGTCGCCAGGTGATTCATATGTTCCGGCAAACCAAGAACCAATCATTACCTGTGATGCACCGGCAGCGAGCGCGAGCGCAACGTCGCGCGGATGGCGCACTCCGCCATCAGCCCAGACATGCTTGCCTAATTTCTTCGCCTCTGCTGCACATTCAAGAACTGCAGAAAATTGTGGACGACCAACACCGGTCTGCATACGAGTTGTACACATGGCTCCTGGTCCAACGCCTACCTTAATAATGTCAGCGCCAGCAGCTACTAAATCGCGAACGCCTTCGGCAGTAACAACGTTTCCAGCAACAATTGGCACACCAAGCTTGAGCTTTGAAATCACTTGCAGCGCTTCAATCATCTTCTTCTGGTGACCGTGTGCAGTATCAACAACAAGCACATCAGCCCCGGCTGCAACTAACTTTTTCGCCTTATCTGCCACATCTCCATTGATTCCAACTGCTGCAGCAATACGAAGCTTGCCTGCCTTATCGAGGGCTGGCTGATACAAAGTAGCCCGAAGTGCGCCTACGCGAGTAATGATTCCGACGAGATCACCTTTTGCCGAAACAACAGGTGCTACGGCGCGCAAGTTATCGCTCAAGAAATCAAAGGCTTGGCGTGGGTCTAGCGAATCAGGCATAGTGGTGAGCTCTTGAGTCATTACCTGGCCAAGTTGAGTAAAGCGATCAACGCTCTGCAAATCTTCTTCTGTGACGATTCCGATTGGCTTCTTGCCTTCAACGATTACTACTGCACCATGTGTGCGCTTATTAATCAGGCTGACAGCATCGGCAACGGTCTGCTGTGGAGTTAAAGTAATTGGTGTCTCAAAGAATGTGTGACTTGCCTTTACCGAAGCGATGACATCTGCAACAACTTCGAGTGGAATATCTTGCGGAATAACAACCATGCCACCACGTCGAGCCACTGTCTCTGCCATACGACGACCTGCGATAGCAGTCATATTGGCAACCAACAAAGGAATCGTTGTGCCGGTTCCGTCATTTGTTGTCAGATCGACTTCCATGCGGCTGGAAATCTCTGAATTTGA
>WLDB01000059.1 GCA_009705035.1 Actinomycetota bacterium | reverse complement strand
GCACTCAGTGCGCAAGGTATTAACGAACCATTTCCTATTCAGGTAGCAACAGTGCCTGACGCTATTGCTGGACATGACATTTTGGGTCGTGGTCAGACAGGCTCAGGAAAGACTCTGGCATTTAGCCTTTCTCTACTTTCAAATATCGCAGGTCGCCAAGCAAATGCTCATAAGCCACTTGCTCTTATCTTGACTCCAACCCGCGAACTCGCACAACAGATTGATGAAGTATTACTTCCACTTGCTCGCTCAGTCGGCCACGCATCTGTCGTGGTTGCTGGCGGAATGTCATATGCAAAGCAGATCACTGCAATGCGCAAGGGAACAGCAATCTTGGTGGCAACACCCGGTCGTTTAATTGACCTCCTAAATAAGGGTGAAGTTCAGCTCGATCAATTAGAGATTACCGTTCTTGATGAAGCAGATCAGATGGCAGATATGGGCTTCTTGCCTGTAGTGCAAGAGATTCTTGATCAGGCAAAACAAGGCGGACAGCGTCTGCTCTTCTCAGCAACTTTGGACCGCGGTGTAGATGCACTTGTGCGTCGCTACCTCAATAACCCAAAGACACACTCATTGCAGAATGACCGTGCATCTGTCTCAACAATGGAGCACTACCTCATTGTTATGGATCCGGCTGAAAAGGATGAAGTCACTGCAGAGATTGCAGCTCGTAATGGAAAGACTATTCTCTTTGTAAAGACCCAACGCGGTGCTGATCGCTTGGCAGATAAACTTGCTCATGCAGGAGTAGCTGTCGGTGCACTTCATGGTGGTAAATCACAAGCTGTTCGTACCCGCACCTTGGCACTCTTTAAAGAGTCCGAAAATGCAGCACTTGTTGCTACAGATGTGGCTGCTCGCGGAATCCACGTTGATGGAATCTCCCTTGTTGTTCACGTAGATCCAGCACAAGATCACAAGGATTATCTCCACCGTTCCGGTCGTACAGCTCGCGCTGGCGAATCAGGAACTGTTGTTTCTATCGCAACAACGCGTCAGCAGAAATCTGTAAAGAGTCTTGCTGTTCGTGCTGGCGTCAATCCTTCAACTGTCTATGTAAAGCCAGGCAGCGAAGATTTGATGCGCGTAACAGGTGCACAGCAACCTTCAGGTATTCCATACGTTCAACCAATCGTTGAACAACCTAAGCGTTCACCACGTAGTGGTGGATCAGGTGGTGGCGGAGGTCGCGGCTACCGCGGTAATCGCAGTGGCGGCGGAGGTCGTGGTCGTCGTTAATTCTTTATTAAGGATTAAGGCTTGAGTACGATTTTTCCAGTAGTGCTGCGTCCAAGCATGGCGCGGTGAGCATCTGTTGCTTGATCTAATGGATAAGTCGCACCAATAATCGGCTTTAACTTTCCATCTGCAACTAGTTGGAAGAGCTCGACGAGAACATCATCTAATAGCGCTGGCTTGCCAAAACAATTTGCCAGCCAGAATGCTGCAACTGTCTTTGATCCGTGCATCAGCGCGCCCGGATGAATAGCGGTTGGAGCAGTGCGAGATGCCATGCCGAATGTAATCAACCGGCCGAAATCTGCGAGAGCTAACAGACTCTGATCGAAGGTTGGACCACCCACCATCTCAAGAATGATATCTACGCCCTTGCCACCATTAGCAGCACGAATAGCTTTAGCTAGATTTACTTCACTTGCATCAACGAGTGCATCTGCCCCCAAAGATTTAGCAAGTGCTGCCTTTTCGGGTGATGAAGTAACTGCAATTACGGTGCCTCCCCAAAGCTTTGCTAACTGGATAGCGAGAGTTCCAACTCCGCCGGCAGCTGCATGGACAACAACGCTCTCACCTTTTTGTAGATGCGCCATTGTTTTTAAGAGGTGCCATGCAGTTGTTCCTTGCACCAACATACAGAGAGCTTGATCATCTGTTACAGAATCTGGAATAGGGAAAATTGATGAAGTATGCGCAATTGCTTGCTGAGCGTACCCACCTGAAGAAACAGCTGCGAGATAACGCTTTCCGTCATGAGTTCCAACAACTTCGATTCCAGGAACAAGTGGGAGCGCTTGCGGGGAGAGGTAGCTATTTTCTACCTGGTGGGTATCGGCGTAGTTGATACCGATAGCGGTGACATCAAGAAGTACTTCATCAGTACCGGGTTTTGGTTGATCGATATCAACGAGCTTCATGACCTCTGGGCCGCCGAATTCAGATATTTGAATAGCTTTCATGGGGCTACCTTAGAGGGTATTGGCTAAGAGCGAGTGTTAGTGCGACGATTTACAAAGGTGTTTAGAGTTGCTGAAGTCGCCCCAAGATATTGATTGCTAGTTGGGGTGAGGACTGCATGGAGAGTAGTGCGACCTGTTGTACTGGGTTTCCAGGCACAAGTTGCAGTCAGTGATGGCGCAGTTCCTGTCGTTGCTACAGATAGGCAATTAGCGATTCGTTTACCGTTGACAAAGAATCGAACTTTTCCAGCCACATCAACAGAAATTGTGATGTTCACGCTAATTCCTTTAGCGGCCGTAGCGGTAAGAGTTGGTGCTCCGATAGTTGCGACTTCTGCAAGATTAGTGATTGTGACCGAGAAAGTTCTACTAGTACTGGCATTACTACCTAAATCGATTGCCCGAATGCTCACTTCATAAACATTGTTTCCACCGCCATCTTGTGGATCTTCAAAATCGCGTGAGCTGATACTAAGGATGCCTGTGGATGTTTCAAGGGCAAAAAATGCAGAATCAGTTCCGCCCAATACCTCCCAAGTTGCAGTTTCGCTAGCAACAAGCGTGGCGACAGTTGTCGAATTCTCGGTGATGCTAATCGCTGCACTTGTTGAGATTGTCGGTGCTACTCCATCGACCAAATGGTTGCTAGATGCAGAGATTGCTGAATGTGTAATCGTTGGTGCAAGCCCACCAGTATCAGTAAAAGTTCCAGAGTTAAGCGTGAGAGAGTTCGCGGTTATTGAGATGCCAGTGAGATTCAAATCTGTGGATTGCACGGTGTATGCAAATACTAAGGTGCTAGAGCCACTCCCAGATGAGTATGAGAGATTACGAGATGACAATCCGACAATCGGTATAAGGGGAGTCCCTGTAACCGTGACGGTTTCACTAAAGCCCACTGTGACGTTGATAGTTGTGCCTAGCGAATAAGTACGATCAGCACCAGCACTTGATGTAATTGCAATACTTGAAATACTTGCCGCCGTTGCCTTTGTAAAAGTGAAAACTACGATTCCATTTGCACCAGCAGCTCCAGCACGTTGCGCGTCAGTACTTGTATTTCGCCAACCACCAGCACCACCACCTGATCCAGTATTTGCTGCACCTGCTGTAGGAGCAACACCTGCGCCACCACCGCCCGAACCACCGACACCACTTCCACCTGCACCACCAAAGCCATCTGTCTCATTTGCGTTTGCTGATGGTGTTCCGCCACCGCCACCACCACCGCCAAAAAATCGCGCAGTTCCTAGGATCGAACTTGAAACTCCGATACCACCAGCACCACCGGTACCGCCTTGACCGCCAATGTCGATACCGTTTGGTCCAATACCACCAGCACCGGCACCTCCGCCTCCACCATCCCAATCACTGGCACCTCCGCTATACAAATTGTTTGCTCCGCCATCACCTGAGAGATTCGCCTGATCAAAAGTTGAGTTCGAACCTTTACCACCGTTGCCAGCTCCAACTGTGGTATTCGATCCAAGGTAGGTAATTGAGGTACTTGAGCCGTTTCCACCATCGGTGCTCGCAGCACCACCAGCACCACCGGTTCCCACCGTAATTGTTATTTGCGAACCTGCAACAACAGAGAGAGTAGATGCAAAGACTCGACCGCCGGCTCCACCTCCGCCACCGCCTAGGGTTCCGTTCGCACTTGCGCGGGCACCTCCACCACCGCCACCACCACCGACAAGTAAATAACTCAGTGAAGTAACGCCCGCCGGAACGGCCCACACACATCCACTACCAGTTGTGATTTGAGCAGAGCGAGTAGTTCCTGAAACTGTGCCATAAGTTACCGAGCAATTATTTGCAGATGCGTCTGGAATAAAAATAATATGCGACAGCAGGACAGTTACAACTGCCAGCCACTTAATTCGCAAGTTTCGCACCTGCTCAGTTTACGGATTTAGCGGTCAATATACATACCAACACTTTTTGGCCTTTTGGTGCTTGAGGTAGCTCAGAAATACCGATACCGTTTCAATATGGAGCCACTTTCCCCAGATAAGACGATTATGTGGAGCCAATGGGCTGATCTCAACCTCCCGCTGGGCATTACTCATGTGGCCACTGATGGGTTAGCACCACATGCGAACGACCTCGAGTCTATTGAATTCTTTGTCCCGAAATACATGGGTGGACCAGCTGCAATCTCGATGATCGGCCAGATGAAATCGCTCAAGGTAATTCAATCTCCCAATGCTGGCGTTGATGACCTGTTAGCAATCCTGCCTAAGGGAGTAACACTCTGCAACGCAGCTGGTGTTCATGATGCCTCGACTGCCGAACTTGCAGTTGCGCTATCCATTGCTAGCCGAAGAGGTTTTGCCGACTTTGCCCGCAATCAAGTTGCCGGTAAATGGGTGCATGAGAGAAAAGCTTCACTGACTGATTCAAATATTGCAATCGTTGGTTTTGGAAATATTGGCAAGATGATTGCTTCGATGCTCGCACCTTTTGATGTGCGCGTGACGTCCTTTTCTAACTCAGGTCGCGATGGTTCGCTTGCGATGGATAAATTTGATTCTCTACTACCGACTTTTGATGTGATTATTTTGATTGTGCCTCTCAATGCAGGCACTCGTCACTTGATGAATGCCACCAGATTGCGCGCGATGAAAGATAGTGCAGCGTTAGTTAACGTCGCCAGAGGACCTGTCGTTGATACCGAAGCTCTCATTAAAGAGTTAGAAAGTGGGCGTATCACCGCAGCTCTCGATGTCACAGATCCAGAACCTTTGCCGGATGGACATCCGTTATGGAAAACTCCCAATGTAATTATCACCCCACATGTTGGGGGAGATAGTCAGGCTTTTATTCCGCGCGGGCGAAAGTTAGTTGAAGAACAAGTAGCAAGGTATGCAGCAGGGCAACCATTACTACATATCGTTGCTCAATAAACTCTTTTAAATGAGAGGCTAGAGAATCGCGACAGTGTGGTTTTCGATGAAGTCCCAGTCATAATCGATGCAGAGACCTTCACCGGTAGGGGCCATCACATAACCATCGACAATATTGAGCTTGGATTTTGTACCAAATTCAAAATCATCGAATGGATAGAGAGTCTCGAAATATTCACAGTTGCTAATGGCTAGCGACGGATGCAATTGAACTTGCTCTAGGCCGTGATAGATAGTGGTGTGAAGCTCGCATTTAACTCCAAATGCTTCAGCAACATGAGCGGTCTTCATAACAGCTGTAATACCTGCTCGCCAAGATACATCTGTGCGCACGATATCGACGATGCCTTCCTTGATGCAGTGGGCGACAGCGTATTGATTGCCAGCAATAACTTCAGTGCCGACAATTGGAATATCTAGCTTCTCACGCAGCTTCTTTAAGCTATTGAGATCAACATCAAGTAGCGGCTCTTCTAGCCATTTATATCCCAGGCGTTCTAGTTCGCGACCAGCTTTGAGCGCGTCCTCGTATGAAGCCATGATTACAGGGTCAGCCATCAACGTGAAATCGTCGCCGACAGCAGCACGCACAGCGCGATAACAGGCTATATCGAGATCTAAACCTCCCGGTGGGTGAAGCTTGTAACCCTTATAGCCTTTTGCTTTTACCTCAAGCGCTTGCTTTGCATAATCTTCAGGACCTGGCAAGAACATAGATGAGACATATAGTGGAACCTTCTCACGGGCAGCTCCGAGAATCTTATAAACAGGTAGATGCGCCATCTTGCCGACGATATCCCAGCACGCGTTATCAAACGGTGCATACGAATAAATAGGAACATGGTTCCAGCGGCGATCAAAGAGTTCAAAATCTTTTATATTTTTAGCTGAGTCATGTGCGCTGCGACCAATAAAGAATGGTTTTACTTGTGACATAGTTGCAGCAGCAGCTTTAGCATCTTGTGCACCGAAACCAAAGGATGTGCCTTGGACTCCATCTTCAGTGGTAATTGTGACGACCGTGAAGTCAGGGCGAGAGCCACCAGGAAGTTTTACCGCAGCAACTGAATCGAGTTCTTTAAGTTCATCTCCGCCTCGACATGCGCGAATCTCAATGCTCTTAATCTTTGAAATCATTACCGTCCCTCTTCGTTAGAATCCTATAGGATAATTTAGCGGAGTTTCGGAAGAGCTACAAGAGCTTTTTGAAATTATTTCTGC
The DNA here is from genome assembly GCA_009705035.1 of Actinomycetota bacterium. Lineage (GTDB taxonomy): Bacteria > Actinomycetota > Actinomycetes > Nanopelagicales > Nanopelagicaceae > Planktophila. Next base: position 632 of record WLDB01000059.1, on the reverse strand, counting down.
GCGGCTTGAGCCGCTGGAGAGAAACGCTTGAGCGAAGATTCGATATGAGCATGCATTGCGATTTTCGCAGCTTTAGCATTTTGATCCAATATCGCATTTGCAATTGCATCATGCTCTTTAATAGCCAATTGTCCAGAACCGCTTTGGTAATACTGTTCAAAGAGATCTTTAACAAAGTCGGTACGAGAGCCACTATCAATGCGATGTAGTTTATTTGCCATATACAAGCGGAAGAGATGAAGATGGCAATGTGTGCGTCCGTAGAAATCGGCGACAGTTTGGTTTCCTGAGATGCTGGCAACCAAAGTATGAAAACGTGAGTCATGTTCAGATAGAGCTTGGAATTGATTTTCTCCCGCGAATTTAATGGCGGTCTTTGCGCTCTGCATCTCAGCCTTGAGCGCTGTCTTTCCAGTGTTATCAATCAACTTAGCAGCCTGCTCTGCAGCCCAAGGCTCGATCAGCAATCTAAATTGAAAGAGATCGCTGAGTTCTTTAAATGTAAGTAACTCAGTGGCGCGATAACCCTTAAGTGGCACCTTCTCAATCAAGCCATCTGATTCAAGGCGAGCCAGCGCTTCGCGTACTGGTGTTTGAGAGACTTCGAGCTGTAATGAGATTGCATCGATATT